>NZ_PSVN01000005.1:0-216243 GCF_002932235.1 Rathayibacter sp. AY1E3
ACGGCGGCGGGGAAGCCGCGCACCGCCTCCGCTCCGCGGTCACCGCGCCCGAAGCAGCCGCCCGCCCCGCCCTCGTCCGCGTGGATCGCCGGCGTCCGCGGCTCGGGCTTCACGCTGCTGGTGATGGGGATCATGATCCTCGCGATGGTCGTGCTCGCCCCGAGCATCAAGAACTTCGTTGAGCAGCGCGCCGAGATCGCCGAGCTGCAGCGCTCGGTCGACGCGGCCAAGACCCAGGCGCAGAACCTCGACGAGCAGCGCACCCGCTGGTCCGACCCGGCGTTCATCCGTGCGCAGGCCCGCGAGCGGCTGTACTTCGTGATGCCCGGCGAGGTGAGCTACCTCGTGCTCGACGACGTGACGCTCGCCCAGCAGGCGCAGCAGCCCGCGAGCGACACGGTGCAGGAGACCCCGAGCGACTGGGCCGGCTCCCTGCTGTCCTCGATCGCGGTCTCGGGCCTCGGCGAGCCGACCGCCGACGAGCTGACACCGACTCCGTAGCTCCCGCCCGACCCCGTCGCTCCCGCCCGGCCCCGCGTACACTGGAGCGTCCTCCCGGCCGTCCGTCCTCTGGAGCCCCCGTGACCACGCCCCCCTTCGATCCGCCGTCCGAGCGCGACATCGCGGTCGTCTCCGCCCAGCTGGGCCGTCCCGCCCGGGACGTCGTCGGGATCAGCGCACGCTGCGTCTGCGGCGACCCGACGGTGGTCTCCACGAGCCCCCGCCTGTCCGACGGCACGCCGTTCCCCACCTTCTACTACCTGACCCACCCCGCCGCGACGGCCGCGATCTCGCAGCTCGAGGCCACCCAGGTCATGGTCGAGTACAACGCGATGCTCGCCGAGGACGAGGAGCTGCGCGAGGCGTACGCCGCTGCGCACCGGGCGTTCCTGGCCGACCGCGAGAGCGTCGGCTCCGTCCCCGAGATCGCGGGCATCTCCTCCGGGGGCATGCCCTCGCGGGTGAAGTGCCTCCACGCCCTCGCCGCGCACGCCCTCGCGGCGGGCCCCGGCGTCAATCCGATCGGCGATCTGGCCCTGGCCCGCGCCGACTGGTCTCCCGAGCGCTGCGCCTGCAGGCCGCTCGACGCGTAGCCGCTCCTACCGGAGCCACGGAGGCGCCACCACCGGCGCGCTCTTCGCTAAGCTGATTCCCAGTCGGGGTCAGTGCTGCCCACCGCATCGAGAGCGGGCACTTCGCATTGCGTGAGGGTGTTCGCATTGTCCATCCCTCTTGGAGAGTCAACCGTGCCCAGAATCCTGATCGTCGGAGGCGGCTACGCCGGCTTCTACACCGCGTGGAAGCTCGAGAAGCAGCTCCGCCCGCACGAGGCAGAGGTCACGATCGTCGACCCGCTGCCCTACATGGCGTACCTGCCCTTCCTCCCCGAGGTCGCCGCGGGGTCGATCGAGCCGCGCCACGCGATCGTCTCGCTCCGCCGCCACCTCAAGAAGACCGCGATCCTCGCCGCCAAGGTGACGAAGATCGACCACGCGAACCGCACCGCGACGATCACCCCGACCGTGGGCGAGCCCTACGAGTTCGAGTACGACCAGATCGTCGTCACCGCCGGCTCCGTCTCGCGCACCTTCCCGATCCCGGGCGTCGCCGACAACGCGATCGGCCTGAAGACGATCGAGGAGGCGACCGCGATCCGCGACCGCATGCTCACGAACTTCGACAAGGCCGCGTCGCTCCCCGCCGGCCCCGAGCGCTCGCGCCTGCTGACCGTCACGGTCGTCGGCGGCGGGTTCGCGGGCATCGAGGTCTTCGCCGAGCTGCGCTCCTTCGCGAGCGCGCTGCTCAAGCGCTACCCCGAGATCGACTTCGAGGAGACGCAGTTCCACCTCATCGAGGCGATGGGCCGGATCATGCCCGAGGTCGCCCTCGAGACGAGCCACTGGGTGCTGAAGAACCTCGACCAGCGCGGCGCCACCGTGCACCTCGACACGCAGCTCAAGTCGGCCGAGAACGGCGTCATCCAGCTGTCGACTGGCGAGAGCTTCGAGTCGGACCTCATCATCTGGACCGCGGGCGTCATGGCGAACCCGTCGATCAAGAACTCCGATCTGCCCATCGAGGAGCGCGGCCGCCTGCGCGTGCGCGCCGACCTCCGCGTCGGCCACGACGACGTGCTCGTCGAGGGCGCCTGGGGCGCCGGCGACGCGACGGCCGTCCCCGACCTCACCGGCGGCGGCGTCGGCGGCTTCTGCGTGCCGAACGCCCAGCACGCCGTCCGCCAGGGCAAGCTCATGGCCAAGAACATCACCGCGGTGCTCCGCGGCGAGGAGCCGGTCGACTACGTGCACAAGAACCTCGGCGCGGTAGCGGGCCTGGGCATCGGCATCGGCGTGTTCCAGTCCGGCAAGATCGCCGTGAAGGGCTTCCCCGCCTGGGTGATGCACCGCGGCTACCACGGTCTCGCCATGCCCTCGTGGGAGCGCAAGTTCCGCGTGGTCTGGGGCTGGTGGAACAACCTCTGGCTCGGCCGCGACATCGCCTCGATCGAGGCCCGCGAGTACCCCCGCGGCTCCTTCGAGACCTACGCGTCGCGTCCGCGTCCGGCGGCCCCGGCCGCCGAGGCTCCGGCCGCGCAGGCCCCGGCGCAGATCCCCGGCCAGGCCGGTGCTCCGGTCCCGGTCGGCGGCGAGCCCGCCAAGTCCTGACACCGCCGCCGGGAGGGTCGCTCCTCCCGGTGGTCGCCCCCATAGCCCAATCGGCAGAGGCAGACGACTTAAAATCGTCTCAGTCTGGGTTCGAGTCCCAGTGGGGGCACTCCGTCCGACGTGCCGCTCTCTAGGCGGCGCGGGCGTGCGCGCTGCGTCGAGCGGGCTCGAGCAGCCCGGCCTCGAGGGCCTGGGTGATCTCGCCCGGGGTGCAGTCGGCGCAGAGCACGACGAGCTCCTCCTCGGTGTCGCGGCCGCCGGAGCGGTCGAGGACGACGGCGTCGGTTCCGCAGAGTGCGCATTCGATCATGCGGGTACCGTACGTCCGACCTCCGACATGCGCGCGGCAGCGCCCCGGCGCGTCTCGCCCGGATCCGGCAGGGCGCCGGGCGCGCCTCCGGACCGGTCGTCCTTCCGGCCGGAGGAGCCCGGTGTTCGGGAATCGGACGAGGATCCCGCGCGCCCGCGCCGCCTCGCCTAGAGTCGTCACCGGGCGGTTCCGAGCCCGGGCGCCCGCGTCCGGATGCGAGCCGCCCGGTCCACGGCGGGCGCCGGAACGGTCCCGCTTCTCGTGCCCGCGGGCACCGTCATGCACCGCCCGGCGACGGGCGGCCGGGAGGCCCCCATGGGGAAGCTGCTCTACGGAGCCTCGGGAGTCGAGATCGAGTTCGACGACCGCACGCTCACGCACGTCCAGATCGTCATCGCCAACAAGCTGCGCCGCCGCGAGAGCTTCTTCTTCTCCTGGCGGGACGACCCCGCGGTCGGCGACGGCCGCTCGAGCATCTGGCTCGACCCCTCCGTGCCCCTCTACTTCAAGTACTTCGGCGGACGGGTCCCCTCGATCAACCGCACCTGGATCGACCTGCTGACCGTCTCGGCGAACTCGTCCGGCGGGCTGCAGCTCGTGCAGGAGCCGGACGCCGCCCCCACCCCGCCGCCGAAGGGCGAGCAGGGCGCCTGACCCCCACCCGCCACGCCCCGGAGAAGAGCCCCATGCAGCGCGACGTCTCGGCCCACCTGACCCTCGACGTCGCGGCTCCGGCCGCCCTCGTCCTCTCGATCGCGGTGGCCGACGCGTACGGGGCGGAGGAGTCGCTGACGCTCACCGTCGACGGCCGCCCGCTCGCCGCTCGCGAGGTGATCGACCAGCACGGCACCCGGCTGCACGTGCTCGACGCGCCGGTCGGGCACCTCGTCGTGGACTACTCCGCGCGCGTCCTGGGACGCCTCGATCCGCTCGAGGGCGACGAGGTGGACCGGCTGCGGTACCTGCGGCCGAGCCGCTACGCCGAGTCGGACGTGCTGTGGGCGACGGCCCGGGCCGAGTTCGCCGGCCTCGCCGGGGCGGACCTCCTGCACGCGGTGAGCTCCTGGGTCGGCACGCGGCTGGCGTACGTCCCCGGCTCGAGCCTTCCGACGGACGGGGCCGAGCGGACGCTGCTCGCCCGCCGCGGCGTCTGCCGCGACTTCGCGCACCTCGTCGTCGCCCTCCTCCGTGCGCTGGACGTGCCCGCCCGACTGGCGGCCGTGTACGCCCCGGGACTGCAGCCGATGGACTTCCACGCGGTCGCGGAGGCCTGGATCGAGGGGGAGTGGCGGGCGGTCGACGCGACGACGCTCGCGCCGCGGTCGAGTCTCGTGCGGATCGCGACGGGACGCGACGCGGCCGACACCGCGTTCCTCGGCGTCTACGGCGGCATCGCGACGCTGCGCGAGCTGACGGTCGGCGCCGTGGCCGACGTGCTGCCGGGCGACGACCTCGACCGGCCCGTCTCGATCGGCTGAGCGGGCGGCCGAGGCCGGCTACTCCGACTCGACGAAGCGCCGCCAGGCCCAGATCGACGTGCACACCGCGCTGAAGGCGACGACGGCGAAGAGCACCGGACCCGCTCCGCCGTCGGTCGACCAGGACGCGATGGTCGGGGTGAGCAGCACGAACAGCACGGTCGTCGCGAGGAGCGTGAGCGCGAGCCAGAGCAGCGGAGACCAGCGCAGGATGCTGCGGCCGGCGGGGCGCCCGACCGGGAACAGCAGCACCACGCTCGAGCCGACCGAGATCAGCGTGGTCGCGCTGAGCACCTCCGCGGCGAGCACGGAGCCGAACGAGCCGTCGGGCGGGACCACGGCGGAGGCGCCCCAGGCGAATCCGGCGAGGCCCAGCAGCGAGACGACGCGGACGGTGGAGAGCTTCGCGCGGTCGACGGCGGACGCGCCCTCGGGGAGGACGAGGCCGATCACCACGCCGAAGAGGAGCGCCGGGTCCAGTCCCGCGAAGCGCGAGACGAGAGCGGCCGCCGCGACCAGGAGCAGCGCGCGCGGAGCGGCGACGACGCCGATCCCGCTGACGCCGATCCGTCGGCCGACCAGCGCGGGGACGGCGGCGGCGACCGCGTTGACCACGGCGACGGCCACGATGACGGCGATCAGCAGGCGCAGGTAGGCGGGCTGGCCGTCGACGCGTCCCGAGAGCAGGACGAGGCCGGCTGCGCAGCCGATCATCCCGACGACCATCAGGCGCGGCGAGGCGGGACCGGTGTCCGGCTTGTCGTCGTACTCGACGGCGGCGCGGTTGCGGCCCGTGAGGTGCCAGCTGCGCTCGGCGCGGGGCGCCCGCCCGGCCGCGGCGAGGCGGGCCGGCACGACGACCAGGGCGAGCGAGAGCAGAGCGAGCGCGAGGGAGCGCATCCAGTCGGCCATCGAGACGACGGGCGATCCGGCGGACAGCGCGGTGGTCATCCCGGTCGCCGCGCTCCAGCCGCCCGGCTCGGATCCGGCGTCGGGGGCGGGCTGCGGCGGCACGTCACCGCCGTCCACGTCGGGAGCCGGGACCGGCGCTGCGGTGGGCTCGGCGGTCGGCTCGTCCTCGGGCGTGGGCGCGGTCTCCCCGGGGCGGACGGGCGACGGGGACGCGGTCGGCGCCGCACTGCTCGGAGCGGGAGACGCGGCGGCCCCGGGTGCGGTGGGCGCGGCACCGGGGGCGGCCGGCGTCGTCGCGCTGGGCGTGCCGGTGGGAGCGGTCGTCGCCGCCGCGAAGGTCACGTCGATCCAGGGGCTCGGCGGGCTGTAGTTGCCGGCGCTGTCCCCGGCGATGGCGGAGACCCGGTGCGCGCCCGCCGTGATCGTGCCGCCGGTGCAGCTCCAGGCGCCTCCGCTGACCGCCGCGTCGCAGGTGTTGACCCGGTCCACGTACACGTAGGCGCGAGTGCCGTCCACGCCCGTCCCCGAGTAGGACGCGCCGCCGAGCGGCAGGGCGGCGCCGTCCGACGGCGAGGTGAGGGCGGGGGCGGCAGGAGCAGCGGTGTCGACCACGAGGGTCACCGGCGCGCTGGCCGGCGAGGCGGCGCTGCCGGCGAAGGAGGCGGTCTGCGTCGCGGTGACGCGGTAGCTGCCCGGCGCCGGAGTGGGGGCGAGCTGGCAGAACCACGCGCCGCCGGAGTCGGCGGTGGCCAGGCACGCGGCGCCGCCGTTCGAGACCGCGGCGACGCTCGCGCCGGGGTAGGCCGTGCCGCGGACCGAGCCCGCGGAGGTCGCCGAGCCGTCGACCGACTCGATGACGGGGGCGCTGAGGACGGCGATCGGGACGGCGGCCGAGGTGGTCCCGCCGCCGGCGAGGAGCTCCACCGCGACCAGGGTCGCCGGCCCGTCGTCGAGGGAGACGGCGCAGCTCCAGCCGCCGTCGGGGCCCGCGGTGGTGATGCAGAGGGGGTCGCCGCCGCCGCGGAGCCCGATCTGCACCTGGTCCCCGGCCGTCGCCGTGCCGGTGACCGTCGTCGCTCCCGTGCTGAGGACCGCGCCGGAGGAGGGAGCGGTGATCGCGAGAGCGGCGGCCTGCGCGGCCGGAGCGGCCAGCCCGGAGACGGAGGCGACGGCCGCGAGGAGCACCAGCAGCAGGGCGGCCGTGCGCCGCGGGGATCGGCGGAGTCGGGGCACCGGCACGACCGGTGAACCCCCCGGTACTGCCACGTCGACGCCCGATTTCACGATGCGTCCATTGCACGGGGGCAGGGGGGAGCTGTCAAGCGCGCCGCACCACTGTTCCCGGATGTACACCATCCGGAGGAGGCGTCTCGGCCGGTCGGGGGAGTCGGGGAGATCCGGGAGAGCGCTTCCGCGAGAATATAACCGTCGATCAGATCCGGAGGACAGTGGAATGCGCGAAGACGAGGCCCGCGGGCGCGATCGGCGGGAGGTGCGCGTCGAGGCCGCGCGCTTCGACGATCCGCGCGAGCTGGGCGGGCTCCTGCCGCCGGGCCTGCGCATCGGACTGGCGCAGAGCGCCTTCCAGACGGAGGGCTCCCTCGAGACGGGCGGCCGGGGCCGGTCGGTGTGGGACGACTTCGCGCTGCGACGGGGGACGATCGCCGAGGAGGCCACTCCCGAGATCGCGACGGACTTCCTCCTGCGCTGGCGCGAGGACCTCGCGCTGCTGGTCGATCTCGGCGTCGACGAGCTCCGGCTCTCGGTCTCGTGGCCCCGGCTGCAGCCCGACGGCCGCGGGCCGATCGACCGCGGAGGGCTCGGCTTCTACGACCGCCTGCTCGACGGGCTCGCCGAGACGGGGATCCGGGGCGCGCTGACCCTGCACCACCGCGACACCCCGTCGGCGCTCAGCGGCGGCTGGATGAACCGCGACACCGCGTTCCGCTTCGGCGATCTCGCCTTCGAGCTCGGCGGGCGGTTCGGCGACCGGGTCGCCGACTGGATCACCCTCGACCAGCCGTCGACGGTGATGCTCGAGGGCTACGCGCTCGCGCGGCAGGCGCCGGGCGCCGGCCGGCTGTTCAGCGCCCTGCCGGCGCTGCACCACCAGCTCCTCGGGCACGGCGTGGCGCTGGAGGCGCTGCGGGCGGCGGAGGTGACCGGGAGGATCGGCCTGGTCGACGCGCTCGCGCCCGTCGAGCCCGCCTCCGACGACGACCGGGACCGCGCCTTCGCCTCCCTGGCGGACGTCCTGCGGAACCGCCTGGTGGCCGACGCCGTGCTGACCGGGTCCTACCCGGTCGGACCGGAGGAGCTGCCGCCGTTCCTCGGCGCCCTCGCGCAGGCGGATCCGGTCGACCTCGCGCGCGTCTCGGCTCCGCTCGACTTCTACGCGGTCGCGCCGCTGCCGCCGCTGCGGATCGTGGCGGGCCGCGACCCGGCGCTGCCGACCGGGGTGGGCGCTCCTCCCGCGCTCCCGTTCCACACGGCGCCATGGCCGGAGCTGGACCGCACGGGCGACGGCTCGCCGGTCGCACCCTGGGCGGTGGTCTCGGTGCTGCGGTCCCTCGTGGAGCGCTACGGCGACGCCCTGCCGCCGCTGGTGGTGACCGCGCTCGGCGCGAGCTACCCCGACGAGCCCGATCGCGAGGGTGCGATCGTCGACACGAAGCGGATCCGCTGGCTCGGGGCGCACCTGGCCGCTCTCGCCGAGGCCGTCCACGACGGACTGCCGGTGGAGGCCGTGCAGCTCTGGACCCTGGTCGACGCGTTCGAGTGGCAGCACGGCTACAGCCGCCCGCACGGGCTCGTGGCCGTCGACACGCGCAGCCGGGACCGCGTGCCCAAGGCGTCGTTCGACTGGCTCCGGCGCGTCCTCGACGCCCGCTCCTGACGCGGGGGCGTGCGAGACTGCCGCCGTGCGCAGCCTCCTCGCCCTCGCCTCCGTCCTCCACGCCGACCCCGCCCCGGTGCTCGCCGCCCTCGCGGACGTCCTCGCCGCCGACGGCGCCTACGAGCGGCGGGGGAGCGGGCTCGAGCGCCGACTCCCCGTGCTCGGCGTCGAGCAGTGGCGGGTCCTGGCGGACGAGGAGGGGGCCCGGGTCGAGTGCGAGCTGATCGCCGCACCCGCCTCGTCGGCGCTCGCCGGGGTCCTCCTCCGGCGGCGGATCCGCGAGGCGCCGGACCGGTTCCGCGCGGTCGTGACCGCGGTCGCCGACGCGGTGGAGTGACGCTCCGGGGACGCCCGCGCGGGTCCGCTCCGCCGCCCGCTCTCCGCTCCGCCCGCCGACCGGCCCGCCGCCCCGCCTCCACCCCGCGCCAGCGCCCCCCGAACGGGGAATGCGCGGGCGCTCGCCGCTGTTGTCTACCGATGACGGGACGGGGCTCGGCGCCCCGCCCACCGGACAGCTCGAAGGAGCCAGAGGCAGATGGCAGGAACAGGGATGAACAAGGGTCGAGGGGCGCGCGGCAGTGACGACGAGATCGTCTACCGCCGCCACGCGAACGGACGCGGCATGGTCGCTCCCGGATCGCGCGTCTCGGCGACCGCGTACGTGGAGACCGGCGCCTACGTGGAGCCCGGCGCGACCGTGGGCGAGCGCGCCTGGATCGGCGCGGGCAGCTGGGTCGACCGCGACGCCATGATCGGGCACAGCGCCTTCATCGGCGCGAACGTGCACGTCGGGCCCGAGGCGATCATCGGGCCGGGGGCGCGGATCGGGAGCTACTCCCGCATCGGACGCTCGGCCGTGATCGCGACCGGCGCCCGCATCGACCGCGACACCGTGGTGCCCGACGGCGCCCGGAAGGGCATCGACGAGGCGAGCGAGAGCGGCCGCCGCGCGGCCTGACCCCCACGACCCTGTTCCGCCGGCTCCCCGGAGCGGCGGAATAGGGTCGTTCCATGTTCGAACTCCACCACCTCAGCGCCCAGGAGCAGTGGGACTGGCTGCAGCGCGGAGAGGTCACGCCTCTCGAGCTCGCCGATCACTACCTCGCCCGGATCGAGCGGTGGAACGGGGAGCTGGGCGCCTTCGCCACGGTGACCGCCGATCGGGCGCGGGAGCGGGCGTCATCGCTCGGCACCGGGCGCGGCACCGCTCCGCTCTGGGGCCTGCCGAGCGGCGACAAGGACCTCTGGCGGCGCGCGGGCGTGCGGACCGCATCCGGATCGCGGCTGCGCGAGCACCACGTGCCCACCGCCTCCGACGAGATCGTCGAGGTGCTCGATGCGGCGGGAGCGGTCAGCCTCGGCAAGACCGCGGCACCCGAGTTCGGGATGCCCTCCTACACCGAGACGCTGATCGGCCCGCCCGCCGTCACGCCCTGGGACACCCGCCTCGGGGCCGGCGGATCCAGCGGAGGAGCGGCGGTCGCCGTCGCCGCGGGACTGCTGCCGTTCGCCCCCGCCTCGGACGGCGGCGGGTCCATCCGTATCCCCGCCGCGGCCTGCGGCCTCGTAGGACTGAAGCCCTCCCGCGGACGCGTCGCCGCGCTCTCCGGCATCGGCGGGGTCGGCGGCCTGACGGTCGCCGGGCCGATCACCCGCTCGGTCGCCGACGCGGGCCTCCTGCTCGAGGGCATGCTGGAGCGGACGAACGGCCGCCTCCCGCAGCGCTGGTCGCTCGGCGCGCCCGGTGACGGCGACGGCTCGTTCCTCGGCGCCGCGGTGCGCGGAGAGGGGCGCTTCCAGATCGGCGTGCTCACGGACTCGCCCTGGGACGAGGAGTACGAGATCGCTCTCGCTCCGGAGGCGCGCGCCGCGCTGGACGAGGGGATCGCCGCGCTGGCCGCGCTCGGCCACGGGCTCGAGGAGGCGTCGCTGCCCCCGAGCGCCGCGTACCCCGCCGCGTTCCGGACGCTGTGGCAGAGCGGCGCGGCGACCCTGCCCGTCGAGGGCGCGGACCTCGATCTGCTGGAGCCGCTGACCCGCTGGCTGGTGGAGGAGGGACGCCGGCGCTCCGCCCGCGAGATCGTCGAGGCGGCGTCCTGGCTCTCGGGCTACGAGCGCGCGGTGATCGCGGCGTTCTCCGGCGTCGACGCGGTCCTGACGCCGTCGCTGGCGATGACGCCGCGCCCCGTCGGCTGGTACGACCTCGAGGATCCCGAGCGCAATTTCGAGCAGCAGTGCCTCTACACGCCGTACACGTCCTTCGTGAACGTGAGCGGCCTCCCCGCGATCACCCTTCCGCTGAGCACCACGGAGGAGGGCCTGCCGATGGGAGTCCAGCTGATCGGGCGACCCGGCGGCGAGGCGACACTGCTGGCGATCGGCGCGCAGCTCGAGCGGCGGGCGCGCTGGCAGAGGCGGCACCCGCCGCAGTGGTGACGGGGCAGGCCGCAGTCGTGACGGGGCCGGGCGCGGCCGCACGGCGGATGGTCAGGGTCCGGCTCTGGTCACTGAGGTAAGCCTTGCCTATACTCGAACACGATGTGCATGTTCGAGGACCGCGACGGCTCCGCGCCAGTCGACGTGAAGCAGTTCCTGATCGCGGGCGACGAGACCGTCGTGCCGTGGATCCAGAGCATCCTCGACGCCCTCCCCGCGAACGCCCGCGGCCAGGTCTTCGTCGAGGTCGACGACGCGCGCGGACTGCCGCCGCTCGCCGCCCCCGGACGGGTCTGCGTCACCTGGCTCGGCCGCTCCGAGCGCTCGGGCGCCCCCGGCACCGGTGAGCGCTGCTCCCGCGGAGTCGCGCTCGACCGCGCGGTCCGGGCCTGGGTCGGCGAGATGTCGGTCGTCGACGGCGACTACCCGTGGGCCGACGGCCGCCACGACTTCTGCGCCTGGATCGGCGGGGCCGGCCCCGTCGTCGCCGAGCTCGCCGCCGACGTGGAGGCGCGCCTGCGCACCTCCGCCGAGCACGCCGCGCGCTGACCGTCCGCCGGGCGTCCCGGCTGAGTGTTAGGCAAGGCTTACCTTCTGTGCGAGACTGAGGCGATGCCCCCGACGACCGCCGCCCCCGCCCGACCGGCCTACCGGCCGTACCTCGCGACCGTCGCCGCAGCGACCCGGATCGCCCCGCACTTCATCCGCGTGACCCTCACCGGCACCGGCCTCGACCACGTCGGCTGCACCGGCCCCGACCAGCGCATCAAGCTCGTCGTCCCCACCGCCGCCTCCGACGCCCCCGCCTTCCTCGCCTCCGTCTCGGACCCCGACGGACCCGACGGACTCGACCCCGACTGGTACGGCCGCTGGCGACAGCTCCCCGACGAGCTCCGGAACCCGCTCCGCACCTACACCATACGCGCCGTCCGCCCCGAGGACGCCGAGGTCGACATCGACTTCGCCGCCCACGGCGACACCGGACCGGCCTCCGCCTGGGTCGAGAGCGCCCGCGCCGGCGACCAGATCGTCATCATCGCGCCCGACACGCGCTCCGACCTCCCCGGCGGCGGAGTCGAGTTCCACCCCGGCGCCGCCACCTCCCTCCTCCTCGCTGGCGACGAGACGGCCGTCCCCGCCATCGCCGCGATCCTCGAGAGCCTCGACGACGACGCCACCGGAGCCGCGTTCCTCGAGGTCCCCACCGCCCACGACCGCCTCCCGCTCCGCCACCCCGCCGGCGTCCACGTCACCTGGATCGTCCGCGCCGACGCGGCAGCCCCCGGAGCGGCCCTCGGCGACGCGGTCCGCGCCTGGGCCACCCGCTTCCTCACCGCCCACCACCGCGGCGTCGACGTCAGCGACATCGACGTCGACCACGAGATGCTCTGGGAGGTCCCCGACGAGAGCACCGACCCCGGCCTCTACGCCTGGATCGCCGGAGAAGCCGGCGCCGTGAAGCTGATCCGCCGCTGCCTCGTCACCGAGCTCGGACTCGACCGGAAGCGCGTGGCGTTCATGGGGTACTGGCGCCTCGGCCGCCAAGAGTCCAACTGACCCGGAGCGCCGCAGGGCGATGTTCTGCGGCGTTGTCGTCGGGCGCGATACCGCCGGTATCGCTTCCTCCTCCGCCTTGCAGAACGTCGCCCTGCGACGCTCCGGGCACTGCTCGTAGAGGATCGGCGCGCCGGGGGCGCGGCCGCGGGGGACGGCGCGCCGGAGGCGCGACCGCAAGGGGGACGGCGCGCCGGGGGCGCGACCGCAGAGGGTGCGGCGCGCCGGGGGCGCGACCGCGGGGACGGCGCGCCAGGGGCGCGACCGCGGAGGACGATGCTGATCGAGTGGATCTCGCAGGGGGCGTCTCGAGATCCACTCCGACGGACTTCGCGCGTGATCGAGCGGTTCTCGGGTGCCTGGCGAGTCGGGCGACCGCGCCCGGACATGCTCATCGGGTAGCCCTCGGAGAGGGAGTTTCGAGATCCACGCCCGACCGATCTCGCGGCTGATCGAGCAGCACGCGGGCACAGACCGAGTCGGGCGACCGCGCGCAGACCTGCTGATCGGGCAGCCCTCGGAGAGGGCGTGTCGAGATCCTCCCGGCGAGCGGGTCGGGTACTCCGCGCCGCCCCGGCGTCGAGTCGGCGGCGGCGGGGAGCGGCAGCGGGCTACAGGGTGGGCGAGACGCCCACGAGGCGGCTGGAGAGGGTCCAGAGGTCGTGGGCGAGAGCGCGGTCTCGGGCCTGGGGGTTCAGGGAGCCGTGCGGCGTCAGCTGGTCGAAGTAGGTGCCGCTGGCGGCGCCGACGTCGGGCTCGGAGGCGAGGGTGATCAGCGGCACCGCACCCGCCTCGGCGGAGATGCCGAAGGAGCCGACCGAGAGGCTCGTCATCAGCTTCATCATCGTGCTGTCGGCGCCGAAGCTCGTCGAGACGACGCCCGGGTGGAACGAGTACGCGTCGACCGACGTCGTCAGCAGCCGCTCCGCCAGCTCGCGGATGAAGAGGATCGTCACCAGCTTCGACGTGCCGTACGCCCGCCAGCCGCCGAGCCACGGACCGCGGCGGTTGTCGAGGTCGTCGAGCCTCAGGCGACCGAAGCGGTTCGCGAGGCTCGCCGTGGAGACGACGCGGACGCCGGCCCGCTCCCTCGAGGTCTCGATCATCCGCGGGAGCAGGAGCCGCGTGAGCAGGAACGGCGCGAGATGGTTGCTCTGGATCGTCCGCTCGTGGCCGTCGACCGTCTCGGCGCGGTGGGAGACGAGCCCGCCCGCGTTGTTCGCCAGCACGTCGATCCGCTCGTAGCGCTCGAGGAGGCCGTCGGCCAGGGCGCGGACGTCGTCGAGCCGGTCGAAGTCGGCCAGGAACGCGTCTCCTCCCACGTCGGCGGCGACCGCGCGGGTGCGCTCGGGGTTCCGCCCGACCACGGCCACGCGGGCACCGGCGGACGCCAGCGCTCCCGCCGCGACCCGGCCGATGCCGGAACTGGCTCCGGTGAGGACGACGACGCGCCCCGTCATGTCAGTGACCACGGAGATATCCGCCCTTCTCGAGACCGGCTTCGATCTCGAATCGATTGCGCAGCGGATCGCGACCCGCCACCGTGTACGCGAACGGGAACCACATCCCGTAGAGCCGCCACTGCTCCTTGTGCACGGCCTCGTGCTCGAGGACGCTGTCGGAGACGTTGGTGCCCGTGAGGTAGCTCGTGCCGACGCAGGACCCTCCGCGGCCGAACGCCCAGGAGGGCAGACCGGTGAAGACGACGAGGCCGTGGCTGCGCCGGATCGGGCCCGTGCTCCACAGCGCGCCCCAGGCGAGTCCGACCGCGCACGCGAAGAGGTAGCCCGGCCGGGTGATCGCCGGATCCAGGGCCACCGTCGCGACGGCTCGACGGAGCGCGCTCACGCGCTGTCGCGTCCGTAGGTCTCGAGCAGCCGCAGCCAGACCTCGCTGATCGTCGGATAGGAGGGGACCGCGTGCCAGAGGCGCGAGAGAGGCACCTCGCCGACGACGGCGATCGTCGCGGAGTGGATCAGCTCGCCGACCTCCTTGCCGACGAAGGTGACGCCGAGGACGACCTTCCGGTCCTCGTCCACGACCATCCTCGCGGTGCCCGTGTAGCCGTCGGCGGCGAGGGCGGCGCCGGCGACCGAGCCGATCTCGTAGTCGACGACGCGGGTTCGGTAGCCGGCCTTCTCGGCGGCCGCGGCGGTGAGGCCGACCGACGCGACCTCGGGGTCGGTGAAGACGACCTGCGGCACGGCCTCGTGGTCCGCGGTCGCGACGTGCGCTCCCCAGGGGGCGTCGTGGACCTCGGCACCGGTGGCGCGCGCGACGATCACGTCGCCGGCCGCACGGGCCTGGTACTTGCCCTGGTGCGTGAGCAGTGCGCGGTGGTTCACGTCGCCGACCCCGTAGAGCCACGGACGCCCGCCGCCGAGGGGAGCACCGTCGCCGCCCAGCACGAGCATCGTGTCGTCGACCGTCAGCGAGGAGCCGGGCTCGAGGCCCACCGTCTCGAGGCCGACGTCGCGGGTGTGCGGGGCGCGGCCGGTCGCGGCGAGCACCTGGTCGGCCTCGATGACGTCGCCGCCCTCGAGCGTCACGGCCACGGTGCCGTCGGACCGGCGCTCGACCGAGACGGGCGAGTCGCCGAGGCGCAGGTCGACGCCGAGCTCCTGGAGCGCCGAGCCGACGAGCTCGCCGGCGAAGGGCTCGAACGGCGCGAGGAGTCCGCTGCGGGCGACGAGCGTGACGGAGGAGCCCATGCCGGCGTAGGCGGTCGCCATCTCGGTCGCGACGACTCCGCCGCCGATGACGACGAGGCGCGGCGGCACCTCCTCGGCCGAGGTGGCCTCGCGGCTCGTCCAGGGGGATGCCGCGCGCAGGCCAGGGATGTCGGGGACGACGGCGGTGGTGCCGGTCGCGACGGCGACGGCGGAGCGGGCGCGGAGCACGCGCACCTCGCCGTCGGGTCCGGTCACGGTCACCTCGCGCTCGCCGCTCAGGCGGCCGTGCCCGCGGACGAGCTCGATGCCGGCGCCCTCGAGCCACTGCACCTGGCCGTGGTCGTCGAAGTGGCTGGTGAAGGAGTCGCGGCGAGCCAGGAGCGCGGGCACGTCGACTCCTCCGCTCACCGCCTGCGCCGCGCCGGGGAGATCACGGGCGGCGCGGAGCGCCATCGGCGGCCGCAGCAGCGCCTTCGAGGGCATGCACGCCCAGTAGGAGCACTCGCCCCCGACGAGCTCGCTCTCGACGACGGCCGCGGTGAGGCCGCCCTGGACCGCGCGGTCCGCGAGATTCTCGCCCACCGGTCCTGCTCCGATGACGATGACGTCGAACTCGTCCGTCGTGCTGCTCATGCTGTCTCCCTGGGGTTCTCGGAGGCGTCGAGCCCCGTCGTCGGTGGGTGCCCGGCGCTCAATGCGCCGGCACGATCTCGGCCCGCCAGCCGTCGTAGCGGCCGCCGTGGCTCTCGACCGCCTCGATCACCTGGCGGAGGAACGCGGTGGTCGACTCCTCGTCGACCGCGGCGTGGTGGCTCGCGACGAGGACCTGCCTCAGCCTCAGCCGCGAGATCGCGATCTGGAAGCCGGAGGCCACGAGGACGCGCCCGGCCCGTCGTGCGGTGCTGCGGCGGGAGAAGACGGCGAAGTGGTCGACCTCGCGCAGCTCCCACACCTGGTCGCCGTAGCGGAGCCGGATCTCGAGCTGCTGCGCGGCCCGCTCCTGCTGCGCCTCGAGGGAGGAGCCGCCGGGCGCCGTGACGGTGGTGCTCTCGTCGCTCATCGTCCGGTGAACTCCGCCGTCGTGCGCTGGAGGAAGGCCTCGGTGCCGATGCGCGCGTCCTCGGACACCGCGAGACGCGCGAGCGCCCCGGGGAGCGCGGCCGCGGCCTCGGCGTCGGACGCGGCGACCGCGAGCCGGGCACTGGCCAGGGCGGCCTGCACGGCGAGCGGCGCCTGCGCGGCGATCCGGGCGGCCAGAGCCCAGGCCGCCTCGGCGACCGTCCCGTCGGGGACGACCTGCTGCACGAGGCCGATGCGGTGGGCCTCCTCGGCGTCGAAGAGGTCGCCGGTGAGGATCCAGCGCATCGCGTCGCCCCAGCCGACGGCGCGGGGGAAGCGCAGCGTCGCTCCGCCGAAGGGCAGGATGCCGCGGGCGACCTCGATCTGGCCGAAGCGGGTGGACCGCTCGGCGAGGACGACGTCGCTCGCGAGCGCGAGCTCGATGCCGAGCGTGAGGCAGGTGCCCTGGAGGCCGATGACCACCGGCTTGCTCACGGGGCGGGTGCGCAGGCCCCAGGGGTCGAGACCGCCCTCGGGCACGAAGTCCAGGCCGTCGGAGCCCAGACGGGGCCCGATGTCGGCGAGGTCGAGCCCGGCCGTGAAGTGCCCGCCCTCGGCGAGGACCACGCCGGCGCGCAGCTCCGGGTCGCGGTCGAGCTCGCCGTACGCGGACGCCAGCTCCGCGAGCAGCCGCAGATCGGCGGCGTTGCGCTTCTCGGGCCGGTCCAGCACGATCGCGAGCACGGTTCCGCGCCGCTCGGTGCGCACGCGCGGTCTCTCGTCGCTCATCGTTCCTCCGCTCGGTCGCGTCCGACCATCTTGCCGGGTGCCGCCGACACGCGCTCGGGCTTGCGCGCCGATGGCAGGGCTCTCTCAGGCCCCGCGGGACAGAGCGCCGAGGAGGCGGAGGATCGTGGGCAGGTCGTCCTCGGCCGCGGTCGGCGACGACGGGGCGAACGAGGTGACGCCGGCGCCCGCGAGCGGGAAGCGGGACCGGAGGGCGTCGAGGCTCGCGACGAGGCGCGACGCGGGCACGCCGAAGGGCACCGGGTCGAACAGCCCGGCGAGATCGGCGGGGTCGAGCACGTCCAGGTCGAGGTGCACGTAGACGGAGGCGGCACCGGTCGCCTCGACCGCCGCGACGAGCGACTCCGGGTCGAGGGCTTCCGCGGTCAGCACCGCGGCCCCCCGCTCGACCAGCGGCTCGAGCTCGCCGTCGTCGGCGGAGCGGACACCGGCGAGGACGACGCGCTCGTCGGCCACCCGCTCCTCGGCGCCCGCGCTCAGGAGGCCGACGCCGCGGCCCAGCGCGGCCGAGAGGACCATGCCGCAGAAGGCGCCGCTGGGGGAGGACTCGGGAGTGTGCGCGTCCGGGTGGGCGTCGAGCCAGACCAGCGCGACCGGACCCGGTGCCGAGCGGACGGCGTGCCCGATCGCCGCGAACTCGACGCCGCAGTCGCCGCCGATCGTGATCACGGGATCGGTGCGGCCCGAGAGGGCCTCGCGCACCCGCTCGGCGACGGTGGCGACCGAGGCGTAGCGGCGGATGCCGGTGTCCTGAGCGTCGCCCGCCTCGGCGGGGATGTCGAGGGTCGTGGTGGCGGAGGAGGGCAGATCGCCCCGGATCGCCTCGGCTCCGTCGACGAGGCGCATCGCGCGCGTCGACGCCGAGCCCTGCCACTGGGGGACGACGAGGAAGGAGGCCATGTCCCTCACTATGGCACGCGCGCCGCTGCCGGGTGCCTGCGTCCTCAGGCCGCGGGCAGGCCTCCGGGGACGGCCGCGGGGCGGAGCGACGGGGGTGCGCCGTCGAGGTCGACCAGGGCCTCGTCGAGTGCGGAGCGGGCGCGGTCGGCGGCAGCGCGGGCCTCGTCCAGAGCGCCGGCCGGATCGCCTGCCGCACGGCGCACCGCGGTGTCCAGCTGCCCGAGCGTCTCCTCCGCGAGGATCCGGGGTGCCGCGGTGATGCGCTCGCCGTGCACGGCGGCCAGGAGCAGCACCGACTCGGCACCGAGCCGGGCCGCGGTGCGCGCCGCCTCGAACAGCAGGAGCTGGCGCTCGGCCTGGGCGCGCGGCTCGCGGTATCCGGAGACGACGGCGTCCAGAGCGGAGTCGGCGTCGAGCAGCAGGACCAGCAGCGCGGCCGGATCGTGGCGGGCGCCGGCCGACCGGGCGTCGTCGGCGTCGAGGAGGAGCGACCGTGCCGCGGCGCACGCGACGGCCACGTCGGCGGCGGAGGCGAGCTGCGCCGAGGTGCGCAGGTCCGAGAGGGTGGCGGCCCGCTCCAGGTCGTCCCGCACGGAGCGCTCGACGCCGCTCAGCTGCACCTCGGCGCGGGTCACGAGCCCGACCAGCGAGTCGACCGCGTCGAGCAGGGCGCCGGGATCGGGGGAGCCGCCGGCGGCGACGTGCTCGACGGCCTCGCGCAGCGGTCGGACCCGGCGCTCGGGAGTGGTCCCGGCGAGGACGGAGACCTCGGAGCGCGCCTGCTGCACGCGCTCCGGGAGGGACGGGCTCGGCGAGGTCACTCCGTGATCGTACGGCCGGAGTGTGACACCGCGTGACACGGCGGTTCGACCAGCGGCGGCGGCGTGCCCAGGATGAAGTCATGACCCGCTCACTCGCCATCGTCGAGGTCGCCCGCGTGCGACCGGGCCGCGAGGAGTACCACGCCTACGTGCAGATCCTGAACGGCCGCATCCTCGCCCTCGCGCACGAGCGCGGCTGGCGGGCGGAGCGCTTCGCCGCCGAGGAGCTGGGCACGGAGGAGCTGCTGGCGCGCACGGCGGGGGCGGACGCCCTCGTCCTCGCGGGCGGCGAGGACATCGCTCCCGAGCAGTACGGCGCCGACCGCGGCTACCCGGCCGAGGGCCCCCACGCGGAGCGCGCCGACGCCGCCCAGATCGCGCTGGTGCACCGGGCGCTGGCCCGCCGGACCCCGCTGCTGGGCATCTGCCGCGGCCTGCAGATCGTCAACGTCGCGCTCGGCGGCACGCTGGTGCAGGACCTGGGGCCGGAGGCGGAGCACGTCAACGCGGCGGCCCCTGCTCACCAGCGCATGCACCGGCACGAGGTCGGGCTCGCGGCGGGCTCCGTGCTCGGCGGGCTCTTCGGATCCGAGGCGCTCGCGGTGCAGAGCGCGCACCACCAGGCGGTCGACCTGCTCGCTCCGGGGCTGCGGGTCGTCGCCCGGGCGGAGGACGGCGTGATCGAGGCCGTCGAGCACGTCGCGGCCCCCCTCGTGGGTGTGCAGTGGCATCCCGAGGACCCGGACGCTCCCGCCGGTCAGCTGGCGACGCTGCTCGACGGGCTGGCGCTCGCCGCCGCCCGCGGGGAGTTCGCGCTGCCCGTCGCCGCCTGAGCGGCCGGGGCTCCCCGCGGGCGACCGGCCTCAGCGGGCCAGTCGGGCCATCCACGCCTCGATGTCGTCGGCCGAGCGCGGGATGCCGGCCGAGAGGTTCTCGGCGCCGTCGGAGGTGACGAGCACGTCGTCCTCGATCCGGACGCCGATGCCGCGCAGCTCCTCCGGGACCGTGAGGTCGTCGGGCTGGAAGTAGAGGCCGGGCTCGATGGTGAAGACCATGCCCTCCTCGACCAGTCCGTCGAGGTACATCTCGCGCCGTGCGCGGGCGCAGTCGTGCACGTCGAGTCCGAGGTGGTGGCTGGTGCCGTGGACCATGTAGCGGCGGTGCTGCTGGTTGTCGGCCTCGAGCGCCTCCTCGGCGCTGACCGGCAGCAGGCCCCACTCGGCGGTGCGCCGCGCGATGACGGCCATCGCCGCGGCGTGAACCTCGCGGAAGCGGATGCCGGGGCGGACGATCGCGAACGCGGCGTCGGCCGCCTCCCGCACCGTCTCGTGCACCTGGCGCTGGGCGTCCGTGTAGCGGCCGTCCACCGGGAAGGTGCGCGTGATGTCGGCGGTGTAGTAGCTGTCCTGCTCGACGCCGGCGTCCAGCAGCACCAGCTGGCCGGGGCGCACCGGCCCGTCGTTGCGCGTCCAGTGCAGGATGCAGGCGTGGGGGCCCGCCGCGGCGATGGTGTCGTAGCCGACCGCGTTGCCGTCGGCGCGCGCGCGTCCGTTGAAGACGCCCTCGATCAGGCGCTCGCCCTTCTCGTGGGCGATGATGCGCGGCAGGTCGGAGAGGACGTCCTCGAAGCCGCGGCCCGTCGCGTCGACGGCGGCGCGCAGCTCGGCGATCTCGTAGGCGTCCTTGACCAGGCGGAGCTCGGCGATGTCGCGCTCGAGCGCCGCGTCGCGGTCCGCCCGCTCGTCGGCCCCGACCGCGTCGAGACGGCCGGTCACCGCCGGGTCGGCCTCGCGCAGCACGGCCAGGGGGACGCCGTCGTGCGCGTCGAGGACCGCGTCGAGCTCGGCGATCCCGCGGGTGACGAGGCCGAGATCGCTCGCGACCTGCGCGAGCGACGGACGCGGCCCGATCCAGAACTCGCCGATCTCGGGGTTGGCGTAGAACTCGTCGGAGTCGCGGCCCGCGCGCTCGCGGAAGTAGAGCGTCGCGCTGTGGCCGGACCCGGCGGGCTCGAGGACGAGGACCGCGCCGGGCTCGGAGTCGGAGCCCCAGCCGGTGAGCCAGGTGAAGGCCGAGTGCGCACGGAACGGGTAGTCGGTGTCGTTCGCGCGCTGCTTGAGGCGGCCCGCCGGGACGACGATGCGCACGCCGGTGTGCAGTGCGGAGAGGCGCTCGCGGCGGGAGGCGGCGAAGGACGCCTGCTCGCGCGGAGCAGGCAGCGGCTCCTCCCGCTCGGCCCAGCCGGACGCGATGAAGTCGCGGAAGCGGTCGGAGGCGGGGGTCGTCGAGCGGTTCGCGGTGGCGCGGGGGCGCGGGGCGGCGGCGGGGTCGGGCGTCTGAGCGGCGGTCCGCTCCTCCGTGTTCGTCATGGCTCCCATTGTCCTCCTCCGCACGGCCGCGGGGGCCGCCACGGGCCGGGCGGGGGAGGAGGACGGGGAGTCGGCGCCGGGGAGGAACGTCAGGACGCGTCCTTCACCATCCCGCGGACCGAGAGCTGGACGACCAGCGGCCGGTGGTCGCTCCCGGCGTCGTCGCGGTCGTCGACGACCTGGTAGCCCGAGACCTCCCAGCGTCCGGAGAAGAGGACGTGGTCGATCGGGGCGCCGAGCGCGGGCGGGACAGAGGACGGCCAGGTGCCCAGGGCGGCGCCGCCCGCGACGGTCCCCGCGTCGCGGCAGCCGCCCAGCGCGGCCGAGCCCGGCAGCCCGGTCCAGTGGTCGACCGTGGAGTTCAGATCGCCGAGGACCACGACGTCCTCCTCCGCGGAGCAGAGCGCGGAGACCGAGAGCAGATCGCTCCGCCACTCCGCGAGGCGCGAGGGGATCGGCGCCATGGTGTGCACCGCGGCGAGGACGGGGCGCTCGGGAGTGTCGGGGCGTGCGACGAGGGACGGTGTCGATCCGGTGACGACCGCGGCGGTGTCGACGCTGTAGCCGCCGAGCGAGGGAGAGAGCAGCAGGGCCGCCCCGTCGTCGGCGCCCGACCCGGCGTAGTGGAGGGTCATCGACATCCCCTGGGCGCTGAGCGCGTTCACGACGTCCTGCGCGTGCGTCTGCGAGACCTCGAGGAGGGCGATGCCGTCGACCGCGCTCTCCCGGGCGAGCGAGGCGATCGTGTCGACGGGAACGCCGTCGTGCAGCACGTTCCAGGTCGCGAGGCGCACGTCGGCGAGGCGGTGGGCGCGCGGAGCGGCGGAGTCGTAGCCCCGCGCTCCCTGCACTCCCGCGAGCACGAGCGCGAAGACGACGCCGAGCGCCGCGAGGGCCAGCGCGAGGCGCCTGACCGGAGCGACGAGGACCGCGATCACGACCAGGACAGCGGCGAGCCCGACGGCCGCCGCGCCCGTCGCGAGCCGGAACGGCACCAGCTGGGCGAAGGGGGCCTCCCGGGCGATCCCGAAGAAGCCGGGCGCCGCGACCACCAGCAGAGCGATCGCCACGATCACCGCCACCGCGGTCTTCACCAGTCTCGTCCCCATCGCCGCCCAGGCTACTAGGGCATCGGAGGGCTCGCAGGCGGCGCGTCTACGATGAGCGCATGCATGTCGACGGGGGCCGTTACGACCTCCACACCCACTCCGTCGTCTCCGACGGCACCGAGGCTCCGGCCGTCCTGGTGCGGGCCGCGGCCGCGGCCGGGCTCGCCGGAGTGGCGCTCACCGACCACGACACGACCGGCGGCTGGGCCGAGGCGCTCGCCGCGGCCGAGGAGGCGGGCATCGACCTGCTGCCCGGCATGGAGCTCTCCTCCCGCGTCGGCTGGGCCAGCGTCCACGTCCTCGCGTACCTCGTCGATCCGGCGGATCCGGGGCTCGTGGCCGAGACCGCGCGCATCCGTTCGGCCCGCACGCACCGCGCGGAGGCGATCGTCACCGCGATCGCGGCCGACTACGACCTCACCTGGGACGACGTCCTCGCCCAGACCAGCCCGGGCACGACCATCGGGCGTCCGCACATCGCCGACGCGCTCGTCGCCCGCGGCCTGGCCACCGACCGCTCCGCGGCCTTCGCGGGGATCCTCGACTGGCGCGGCGGCTACTACCGCCCGCACTACGCGCCCGACCCGGTCGACGCCGTGCGCCTGGTCCGCGCGGCGGGCGGGGTTCCGGTCATCGCGCACCCGGCCGCGAGCGCCCGCGGGATCGCGGTCGAGTCGATCCTCCCGCAGCTCGTCGACGCCGGCCTGTTCGGCCTCGAGGTCGAGCACCGCGAGAACACGGCCGACGGCAAGCGCCGCCTGCGCGAGCTCGCCGAGCAGTACTCGCTCGTCACCACGGGCTCGAGCGACTACCACGGCACGGGCAAGCCCAACCGCCTGGGCGAGAACACGACCGCGCGCGCGACCGTCGACGCGATCCGCTCCTCCGCCCGCTGAGTCGCGGAGAGCCGCTGACAGGCGGAGAGCCGCCGGATCACCGTGACCGCTGAGGGGCGAGAGCCGCTGAGTCGCGTGGGGACACCGCTGAGTCGCGGGAGAGCCGCTGAGACGCCGGGAGCCCGCCCTCCCGCGACGGATCGCGGGGGGACGGGCTCGGGGCGCGGAGGCTCAGGCCTGCGCGTCGGGGCGCGGCGAGCGGCGGCGCGACCGGGTGCGGCGGCGCGGCTCGCTGTTGCCGTCGTGGTGCTCCTTGCTCTCGCTCGAGGGAGCGGGGCCGGTCTGCTGCGGAGCGGTCGAGTCGGCGGAGTCGGAGCGGGTGCGGCGACGCGGCGGCCGGTCGCCCCGCTCGGAGCGCTCGCCGCGGTCGGAGCGCTCGCCCCGGTCCGGGCGCGCGTCGGCCTTGGCCTCGGCGGGGATCGGAGTCGGCTTCAGCCGTCCCTTGGTCCCCGCGGGGATGTCGAGGTCGGTGTAGAGGTGCGGCGACGACGAGTAGGTCTCGACCGGGTCGGGCTGGCCGAACTCCAGCGCCCGGTTGATGAGGGCCCACTTGTGCAGGTCCTCCCAGTCGACGAAGGTCACCGCGATGCCGGTCTTGCCCGCGCGCCCGGTGCGGCCGACGCGGTGCAGGTAGGTCTGGTCGTCGTCCGGGATCGTGTGGTTGATCACGTGGGTGACGTCGTTCACGTCGATGCCGCGCGCGGCGACGTCGGTGGCGATCAGGATGTCCTTCTTGCCGGCCTTGAACGCCGCCATCGCGCGCTCGCGCTGCTCCTGGTTGAGGTCTCCGTGCACGGCCGCCGCGTTGAAGCCGCGGTCGTTGAGCTCCTCGACGATGCGGGCCGCGGCGCGCTTCGTGCGGGTGAAGATGACGGTCTTGCCGCGGCCCTCGGACTGCAGGATGCGCGCGATGACCTCGTCCTTGTCGAGCGAGTGCGCCCGGTAGACGATGTGCTTGATGTTCGCCTGCGTGATGCCCTCGTCGGGGTCGGTCGCGCGGATGTGGATGGGCTTGTTCATGAAGCGGCGCGCGAGCGCGACGATCGCGCCCGGCATCGTCGCCGAGAAGAGCATGGTGTGGCGGGTGGGCGGCGTCTGCGCGAACAGCTTCTCGATGTCCGAGAGGAAGCCCAGGTCGAGCATCTTGTCGGCCTCGTCGAGGACCATCACCTGCACGTTGGCGAGCGAGAGCAGGCGCTGCCCGGCGAGGTCCAGGAGGCGGCCGGGGGTGCCGACGACGATCTGCGCGCCGGCCTTCAGCTGCTCGATCTGGCCCTCGTAGGCCTTGCCGCCGTAGATCGAGACGATCTTGGTCGGCCGGTTGGAGGCGGCCAGCTCGATGTCCTCGGTGACCTGCACGGCGAGCTCGCGGGTCGGGACGACGATGAGCGCCTTGACGCCCGGCTCCGGGTCGGTGCCGAGGGCCTGGATGAGGGGGAGGCCGAAGCCGAAGGTCTTGCCGGTGCCGGTCTTGGCCTGGCCGATGATGTCCTGCTTCTGCAGGGCCAGGGGGATCGTCTGCTCCTGGATGGGGAACGGCTCGAGGATGCCCTTGGCGGCGAGTGCGGCGACGATGTCGTCGTCGATGTTCAGATCGGAGAAAGTCACGGAGTGAAGCGCCTGTCGTGTCGAACGGTCTACGCCCCTGTACGACTCCGGGCGCAGGGTCACCGATCCAGCGCCGGTGACATCCCGGCGAGTCTACTGCTCCCGGCCCCGCCGGCCCCGGAACCCCGCTCCTCCGGCGCCCTATGCTGAGGAAATGGCTGCCTGGTTCCGACGTCGACGTCCCCTGCTCGAGGTGCCCCGCCTGACGCCCCGCGGGGAGTCGAGCCAGAAGCGCGACCGCGTCGACCTCGCCGACCTCACCCCCGAGGTGCTGCCCTACCTCGGCCAGGTCGCCTACCTCCAGCTCGCGGTGTTCGAGGTGCTGGCGCGCGCCGTCGCCGAGACCGACGACCTCGCGGACAAGGAGGCCATCTCCTCCGCCGCCGGCACGGCGCTCGCGAAGCACCACGCCGTCGTCGCCGAGCTGCGCCGCCGCGACGTGGAGCCCGGCGAGGCCATGGCGCCGTTCCGCCCAGCGATCGACACCTTCGAGCGGCTCACCCGCGGCGCGGACCTCCACGAGACGCTGCTCTCGGCGTACATCACGGCGGGCCTGCTCGACGACTTCTTCATCCGCCTCACCGGCGGGCTGCCCACCGACGTGGGGCCGCGCATCGCGCAGACGCTCGGCGCGGACACGGGCGTCGACGGCGTGATCGCGATCCTCCGCCGCGAGATCGCCGCGGACGGGCGCCTGGGCTCGCGCCTGGCCGTCTGGGGCCGCCGCCTGGTGGGCGACACCCTCCTCGTGGCGCGCTCCGCGCTGATGGGCTCGGGCAACCACGACTCCGACGAGTCGCGGATCGAGCCGGTGTTCACCGAGCTCATCGCCTCGCACACGCGCCGGATGGACGCGCTGGGGCTCACGGCCTGACGGTTCCCGGCGTCGCACTGCGCCGGAATCCGGAACGACGGAGGCGCGGAAGTCCGAGGACTCCCGCGCCTCCGGCTCGGATCAGGGGGCGACGCGTCCCGAGAGCATCGCCTGCAGGGAGGCCTCGTCGCGGCGGGCGCGGCTGCGCCCGAGCGAGAGGCCGACCGGGACGACGACCACGGCGGTCGCGACGAGGGACAGGACCCAGATCAGGCCGCCGTCCCACGGCAGGCCCGCCCAGGTCAGTGCGACCCAGACGACTGCGGCGACGAGGCCGCCGATCGCCGGGACCAGCACGGAGCCGTGCAGGTGCCGGTGCGGCAGCCCGTAGCGCGCGGCGAGACCGATCAGGACCCCGAACAGGGTGATGAAGAGGAGCTCCACGACGTGTCCGCCCGGGACGCTCTAGGCGACGAAGCCGACGCGGCGCGACTCCTCGGAGCCGACCTCGACGAAGGCGATGGTGGCGGTAGGGACGATGTAGATCTTGCCCTTCTCGTCGCGGAGGCGGAGGACGGCGGTGCCGGCCTCGAGAGCGGTGGTCACCGTCTTCTCGACCTCGGTCACGGACATCGACGACTCGAAGTTGAGCTCGCGCGGGGTGTTGACCATTCCAATACGGATTTCCACCAGCAGTGCCTTTCGGGAGGGGACGAGGGTGTCAGGATACGGGACCGCGCTCGGACGATCGCGCCGGTTTCGCGGTGAGCGGAGCGGGCGGCCGGGGCTCCCGGCGGGGACGGGCGGGAGTGTCGGACCCGGTGGCTACCGTGGTCGTGTGACCGCTCCCGCGACCCCCGCTCCCTCCACCGCAGCCTCCGTCGGCGAGGCGCTCCCGGGCGAGCCCGCGGTCGTGCTGGACGACTCCCAGCGCGCGGTGCTCGCGCTGCCCGAGGGCCGCAGCGCCGCCGTGCTCGGGGCGCCGGGGACGGGCAAGACCACGACGGTCGTCGAGCTGGTCGCCGAGCGCGTCCTCGAGCGGGGGTACCCGCCCGAGTCGGTCGTGGTGCTCGCGGCCAGCCGCACCGCCGCCACCGCCCTGCGCGACGTGCTCGCCCTGCGGCTGGGAGTGCCGACCCGGGGCCCGCTCGCCCGGACCGCGACCTCGCTCGCGTTCGAGGCGGTCACCTCCTCCGCCAAGGAGCGCGGCCTCGAGCGGCCGACCCTCCTGACCGGCGGCGAGCAGGACGCCCTCCTCTCGGAGCTCATCGAGGGCCACCTCGAGGAGGGGACCGGCCCGCGGTGGCCGGAGGAGTTCAGCCCCGAGGTGCTGCGGCTGCGGACCTTCCGGACCGAGCTCCGCGAGTTCGGGATGCGGGCGACCGAGCACGGGCTCGACTCGGACGCGATCCGCGCCCTCGGTGTCGACGCCGAGCGCGGCGAGTGGAGCGCGGCGGCCGACGTGCTCGACGAGCTGCGCGAGGTGGTCGAGTGGATGGCGCCCCAGGCGGGCACCCGTCTGGACGCGGCTGAGTTCGCGGCCTACGCGGCCGAGGCGATCCGCGCGGGCGAGGGCGGCGAGCGGATCGACGCGCTGCGCCTCGTCGTCGTCGACGACCTCCAGGAGGCGAGCGAGTCGACGCTCGTGCTGCTGCGGGCGCTGACGGAGCGCGGGGTGACCGTGATCGCGCTGGGCGATCCGGACGTGGCGACCAGCGCCTACCGCGGCGCGGCCTCCGACACGCTCGGCCGGTTCGCCGCGAGCATCGGCGCGTCCGACGTCGAGACGCTGGTGCTCGCGCGCGTGCACCGCCACTCGGCCGCGCTGCGGGCGGTCGTGTCCGCGGCCACCGAGCGGATCGGCACCGCGGCGGCCGGCCGGCAGCGGGCGGCGGTCGCGGCTCCGGCCCCCGAGGCGGGCCCGGCGCCCGTCCTGGTGCTGCACGCCCCGACGGCGGCGCGGGAGGCGGCGACGGTGGCGCGGCTGCTGCGCGAGCGGCGGCTGCGCGACGGAGTGCCGTGGCGGCGGATGGCGGTCGTCGTCCGCTCCGGAGCCGCGGTCCAGCCGCTGGTGAAGGCGCTCGCGGTGGCGGAGGTGCCGACCCGCTCCGTGCTCGCCGGACGGGCGCTGCGCGACGATCACGCGGCCCGGGCGCTGCTCGTGCTGGTCGGCGTCGCGATCGGCGAGCGGCCCCTCGATGCGGAGCTCGCGGCGGAGCTGCTGCTCGGCCCGTTCGGCGGGGTCGACCGGCTGGGGCTGCGCCGGCTCCGGCTCGCACTCCGGGCGGAGGAGCTGGCCGGCGGCGGCATCCGCGCGAGCGACCCGCTGCTGGTCGAGGCCCTCGCCGCGCCCGGCCGATTCGCGACCATCGACTCCGCTCCCGCCCGGCAGGCCGAGCGGCTGGCCGTGACGATCGACCGGGTCCGCCGCCTGCACGAGGAGGGGGGCTCGATCGAGGAGCTCCTGTGGTCGGCGTGGGAGTCCAGCCGCGTCGCGTCCTCCTGGCGCGAGCTCGCCCTCGGCACCGGCCTGACCGCCGCCGAGGCGAACCGCAACCTCGACGGCGTGGTCGCCCTCTTCAGCGCCGCACGACGATTCGTGGAGCGGGCGACCGGGCACTCCGCGATCGGCTTCGTCACCGAGATCCTCGAGGCGGAGGTCCCCGAGGACACGCTCGCTCCGCGCTCCGTCGAGGACGCGGTCCTGATCGGCACGCCCTCCTCCGTCGTCGGCCTGGAGTTCGACGTCGTGGTGGTGGCGCGGCTGCAGGACGGCGTCTGGCCCAACCTCCGCCAGCGCGGCTCGCTGCTCAATCCGGACGGCCTGCTGCGGCACGCCCGCGGCGAGGGCGGACTGCCGCTCGACGCCCGCAAGGCCACTCTCGACGACGAGCTCCGGATGTTCGCCCTGGCCGCCTCCCGCGCCCGGCGGCAGCTCGTGCTCAGCGCCGTCGCGGGCGAGGACGAGACGCCCTCCCTCTTCTTCCGGCTCACCCCGCCGGACGCGCCGCGGCTCGATCCCGCCTCCGCAGTGCCGCTCACGCTGCGCGGGGCGGTGGCGGCGCTGCGCCGGACCGCCACCACGCCGGACTCGACCGAGGCTCCCGCCGCCATCCGAGGGCTCAGCGCCCTGGCGCTCGCGGAGGTCCCCGGCGCCGACCCCTCCTCCTGGTCCGGGGTGCTCGAGCCCTCGACCACGGAGCCGCTCTTCGACGTCGGCGACCCCGAGCGTCCCGTCTCCGTCTCGCCGAGCCGCCTCGAGGCCTTCGAGCGGTCCCCTCTGGACTGGTTCGTCGACGCCGTCTCCGGCTCCACGACGAGCACGGCGATGGGGGTCGGCACCCTCGTGCACTGGGTCCTGGAGAACGCCGAGCGGCCCGATCCGCAGGAGCTGTGGGCGGCTCTCGAGTCGCGGTGGCCCGAGCTGGTCTTCGAGTCGCCCTGGCTGGGGGAGCGGCAGAAGCGCGTCACACGGCGGCTGATCGACGGCCTCGCGGGCTACCTCGCCGACTTCGAGCGCGGGGGAGGCGTGGTGCTCGGCCGCGAGCAGCAGTTCGAGCTCGACGTCCCGCCCGCCCGGGTGCGGGGCTCGATCGACCGCGTCGAGCGCGCGGCCGACGGCTCCGTCACGATCGTCGATCTCAAGACGGGCCGCAGCACCCCCCGCAAGGACGACATCGCCGAGCACGCGCAGCTGGGCAGCTACCAGCTCGCCGTCGCCGAAGGCGCGATCGAGGCGGCCGACCCGGCCGACGGGGGAGGCGCGAAGCTGCTCTTCGTGGCGATGGGCGTGCGCGGGAAGCCGTACCGAGAGGTGGTCCAGGAGCGCTTCGCCGAGGAGGAGCTGGAGCGGCTGCGCGAGCGCGTCCGCGCCGCGGCCCTGGGCATGGCGGCGGCGGGCTTCTCGGGCCTGCTCGACGCGACCCCGTTCTCCCCCGGCGACGCCCTGCGGTACCGCATCCACGCGGTGCCCGAGGTCCCGGGGGACGGCCTCCTGGCGATCGACGAGGTCGACGAGACAGAGGACCTGGAGGACTCCGAGGAGCCGGATCCCGATGCGCCGGCCCATCCATCCGGCCCCGCCGACCCCGACCCCTCCGCCGTCTCCGAGGAGGAGCTGCCGTGATCGACGCCCTGACCATCGCCGAGCGCCTCGACCTGCGCCCGCCCACCGCCGAGCAGCGCGCCGTCATCGAGGCGCCGCTCGAGCCGGCCCTCGTGGTCGCCGGCGCCGGCAGCGGCAAGACCGAGACGATGGCCAACCGCGTCCTCTGGCTCCTCGCGAACGGCCACGCGGCGCCGTCGGAGGTGCTCGGCCTCACCTTCACCCGCAAGGCGGCGGCCGAGCTCGGCGAGCGCATCGGGCGGAGGATCGACCAGCTCGGCGCGGCGGGCCTGCTCCCGCTCGCGCCCGGGCAGTCGGCCCCCGACCCGTTCGAGGCCGCCACCGTCTCGACCTACAACGCCTTCGCGAACACGATCTTCCGCGACAACGCCGCCCTGATCGGCCGCGAGGGGGACGCGACCGTGCTCTCCGAGGCCTCCGCCTGGCATCTCGCGCGGGGAGTCGTGGCCGACACGGCCGATCCGCGCATCCTCGAGGTGGAGGCGGGGATCGACCGGCTGACCGACCTCGTCGTCTCGCTCGCGCACGACCTCGCCGACAACCTCGCCGATCCGGCCGCGGTCGCCGCGTTCGCCGAGGACTTCCTCCGCCTGGGCGAGCTGCCGCGCGGAGGCAGCGGCTCGGGGCTCTACCGCGAGCTCGAGAAGGCGCTGCAGGCCGTGGGCGCGCTGCCGGTGCTGACGGCGCTCGCCGAGCGGTTCCAGGAGGCGAAGGCCGAGCGCGGCTTCGTCGAGTTCTCGGACCAGGTGGCCCTCGCGCTGCGGATCGTCGACCGGGTGCCGCGGATCGTGGACGAGCACCGCGCGAGGTACCGGGTGGTGCTCCTCGACGAGTACCAGGACACCTCCGTGCTGCAGACCCGCCTCCTCTCGCGGCTCTTCGCCGGGCAGGGAGTGATGGCCGTGGGCGACCCGCACCAGTCGATCTACGGCTGGCGCGGTGCGAGCGCCGAGGGGCTTGGCCGCTTCGGCACCGATTTCGGGGGAGCGGGCCGCTTCTCCCTCAGCACGAGCTGGCGCAACGGCCGCCGCGTGCTGACCGCCGCGAACGCGATCGTGGAGCCGCTGTCGGCGGGGAGTGCGGTCGCGGTCGACACGCTGAGCGCGGGTCCTCAGGCCTCCGAGCACCCGGTCGAGCTCACCTTCCCCGAGACGATCGAGGAGGAGGCGGACGACGTCGCCGCCTGGTTCGTCGGGCGCCTGCGCCAGAGCGCCGAGCCGCCGTCGGCCGCGGTGCTCTTCCGGGTGCGCGCGCACATGGACCGCTTCGCCGCCGCGCTGGCGAAGCACGGCGTCCGGTACCACATCCTCGGCATCGGGGGCCTGCTGCGGCAGCCCGAGATCGCCGACCTCGTCGCCGCGCTCACCGTGGTCGAGGACCCGGCCGCCGGCAGCGAGCTCGTCCGCCTCCTGGCCGGCGCCCGCTGGCGTCTGGGCGTCCGCGACCTCAAGGCGCTGCGCGACCTCGCCTCGTGGCTCGCGGCGCGCGACCACGCGCACCGGCTGCTCCCGGAGGAGGTGCGCGAGCGGATGCGCGCCTCCGTCACCGAGGGCGAGGGCGGCTCGATCGTCGAGGCCCTCGACTTCATCGCGGCGCGCCGCCCCGGCGACGACGGGCGCATCGACCACTCCGCGCTCGGCGGGTTCAGCGCCGAGGGCCTGCGGCGCCTGCACGAGGCGGGCACCCTGTTCGCCCGGCTGCGCGCCCGGGCCGGGCTCGACCTCCTCGACTTCGTCACCCTGGTCGAGCAGGAGCTGGGCCTGGACATCGAGGTCGAGGCGAACGAGTCGCGCGGGGACGGCCGCGCCAACCTCGAGGCCTTCCGGGAGGCGGTGGCCGGGTACCTGCAGACGGACGACCGCGGCGCCGGCACCGGCTCCTCCCTCCGCGGATTCCTCCGCTGGCTCGTCCTCGCGGACAAGCGCGACGGCCTGGCCCCGCGACCGGAGGACCCGGAACCGGGGACGGTGCAGCTGCTGACGATCCACGGCTCCAAGGGTCTGGAGTGGGACCTCGTCGCCGTCCCGCGGATGGTCGACGGCGAGCTCCCCGGCACGCCGGTCGAGGGCTTCCGCGGGTGGGTCAGACTGGGCGCGATGCCCTACGCGTTCCGCGGCGACGCCGCCGAGCTCCCCGATCTCGCCTGGCGTGGCTGCAGCACGCAGAAGGAGGTCGTCGACGCGATCGGAGCGTTCGGCGACACCCTCCGCGAGCGCAACGAGGCGGAGGAGCGGCGCCTCGCCTATGTGGCCGTCACGCGGGCGCGTCACCACCTCCTGCTCAGCGGCTCGTGGTGGGCCGGCCAGGCCAAGCCGCGCGGACCGGGCGTCTTCCTCCGCGACCTCGAGGAGGCCGGCACGATCCCGCCGCTGCCGACCGAGCCCGCGAACGAGGAGAACCCGCTCGAGCGGGCCCAGCGCACGTTCCGCTGGCCCCACGATCCGCTCGGCTCCCGCGGCGACCGGGTCCGCGCCGCCGCCGCCCGGGTCCGCAGCGCCGAGCCCGCTCTGCTCGGGGCGCGCGGCGACGACATCCGCCTGCTGCTCGCCGAGCGGGCGGTGCGGCTGGCCGGGGGCGAGCGCACGCCGCTGCCCACCCGCATCCCCGCCTCCCGATTCAAGGACATCGTCAGCACGCCGGACGAGGTCGCGGCGCAGCTGCGCCGGCCGATGCCGGAGCGCCCCTACCGGCAGACCCGGCTCGGCACGACTTTCCACTCCTGGGTCGAGAACCGCTTCGGCGTCCAGGGCGGGGCGGAGGCGGTCGACACCTTCCCCGACGAGCTCGACGACGCCGGCCCCGCGAGCGTCGAGCAGGAGCGGCTCGACGCCCTGATCGCCACCTTCGAGCGCTCGGAGTGGGCCGACCGGCGCCCGGAGGCGGTCGAGATCGAGATCCACCTCCAGCTCGCCGGCCACGTCGTCGTCTGCAAGCTCGACGCGGTGTACCCGACGGAGGACGGTGTGCAGATCGTCGACTGGAAGACCGGGCGGGCGCCGAAGGACGCCGCCGACCTCGAGCTCAAGCAGTTCCAGCTCGCGCTGTACCGGCTCGCCTACTCGCGCTGGCGGGGAGTGCCGCTCGAGAGCGTCGACGCCGTGTTCTACTTCGTCGCCGACGACCTCGTGCTGCGGCCCGAGCGGTTCTACTCCGAGCGCGAGCTCGCGGAGTCGCTCTCCTCGGCGACGGGAGCGAGCCCGCGGCCGTGAGCGGAGGAGCCCGTGCGGGCTCCCGGCGTGCGGTTGAGCAGCTCCTCGACCTCCGAGACCTCCAGCACCGGGCCGGTGTCGGTCGAGAGGGGCGCGGAGAGGTCGCCGAGCACGCTGTCGACCAGCGTGTCGAGCATGGCGACCGCGTCGTCCACGATGGCGGAGTCGTCGGTCTCGGTGCCGTGCAGCAGCCAGCGGGCGAGCTCGAGCTCGGCGTAGAGCTGGGCGCGCTGGCGGATCGTGCGGTCCACTGCTCCCGCGCGCATCCGGGAGTAGGCGGAGAGCGCCGTCTCCGAGCCCGGGGCGCTCAGCAGCCAGTGCAGGTCGCGCGCCGGGTCGCCGACCCGCAGCGCCGCCCAGCCGAGCACGGCCGCGACGACGTCGCCCGAGCGGAGGAAGGAGTCGGCGGTCATCGAGCCGTTCACCACGGTCGGGTCGAACTGCCAGAGCGCCTCGTCGGAGGAGGCCGACTCCCAGCGCGCGACGAGCGCCGCCGGGACGTGGCCGGTGTCGGCCGCGCGCTCGATCACCGCGACCGTCTCGTTCACGCTGTCGCGCGCGGTCGCGATCGGCAGGCCCGCCTCCTGGACGAACGACACCGGGAGCGAGTGGATCGCCCCGACGGCCCGGCCGATCGAGTCCGCGATCCCGCTCTGCGCGGCCACGTCGTCGATGAGGACGCGATCTCCCTCGAGGTACTCGTAGACGACCGCGCGGGTGCCGTCGAACGGCGTCTGCCCGACGCTCTCCTGCAGATCGAAGGGCAGGCGGCTGCGGATGCCGGCGGTCAGCGCCCGGAGCGCGACGAGGTCGCCGAGCTGCTCCTGCTCCGCGAGCGCGGACGTGGGCACGCGCACGACGAGGCGGGCGCCCTCGCGCGTCGTCAGCAGGGCGGAGTCGAAGTCGCCGTGCGTCGAGGACGTGAAGGGGCGCGCGGAGCGGACGTCGAGGCCCTCGACGGCCGAGGTGGCCAGCGCGGCTAGAGTGAGATGGGATCTGGCCATGGTTTCCAGGGTAGGCGGCTCGTGCCCGGCCGGCCCGCCGCCACGCGCTGTCCCGCCGATGCCGTCGAAGGCCCGCGACAGCGGTCCTCGCGGTCCCGTCACGAAATGAGCCCCGGATGTCACTGCCCTTCGCCGATCGCCTCCCGCTCTCGCGACATGCGGCCGACCGCGACGGCGTCGGACGCTCGCGGCCCGCGCTCTTCGACGAGCTGCTCGCCGATCCCGCCACCCGCGTGCTCGTCCTGCACCACGACCGGACCCTGGTCGAGGCCGACCGCCTCCTCCTGCGCCGCCCCGAGGACGTGACCGCCGGCACCCTCCGGATCTACCTCGGCCGCACGCTCGCCGAGGCCCCCGGCGAGCCGGTCGGAACCCCTGTCATCGCGACCGTCCTCACCGACGCGGCCGCCGCCGAGCTCGAGCCCGACGAGGAGCGGTGGAGCGGCCTGCGCCCGATCGCCGAGCGCCTGAGCGACCGCGACGCGGGCCTGTTCACCGAGGCTCTCGCCATCGCGAACTGGCACGCCTCGCACGGCTACTCGCCCCGCAACGGCGACCCGACCGTCGTCGAGCAGGGCGGCTGGGTCCGCCGCTCGCCCACCGACGGCAGCCAGGTCTTCCCGCGCACGGATCCGGCGATCATCGTCTGCGTCCTCGACGCGGACGACCGCCTCCTCCTCGGCTCGAACGCGATGTGGGGCACCGGCCGCTTCTCCCTGCTCGCCGGCTTCGTCGAGCCGGGCGAGTCGCTCGAGGCCGCCGTGATCCGCGAGATCGGCGAGGAGTCGGGCATGCGCGTCGTCGACCCGCAGTACCTCGGCTCGCAGCCCTGGCCCTTCCCCGCCTCCCTCATGGTCGGCTTCACCGCCCGCCTCGCCGAGGACCAGTCCCCGGAGGATCTGCTCCCGGACGGCGAGGAGATCGTCGAGCTGCGCTGGTTCACCCGGCAGCAGCTGCACGACTCGCTCGAGTCCGTGCTGCTGCCCGGCCGCTCGTCCATCGCCCGCGCGATGATCGAGGACTGGTACGGAGGCGAGCTGGAGAACGGCCCGATCGCGTGACCCTGCTCGACGGACTCGACGAGGGGCAGCGCGAGGCTGCGGAGGCGCTGCTGGGGCCGGTCTGCGTCCTCGCGGGAGCGGGCACCGGCAAGACCCGGACGATCACGCACCGCATCGCGCACGGAGTGGCGACCGGCGTCTACACGCCCGGTCGCGTCATGGCCCTGACCTTCACGAGCCGCGCCGCGGCCGAGCTGCGCTCGCGCCTGCGGGTGCTCGGCGCCGGGGGCGTCCAGGCCCGCACCTTCCACGCCGCCGCCCTCTCGCAGCTCGGCTACTTCTGGCCGCAGCTGGTGGGGGGCACGATGCCCCAGCTGCTCGACGGCAAGGCCCGCCTGCTCGGGCACGCGGCCGAGCGGCTCCGCCTGAAGCTCGACACGGCGACGCTCCGCGACCTCTCGGCCGAGATCGAGTGGCGGAAGGTGTCCGCCCTCTCGCTCGAGCAGTACGCCGTCGCCGCCCGCACGCGCCCCCTGCCCGGACGGCTCACCCTGGAGCAGACGGTCGCGCTCGTGGACGAGTACGAGGGGCTGAAGGACCAGCGCCGCCAGATCGACTTCGAGGACGTCCTGCTCGTGACCGCCGGGATGCTCGAGTCCGAGCCCGCGATGGCGATGCAGGTGCGCGAGCAGTACCGCTTCTTCGTCGTCGACGAGTACCAGGACGTCTCGCCGCTGCAGCAGCGGCTCCTGGAGCTCTGGCTCGGCGACCGGAGCGACCTCTGCGTCGTCGGCGACGCCAGCCAGACCATTTACTCCTTCGCGGGTGCGCGGGCCGACTACCTCCTCGACTTCCCGTCCCGCTGGCCGGCCGCCACCGTGGTGCGTCTGGAGGAGAACTACCGCTCGGCCGTGCCGATCGTGCAGACCGCGAACCGCCTCATGCGGGGCAGGCCCGGCGCCCTCTCGCTCCACGCCGTCGCCGCCGCCGAGGCGCCGGAGCCCGCGATCGACGCCTACCCGGACGACATCGCGGAGGCGCGCGGGATCGCGGCGCGGGTCGCGGCCGACATCGAGGCGGGGGTGCGCCCCTCCGACATCGCGGTCCTCTTCCGCACCAACAGCCAGTCGGCGGTCATCGAGCACGCCCTGCACGAGCGGGGAGTGAGCGCGCACATGCGCGGCGGCAAGCGCTTCTTCGACCTCCCCGAGGTGAAGCAGGCCGTGATGCAGCTGCGCGCGGCGTCCGTGTCGATCAGCGGCGAGCCGCTGTTCAAGTCGGTGAGCGACGTCCTCCGCTCGCTCGGCTGGAGCGCCGAGCCCCCGTCGGCGCCCGGTGCGGTGCGCGACCGGTGGGAGTCGCTGGACACGCTGGCCCGCCTCGTCGACGAGGCCCCTGCCGGATGGACCTTCCGCCAGTTCACCGACGACCTGATCGCACGCCAGCAGGTGCACCACGAGCCGGACCGCGGCGCGGTCACCCTCGCCACGCTGCACTCGGCGAAGGGCCTCGAGTGGGAGTCGGTGCACCTGATGGGGCTCGCCGAGGGCCTGCTGCCGATCTCGTACGCCGCCGGCCTCGAGGCGATCGACGAGGAGCGGCGCCTCCTCTACGTCGGCATCACCCGGGCCCGCCGGCGCCTGCGCCTGTCATGGGCGCGCTCGACGGTCGGCCGCGTCACGCGGAGGGAGCCGTCGCGCTTCCTCGAAGAGCTCGGCACGCGCACTCGGGGTGCGGCTCCCGCTCCCGCACGGTGAACGCTCCGGAGGCGTCGCTGTAGATCCGCTCGGCCCCGCGGAGCCCTCGCCAGCCCGCGAGCAGCCGCCGCAGCACGGCGTCGGCGGCCGCCACGGCGATCGCCGCGCTCGCGAGCGGCGTGCGGGTGGGGGCCGTGCGGCCGAGCACCTGGATCACGAGGCGCGCGCGATCCGGGTCGAGGTCCATCCGGTCCCGCTCAGCGCAGTGCAGGCACGGTCCGGACCCCGGCTCCACCAGGGGTCCGAGGCGCACCGATTCGTCGCCGAACACCACCGCCAGGTGCGGCACGTCGGCCGCGAGCCAGTGCGCGGCGCGGGCGGGGGCGACCGCGAAGTCGGCGATCAGCACGGCGAGGTCCGGCGTCCCGTCGTCGGCGAGCAGCGAGCAGCCCTCGCTCCGGAGCAGCGTGCGCAGTGCGTCCGGTGCCGCGCCCGTCCCCTCGACGACGACCCGCGGTGCCGGGGGAGGGCCGGGCGCGACGCTGCGCAGCAGGACCGGCCGGAGCGCCTCGAGCACCTCGTCGACCCGCGCCTCGGTCGCTCCGGCGCGCGCCGCGATCAGGCGGACGGTGCCGGCGCTGGTGCCTACGCGGAGGGCGTCGAGCAGCAGCTCCTCCGGGTAGCCGATGCCGTCCAGCACCGCGTGCGGCCGGTCGAGGCCGAGCTGCACCGCGGTCGCGGAGCGCCAGAGCAGGGGGAGTCGGGGATCGAGCCGGAGCACCATCCGGCGATCATGGCCGAGACCGGCCCGGCGCCGCGCGAGTTGTCCACAGGCGGGGCGCCGGACGGGGGGGGTCAGACGGGGCGGTCGCCCGTGGGGGAGGAGCCGCGGTCGTCGTCGTCCGGCGAGCCGGCGTCGTCGGTCGTGTCCGGAGCGTCTCCGGAGGCGCCGTCGCCCTCGCGCGGCATCGTGCCGTTCAGCAGGTCCTCCAGCGCGCGGTCCATCTCGTCGGGCTCCGGGGTCTCGCCGCGGGCCTCGGCCGTGAGCCGGGCGACGAGCGCGCTCGGGTCGTCCAGGTCCTCTGAGCCGGGGAGCAGGTCGGGGTGCGACCAGAGGGAGTCGCGGGCCTCGGGCCCGACGGCGTCGGTCACGGCCTGCCACATCGCGGCGGCCTCACGGAGGCGGCGCGGGCGCAGCTCCAGGCCGACGAGGGTCGCGAAGGCGGATTCGGCCGGCCCGCCGGAGGCGCGGCGGCGGCGGACCGTCTCGGCGATCGCCCCGGCGCTGGGCAGGCGGGTGGTCGCCGCCGCGGTGACGACGTCGACCCATCCCTCGATGAGGGCGAGGACGGTCTCGAGGCGGCCGTGCGCGGCGAGCTGCTCCTCCGTCTTCGGCGGGATGAGCGCGCCGGAGGTCATCGCGTCGCGGAGCTCCTCGGGGTTCGACGGGTCGAAGCCCTCGGCCAGCTCCTCGAGGCGGGTGGTGTCGATGCTGATCCCGCGCGCGAAGTCGGTGATCTGCGAGATGAGGGCGAGACGGAGCCACTTGCCGTGCCGGAAGAGGCGGGCATGCGCGAGCTCGCGGACCGCCAGGTACAGCTGCACCTGGTCCAGCGGGATGTCGAGGCCCTCGCCGAACGCGGCGACGTTCTGCGGCAGGATCGCCGCGTCGTTCTCCTCCAGCAGCGGGATGCCGATGTCGCCGCCCGAGACGACCTCGGCGGCGAGCTGCCCGACGACCTGGCCCAGCTGCAGGGCGAACAGGGTGCCGCCGATCCCGCGCATCATGCCCTCGGCACCGGCGATCATCGCCTGCATCTCCTCCGGGGCCTGCTCGCGGAGCACGCGGGTCAGCGCGTCCGAGATGCTCAGCGCCACCGGCTCGGCGAGCTGGGTCCAGACCGGCATCGTCAGGGAGATCCACTCGAGGCGGCTGATCGAGCGCGGCGTGCGGCTCAGCTCGGAGACGTACGCGACCTCGTCGAGCCAGAGCGCGGCGACGCCGAAGGCCGCGTCGATCGGAGCCCGCACGGAGTCGGACACCGGCGCGGACTCGGCGCGCGCGAGCTGCTTCGCCTGCTCGAGCGAGAGCGTCCAGTTGACGCCGCCGTCGCCGTTCTGCTGCATCGCGCTCTGCAGCTGCGAGAGCAGGTTCTGCAGGGCCACCGGGTCGTTCGGCAGGCCTGCCGCTCCGGCGAGCTGCGAGGGGTCGACCGGGCCGTTCCCCGAGAGGAACTGCCGCAGCATCTCCCGGAACTCGTCCTCGGAGCCGCCGCCCGCTCGGTCCGCACTGTCGCCATCGGCCATCGGGATCAGCCCTCCGTCGCTCACCTGAATCCGGTCGCCGCACCGCCTCCGCGGCCCTGCACAGGGCGCCGGTTCCGGCGCGACTCCCAGTCGTGCAAGCTACGTTAGCCCGAGCGCCCGGGGCCTCGGCGTGCAGAGCACCGCTCGGGCCCAGCCCGCTTCCGCCCGCCGCGAACATCCCGGCGGAGCCGCTCCACCCGTTGCCAGAAAGGCCCCCGTGTCGCTGTTCTCCGACGACCCGCGCCCCTCCTCCTCCCCGCGCCGCCCGTGGGTCGGACCGGTCGTCCTCCTCTCGGGTGTCGCCGTCGTGGTCGGTCTGGGCGTCGCGCCCGCCCCCTACGTGATCGAGCAGCCCGGCCCCGTGTTCGACACCCTGGGCAGCAGCAAGGACGTGCCCCTCATCTCGATCCCGGACCGCACCACCTATCCCACGGCCGGCACGCTCGACATGCTCACCGTGTCGGTCGTCGGCAACCCGCAGAGCCTGCCCACCTGGGTCGAGGTCGCGAGCGCCTGGTTCGACAGGACCAAGGCGGTCGTCCCGGTCGACGCGATCTTCCCTCCCTCCTCCACGGTCGAGGAGCGCGACGAGGCGAACCAGGCCGAGATGACCGACTCCCAGCAGGAGGCGATCGCCGCCGCGCTCACCGAGCTCGGCTACCCCGTCGAGCAGCGCGTCTCGGTCGTGCAGGTGCCCGAGGGTTCCCCGGCCGAGGGCGTCCTGGAGGCGGGGGACGAGATCCTCGCGGTCGCGGGCACCCCGGTCGCCGACGCGACCGCCCTGCGCGCGACCCTGCAGACCCTCGGCACCGGCTCCCCGGTGCAGGTCAGCATCGAGCGCGAGGGCGTCCGGCAGGAGGTGGAGGTCACGCCGCGCGACTCGAACGGCGCCGCCGTCATCGGCGTCCTCCCCGGAGCGGCCTTCGACTTCCCGTTCGAGGTCGACATCCAGCTGGACGACGTGGGCGGGCCGAGCGCGGGCATGATGTTCGCCCTCGGGATCATCGACAAGCTCACCGAGGGCGAGCTCAACGGCGGGCGGAGCGTCGCCGGGACCGGCACGATCGACGCGGCCGGCGAGGTCGGCGCCATCGGCGGGATCCGCCAGAAGCTCTACGGGGCGGAGGGCGCCGGAGCCGAGTACTTCCTCGCCCCCGCGACCAACTGCAACGAGGTCGTCGGCCACGTCCCCGACGGGCTCGACGTGCTCGCGGTCTCGACCCTCGACGACGCCCTCGCCGCACTGAAGGGCATCGCCGCGGGCGACACCTCCGGGCTGCCGGACTGCAGCACCGCCGCTCCCCTCGACTGATCCCGCCCGCCGACCCCGGGTCGACGCCCAGGTGAGCCGGACAGCCGTCGCATAGCATGGGTGGCCTCCCCTCACATCTCGACAGCAAGAGGCCCTCACGTGAGTTCCACAGCAACCGAAACCCCGCCGCGGAAGAGACGGAGCGTCCTCGCCGTCACTGTCGTGGTGGTGGCCGTCCTGGTGGTGGCGTTCTTCGTCTTCGCCGGTCTGTACACCGACATCCTCTGGTACGACCAGCTCGGCTTCCTCTCCGTGCTCACGACGCAGTGGGCGGCGGCGGGCGGTCTCTTCGTCATCGGCTTCGTCGCCATGGCGGTGCCGGTGTTCATCAGCCTGATGCTGGCTTACCGCCTCCGGCCGGTCTACGCGAAGCTCAACTCGCAGATCGACCGCTACCAGCAGGTCGTGGAGCCGTTGCGGCGCCTGGCCACCTTCGGGATCCCCGCGGTGCTCGGCCTCTTCGCCGGCGTCTCCTCCGCCACCCGCTGGCAGACGAGCCTCACCTTCTGGAACCGCACGCCCTCGGGCACCACGGATCCGCAGTTCGGCCTCGACACGTCGTTCTACCTCTTCGAGCTGCCCTTCTACCAGAGCATCGTCGGCTTCGCGTCGGCGGTCCTGCTGATCTCGGCGTTCGCGACCCTCGCCACCGGCTACCTCTACGGAGCGATCCGGGTGAACGGCCGCGAGATCCGCATCTCGAAGGCCTCGCGCATCCAGCTGGCGGTCATCGCCGCCCTCTACCTCGCCGTGCAGGCGGTCAGCCTCTGGCTCGACCAGTACGCGACGCTCGCGCAGCAGGGGCCCCGCATCACCGGCGCCACCTACTCCACCGTCAACGCGACGATCCCGGGCCTGCAGATCCTGGCCGGCATCGCGGCGCTGGTCGCGATCCTCTTCGTCGTCACCGCCTTCATCGGCCGCTGGCGCTTCCCGGTCATCGGCACCGCGCTGCTGATCGTGTCGAGCCTGCTCGTCGGCTCCCTCTACCCGTGGATCGTGCAGAAGTTCCAGGTCGAGCCCAACGAGCGCACGCTCGAGCAGCCCTTCATCCAGAACAACATCGACATGACCCGCCAGGCCTACGGCGTCAGCGACGTCGACGTCATCCCCTACGACGCGACCACGGACGCGGAGCCGGGCGCCCTGCGCTCGGACGCCGAGACCACCGCGAACATCCGCATCCTCGACCCCGCCGTCGTCACCGACGCGTTCTCGCAGCTGCAGCAGTTCCGCCAGTACTACAAGTTCGGCGACACGCAGAACGCGCTCGACGTCGACCGCTACTCCATCGACGGATCGACGCAGGACGCCGTGGTCGGCGTCCGCGAGCTGAACCTCAACGGCCTCGGCACCAACCAGACCTGGTACAACCAGACGCTGGTCTACACCCACGGCTACGGCCTGGTCGCCGCGTACGGCAACCAGCGCTCGGCCGACGGAGAGCCGGTGTTCATCGAGTCCGGTGTCCCGACGACGGGCGACCTCGGCGACTACGAGCCGCGGATCTACTTCGGCGAGAACTCCCCGCCGTACTCGATCGTGGGCGGCAACGACTCGCGCGACATCGAGCTCGACTACCCCTCGGGCACCGACGGCGCGCAGCAGACCTACACGACCTTCGACGGCGAGGGCGGCCCCGCTCTCGACAACGTCTTCAAGAAGCTCGTCTACGCGATCAAGTTCCAGTCCGAGCAGATCTTCCTCTCGGACGGCGTGAACGACGACTCGCAGATCCTCTACGACCGCGATCCCGTGCAGCGCGTCCAGAAGGTCGCGCCGTACCTCAAGCTCGACTCCGACGCCTACCCGACCGTCGTCGATGGCCGCGTGAAGTGGGTCGTCGACGGGTACACCACCTCGGCCGACTACCCGTACTCGGAGGTGCAGAGCCTCTCGCAGGCGATCGCCGACACGAACACGCAGCAGCAGTTCCCGACCGACGACGTCAACTACATCCGCAACTCGGTGAAGGCGACCGTCGACGCGTACGACGGCAGCGTCACGCTCTACGCGTGGGACACCGAGGACCCGATCCTGCAGACCTGGCAGAAGATCTTCCCGACCACGGTGAAGCCCGTGAGCGACATGTCGGGCGAGCTGCTCAGCCACGTCCGGTACCCGGAGGACCTCTTCAAGGTCCAGCGCGCGGTCCTCGGCACCTACCACGTCACCGACGCGGGCTCCTTCTACTCCCGCGAGGACGCCTGGGCGACGCCGAACGACCCGACGAGCGGAGCCGCGACCACGGCCGCCGCGACCGGCACCAGCCTGCAGCCTCCGTACTACCTGACGCTGCAGACGCCGGATCAGGACGTGCCGTCGTACTCGCTCTACTCGACGTACATCCCGGCGAGCGTCCAGGGCGCGCAGGCCAGCCGCAACGTGCTGACCGGCTACCTCGTGGCCGACTCCGACGCCGGCTCGACGGCGGGCTCCGTGGCCGACGGCTACGGCACGCTCCGCCTGCTCGAGCTGCCGAAGGACGACACGGTGCCCGGCCCCGGCCAGGTGCAGAACGCGTTCACCACCGACCCGACGGTCGCGAACGAGCTGAACATCCTCTCCCGCGGCGACACCACCGTCACGAGGGGCAACCTGCTCACGCTGCCGGTCGGCGGCGGCCTGCTCTACGTCCAGCCGATCTACGTGCGCTCCAACGGAGACACGAGCTTCCCGCTCCTGCAGAAGGTGCTGGTCGCGTTCGGTGACGACATCGCCTTCGAGGACACCCTCGACGCGGCCCTCGACAGCCTCTTCGGCGGCGACTCGGGAGCCGACGCGGGCGACACCGGCACGCCGACGACTCCGGACGCCGGCACCGGCACCTCGGGCGGCGACACCGGAGGCGACGCGGGCGGCACGACCGGCGGCACCGGCTCCACGCCGGCCACGGGCGACCAGACGGCGCTGCAGCAGGCGCTGAACGACGCGCGGGACGCCCTCACGGCTCGCGAGAACGCCCTCAAGGCGGGCGACCTCACCGCCTTCGCGGCGGCGGACGAGCAGCTGACCGAGGCGCTCTCGCGGGCGCTGCAGGCCGAGGGCGGCCAGTAGCCCGCATGGTGCAGGTCGACCGCGGCGAGCACCTCCGCTCGGGGGAGTGGCTCGAGCTGAACCGCAGGTACTGGGAGGAGCGCACCGGCGAGGGTGCGCTCCACCCGGAGCTCGTCACCGCGGCGCTCCTCGACCCCGGTCCGAGGATCCTCCAGCTCGGCTCGGGCGACGGGCTCGACGCGCTCGAGCTCGCCGAGCGCGGCGCCCGCGTGGTGGGCGTCGACTTCTCGATGCCCGCCGTGCGCCGAGCACGCGCCGGCGCCGCGGACAGGGACCTCGCCGGCTCCGCCCGCTTCGTCTGCGCGAACCTCTACGAGCTGCGGCACATGCTGCCGGAGCCCGACTCGTTCGACGTCGTGCTCTGCAGCGCCGGCGTCGTCTCGTGGCTCCCCGACCTGGAGGAGTGGGCGCGGCTGGTGGAGTGGTTCGTCGCCCCCGGCGGCGCGGTGCTCGTCGCCCCGTCGTCGTCCGCTCCCGTCGGCGCCGACGTCCGCACCTGGTCGCGCACCTCGTCCGAGCTCGCAGCCGCCCTGACGGCGGTCGGGCTGAGCGTGGACGGGAGCGCCGTGCTGCGCGCCGCCAAGCCCGCCTGAGTCCGGAGCCCGCTCCCACCGCCGCGTCGATTTGCATCGGCGCCGGAACGCGTGTAATGTCTCTTCTTGTGCCGCGGGGTGGAGCAGTTCGGTAGCTCGCTGGGCTCATAACCCAGAGGTCGTAGGTTCAAATCCTGCCCCCGCAACAAGAAAGCGAAAGCCGGTCCTGAGAAGGGCCGGCTTTCGTCGTTAACACGGGTCGCGGACGTGCTTCCCGCGGCTGACAGTGCGCGGGCCGAGACCTCAGTCGCCCTCGATCACGCTCAGCACGTTGCCCGCCGGATCGCGGAACCAGCAGATCGTCGGCCCGTGGCCGCGCATCACTCCGTCCGCATCGGTCGGCAGCGACGGGTCGTCGTAGATCGCCGTGGTGACGCCTGCCGCGTGCAGCTCGGCGACCGCCGCGTCGACGTCCTCCACCGAGAAGTTCAGGATCGTGAACGACGCCGGCTCGTGGTCCGGCTTCGGGTACGCGATCGCGCGGCCTCCGCCCGGCAGCCGGATGTCGAGGATCCCCATCGCGTTCAGCTCGACCTCGAGCCCGAGCACTCCGCCGTAGAAGGCCCGCGCCGCCTCCACGTCGTCCACGCTGAAGCCGCTGAAGGCCCTCTCGCTCCGGATCATCGCCGTCCTCCGTCCCGCGGCCGCACCGTCGCGCCCGCTCCGCTCCGGACGCTACTCCGGTCGCCCGTCCGCGTCACCGTCGGATCCGCCCGCGGCGCCGCCGACCGCGAGCCGGTCTCGCGCGACCCGCATCCGCGGACCGGCCTCCCGACGCTCCGCGCCGACGCGTGTGCCGGACCGGCCCGCACGTTAGGCTCGACCCCGATGCGAGGGGTGCTGCTGTGAGGGACGAACGCGGAGACGACGGCTCGAACGAGGGGCTCGGCGGCCGCCCGACCCGGCGGAGCCTGCGGCAGGCGCCGCACGCGCTGCCCGCGGCACGCGTCACCACTCCGGTCCTCACGCCCGTCCGCCCCGTGCGGCGCCGCCGGGGCCGTGTCTTCCGCGCGACCGTCAGCACGGTCGCCCTCGCCGCCATCGCGGGCCTCGTGGCGGTCTCCGCGCTCCCCGCCTACTCCTTCGACCCGGCACCCGATTCGCAGGCCGCCGTCGAGGCCGCCGCCCGCGTGCAGGCGCTCGGCAACCAGAAGCTCACCGTCGCGGCGACCGCGGTCCAGGAGCAGGTCATCCGCGACTCCTTCACCGCACCGACCCAGGCCCAGCTCGACGAGGCGGCCGCCCAGGCGCGCGCGCTCGCCGCCGCCGAGCAGGCCGCCCGCGACGCCGAGACCGCCCGCCTCGCCCAGGAGGCGCAGGCCGCGGCAGGCACGACCGGCGCGGACGGCGCCGCCGCGGGCAGCGGCGGCACCAGCACCTCGGTCACGCCCCGCGAGGAGGGCGACGACTACCCCTGGCGCGACCAGCTCACCGACGACCAGGGCGGCGGCCTCTCGCCGCTGCGGTACTACTACCGCGAGTGCGTCGACTTCGTCGCCTGGCGGATCAACCGCGACCAGGGCTCGACGAGCGCACCCTTCAAGTGGACCTGGGGCAACATGACCCCGGGCGGGGGCAGCGCCTACGCGTGGGCCGGCCAGTGGGCCTCCCACGGCTGGGTGACCAGCAGCATGCCCGTCCCCGGCGCGGTCGCCTGGTTCACCGGCAACCACGTCGCGTACGTGCAGGCCGTCAACTCCGACGGCACGGTCTCGCTCGAGGAGTACAACTGGGGCAACGACCACGCGTACCACAAGCGCACCATCCCGGCCTCCCAGGTCGCCCTCTTCCTCTACCCGCCGAGCTGATGACCGGCGCCGTCGGCATGGCCGTGGCGCAGTTCGCCCCCTCGACGGACCGGGAGGCGAACATCGCGACGATCGGGCGCCTGGCCCGGATCGCCGCCGAGCGCGGCGCGAGCATGGTGGTGCTGCCGGAGTACAGCTCCGCCTTCACCGATCCGCTCGGGCCCGAGCTGGTCGCGGCGGGCGAGGCGCTCGACGGCCCGTTCGTCACGGCTCTCGCGGCCCTCGCGCGCGAGCTCCGGATCCACCTCGTGGCGGGCATGGTCGAGGAGATGGACGGGCGCCGCATCGCGAACACGCTCGTCGCGCTCGACCCCGAGGGCGCGCTCGTGGCCCGCTACCGCAAGCTGCACCTGTACGACGCCTTCGGCCAGACCGAGTCGGAGTGGGTCGCCGCGGGGGAGATCGCCGCACCCGAGACGTTCGAGGTCGGCAGCCTCGTCGTCGGGCTGCAGACCTGCTACGACCTGCGCTTCCCGGAGGTCAGCCGCTGGCTGGTCGACGCCGGGGTCGACGTCATCGCGGCACCGGCCGAGTGGGTGCGCGGCCCGCTCAAGGAGGCGCACTGGCGGACGCTGGTCACCGCCCGCGCGCTCGAGAACACGGTGTACCTCGTCGCAGCCGACCAGACCCCGCCGATCGGGGTCGGCACGAGCATGATCGTCGATCCGATGGGCGTCGAGACCGTCACCCTCGGCGAGGTCGAGGATGTCGCCGTCGCCTGGGTCTCGCGCGAGCGGATCGACGCGGCGCGCGCGAAGAACCCCGCTCTGGCGCTGCGGCGCTTCCGGGTGCTGCCGCTCTGACCGCCGCCCCCGGCCCGACGGCGCCGGGCATCCGACCGAATCCGCTGAGGCCGGCTCCTCAGCGCCCCATGCGCGCGAGGCCCGCGACCGCGGTCTCCAGCACCTCGAACCGCTTGCAGAAGGCGAAGCGGACGAGCGAGCGGTAGGGAGCGGCGTCCTCGGGGCGGCAGAACGCCGACACGGGCACCGCCACCACTCCCGCGAGATCCGGGAGCGCCCGGCAGAGCTCGACCCCGTCGTCGTAGCCGAGCGGTGCCGCGTCCGCGACGACGAAGTAGCCGCCCGAGGAGGGCGCGACGCCGAAGCCCGCAGCAGCCAGGCCCGCCGACAGCAGGTCCTTCTTGGCCGCAAGAGTCTGCGCCGCGCCGGTGAAGAAGGCGTCCGGGAGCCCGAGCCCGAGGGCGACGGCCCCCTGGAACGGCGAGCCGCTGACGTAGGTGAGGAACTGCTTCACGGCGAGGACGGCCGTGATCAGCTCGCGCGGGCCCGTCACCCAGCCGATCTTCCAGCCCGTGGTGCTGAAGGTCTTGCCCGCCGAGGAGACGGACAGCGTCCGCTCGAAGGCTCCGGGAAGGGAGGCCAGCGGGACGTGCGGGGTGTCGAAGCGCAGGTGCTCGTAGACCTCGTCCGTCAGGATCACGGCGTCGTGCCGCTCGGCGAGCCGCACGATCAGCTCGCGGGTCTCGGCCGGGAGGACGGCACCGGTCGGGTTGTGCGGGTCGTTCACCAGGATGACGCGCGTGCGGTCGCTCACTGCGGCGGTCAGCTCGTCGTGGTCGACCGCGAAGGAGGGGCCGCGCAGGAGCACGGTGCGATGCACCCCTCCGGCGAGGGCGATCAGGGCTCCGTAGGCGTCGTAGTGGGGCGTGAAGGTGACGACCTCGTCGCCCGGCTCGAGGAGGGCCAGCAGAGCCGCGGCCAGGGCCTCGGTGGCGCCCGTGGTGACGAGGACCTCGCCGTCGGGGTCGAGGGAGATCCCGGAGAAGCGCAGCCGGTGCGCGGCGATCGCCTCGCGCAGGACGGGGAAGCCGGGACCCGGCGGGTACTGGTTGAGCCCGGACGCGATGGCGTCGCGCGCGGCGTCGAGGATCTCGCGCGGGCCGTCCTCGTCCGGGAAGCCCTGGCCGAGGTTCACCGCTCCGGTGCGCAGGGCGAGCGCGCTCATCTCGCTGAAGACGGTGGCGGCGACCTCGCCACAGGGGCCGAGGAGGCCGGCGCCCGCCGCGGCGCGCGACCAGGATCCGGGAATGCTCACGTGCCCAGTGTGCCCGCTCGAGCAGTCCGGCCGGTTTCATTTCCCGCTCGCAGGCCCGTCATAAGAAACCCCCAGGTACGATCGCCAAGCTATCCCCGCTTGGAAGGAGCAGCACCCATGACCGAGAGTCACGAGGGTCCTCGTCAGCCGGAGGAACCCACCACGCCGACGGAGTCCGGCGCCCGAGAGGCGACCGAGCGCACCCCCGGCGAGAGCTCCGGAGCGTCGTCCTCGACCACCGGGCCCACCGAGCCGATCCACCGGGGCGGAGCGCACCGCGAGAGCGAGAACCCGACCGTCCCCTACCCCTCCTCCTCGGCCCCCCAGCCGCCGTACACGCCGAACGCGACGGCCGGCAACGAGGCGCAGCCCGTCTCCCAGCCCGCCCGCTACGGGCAGTACGCGCCGCCCGCCGCGAACACCCTGCACGGCTCCGAGGAGCCGCCCTCCTCGAGCCCCTTCGGCCCGGGCGCCGAGTACACCCCCGCCCCCACCGCCACGAAGCGCCGAGCCGGAGTGGGCGTCGTCGCGGCGCTCGCCATCGGCGCGGTCGTGGGCGGAGTCGCGGGAGCCGGCGTGTTCGGCCTCTGGTCCGCCTCCAACGGCGGCGGGACCCGCGTGGTCTCCGCCGGCGGCTCGCAGACGATCACGGTCAACAACGCCGAGGACGCGACGACCGCCACCGCGGTCGCCGCCAAGGCCACTCCGAGCGTCGTCACCATCGCGGTGAGCGGCAGCTCGTCCGCCGGCACAGGCTCCGGCATCGTGCTCTCGAAGGACGGCTACGTCCTGACCAACACCCACGTGGTCACCCTCGACGGCGAGATCGCGAACGGCACCGTCTCGGTCACCACCAGCGACGGCCGGATCTTCGACGCGACCGTCGTCGGCACCGACCCGACCCTCGACCTCGCCGTCATCAAGCTGACCGGCGCGACCGACCTCAGCCCGATGACGTTCGCGGACTCCACCAAGATCAACGTCGGCGACACGGCGGTCGCCATCGGCGCCCCGCTCGGCCTCTCCGGAACCGTGACCGACGGCATCGTCAGCGCGCTCAACCGCAGCATCCAGGTCGCCTCCTCGGCGGCTCCGGACGACTCGGGCGACAGCTCGAGCGGCGGCACCGAGAGCCCGTTCAACTTCGACATCCCGGGCCAGCAGGCGCCGACCCAGGCGAAGAGCACCATCTCGCTGCCCGTCATCCAGACCGACGCGGCGATCAACCCGGGCAACTCCGGTGGCGCGCTGCTCGACAGCGACGGCGAGCTGATCGGCGTGAACGTCGCGATCGCGAGCGCCGGCCAGTCGTCCTCGAGCGGCCAGTCCGGCAACATCGGAGTCGGATTCGCGATCCCCAGCGCGATCGCCGAGCGCATCGCGAAGGAGATCATCGCGAACGGCTCCGCCTCGCACGGCCTGCTCGGCGCGAGCGTCTCCGACTCGACCGCGGACGTCCTCGGCGCCCGCATCGAGGAGGTCTCCGGAGGGGGTGCCGCGCAGGCGGCAGGTCTCGCCAAGGGCGACATCATCACCGCGATCGACAGCACTCCGATCACGAGCGCGTCCGACCTCACCGCGCAGGTCCGCGCGCAGGCCGCGAACGCCGCGGTCGAGCTGACCTACGTCCGCAACGGCCAGAGCTACCAGGCGAAGGCGACGCTCGGCCAGATGGCCGCCGGCTGACCCTCCGCCGCCGCGCACAGCCCCTCGAGGATCCGTCCCCGGGGGGCTGTGCGCCGCCGCCGCGCACAGCCCCTCGAGGATCCGTCCCCGGGGGGCTTTTCCGCGTCCGGGCCCGGCCCGGGGCGCGGCGCTCCCCGCTGGTAGGGTGGTGGATCCCTGCGCCCGCGCTCCTCCCGCACGAACTGGACCCATGCAGCACGAGATCCCGGAAGACGACCTCTCCGACCTGCCCGGCGTCTCCTACGTCATGCCCGTCCTCAACGAGGTCGCCCACGTGCGCGCCGCGGTCGACTCGCTGCTGCACCAGGACTACACCGGCCCCTTCGACGTCGTCCTCGCCGTCGCCCCGAGCATCGACGGCACGGAGCAGCTCGTCGCCGAGCTGAGCGCGGCCGACCCGCGGATCCGCGTCGTGCCGAACGAGGTCGGCTCCACTCCTGCGGGCCTCAACGCCGCGATCCGCGCCTCGCGCCACCCAGTCGTCGTCCGGGTCGACGCGCACTCCGTCCTGCCGCCCGAGTACGCGCGCACGGCGGTCGAGGCGCTGCAGCGCTCCGGAGCGGCGAACGTCGGCGGAGTGATGGCGGCGGAGGGCCTCACCCCGTTCCAGCGCGCGGTCGCCCGGGCCTACGGCTCCCGCATCGGGCTGGGCGGCACGCCCCACCACGTGGGAGGCGAGGAGGGCCCGGCCGACACGGTGTACCTCGGCGTCTTCCGCCGCTCCGCCCTCGAGCGCGCCGGCCTGTTCGACGAGCGCTTCAAGCGCGGGCAGGACTGGGAGCTGAACCGGCGGCTGCGCGAGCGCGGCGAGGTCGTCTGGTTCACTCCGCGCCTCACCGTCACCTACCGGCCGCGGCCCTCGATGCGCGCGCTGCTCCGGCAGTTCCTCTCGACCGGGATGTGGCGCGGCGAGCTCACCCGGATGTTCCCGGCCTCGCGGTCGCTGCGCTACTTCGCTCCGCCCGTGCTCGTCGCGATGCTCGCGATCGGGCTGCTCGTCGGGCTGGCGGGAGTCGTCCAGGCGCTCGCCGGAGCCGCGCCCTGGCTCCTGCTCGGGTTCGCGGTGCCCGCCGCCTACCTCCTCCTGGTGGCGGCGGCCACTCTCGTGGTCGCGCGGCCGGACGGCGCGCGTGCGATGCTGTGGTTCGCCGTGGTCATCCCGGCGGTCCACGTGGCCTGGGGGACCGGCTTCGTGCTCGGCTTCGCCGGGCTGACCAGCAACATCTCCGCCCACCGCCACCAGCCGCGGTCCGACTCGCCGAGGGGCGCATGACCACGACGACGAGACCCCGCTCCATCGCCGAGCTGCGCGCCGTCGCGCAGCCCCCGGAGGTGCGCGGGCGCCGCAACGCCGAGCACTGGACGGCGTCGCTCTACCTGCGCCGCTTCTCGCCCTACCTGACCTGGCTGCTGCTGAAGACCTCGATCTCGGCGAACGGCGTCACCGGGCTGATGATCCTGGTCGGCTGGAGCGCGGCGGCAGCCCTCCTGATCCCGGGGATCGCCGGAGCGGCGCTGGCGCTGCTCCTCGGCCAGCTGCAGATGCTGGTGGACTGCTGCGACGGCGAGGTCGCGCGCTGGCGCCGCACGTCCTCGCCGGCGGGCGTGTTCCTCGACAAGGTCGGGCACTACACGACCGAGGCGCTGATCCCGATCGCGCTCGGGCTGCGGGCGGCGGGCGTCCCGTTCGAGGCGCCGGCGGACTTCCTCTGGACGACGATCGGCTTCGCCCTGGCCCTGGTGATCGTCCTCAACAAGGCGCTCAACGACATGGTGCACGTGGCGCGCGCGAACGCCGGTCTCACGAAGCTGGCCGACACGAAGGGCGAGGCGGTGCCGTCCTCGTCCGGGCTGGCGGGGCTTCGCCGCGCGGCCCGCTTCCTGCCCTTCCACCGCCTCTACCACTCCGTCGAGCTGACGATGCTGGCCTTCGCGACCGCCCTCGTGGGCCTCGTCGTCGGAGCGGGCACGGCCGACCGGGTCCTCGTCGGGGCGCTGCTGCCGCTCGCCCTCCTCGCCCTGGTCGGCCACTTCGTCGCGATCATGGCGTCCAAGCGTGTCCGCTCCTGAGCCGCGGGTCGGCGTCGTCGTCCTGACGCAGGGGACCCGGCCCGACGACCTCGCCGCGGGGCTGGCCGGCGTCCTCGCGCAGGAGGGCGTCGAGCTGGACGTCGTCTGCGTCGGCAACGGCTGGGAGCCGGACGGCCTGCCCGAGGGAGTGCGCGCCCTGGCGCTCCCCGAGAACCTCGGCATCCCGGCGGGCCGGAACGCCGGAGTCGACGCCGTCGCGGGGGAGTACCTCTTCTTCCTCGACGACGACGCCCGGATCCCGTCCCCCCGCTTCCTCGTCGACGCGGTCGCGCTGCTCGCCTCGAACCGCCGCATCGGCCTGGTGCAGCCCCGCGTCGACAGCACGGACGGCACGCCGAGCCCGCGGCGCTGGATCCCGCGGATCCTCAAGGGCGACCCCCGCCGCTCCGGCCCCGTCTTCTCGGTCTGGGAGGGAGCGGTCGTGCTGCGGCGCGACGTGTTCGCCCGGACGGGCGGCTGGGCGGCTCCGTTCTTCTACGCCCACGAGGGCATCGAGCTGGCCTGGCGGGTCTGGGACACGGGTCGCACCGCCTGGTACGCGGGAGAGCTCGTCGCCCAGCACCCGGTCATCCAGCCGACCCGTCACGCCGACTACTACCGGCTGAACGCGCGCAACCGCGTCTGGCTCGCCCGCCGCAATCTCGCCGCACCTCTGGCGCTCGTCTACGTGGGGTCCTGGACCGCGATCCAGTGCCTCCGCTGGCGTCGCGACCCGGCCGCCCTGCGCGCCTGGTTCGCCGGCTGGCGGGAGGGATGGCGCTCGGATCCGGGCGGCCGGCGCGTCCTCTCGGCCCGCACGGTGCTCCGGATGGCGTTCGCCGGGCGTCCGCCGATCGTCTAGCATCGGGGAATCCGCCCCCGCCGGGGCCCCCGAAAGGACGACGGTGTTCGATTCGACCCAGCTCTCCCCGCCCGAGCGCGCCGAGGCGGAGGCGACCCCTGCCGGACCGGACCTCCTCACGACGGTCCGCGAGCGCCTCGGCGCCGTCGACGACGAGTTCTCCGGCCGCCTCGACGAGCACCTCCCGCGCCTGGTCGATCTGCTCGCCACGGTGTACGCCGGCCGCGACGACCTCGAGGACCAGCTCGTCGCGATCGTCGAGCTCGCCGCCGCCTCCTGGGAGGAGCGGCCCGAGGAGCTCCGCGCGCTCGACCGCGCCCGCGAGCAGCACCCGACCTGGTTCCTCTCGAACAAGGCTCTGGGCGGGGTCTGCTACGTCGACCGCTACGCGGGCGACCTCGAGGGGCTGCGCGCCGAGATCCCGTACTTCCGCGAGATCGGCCTGAACTACCTGCACCTGATGCCGCTCTTCGATGCGCCCGAGGGCGAGTCGGACGGGGGCTACGCGGTCTCGAGCTACCGGCGCGTGCGACCGGGCCTCGGCGACATGGAGCAGCTCCGCGGGCTGGCCTCCGAGCTGCGCGAGCAGGGCATCGCACTCGTGGTCGACTTCGTCTTCAACCACACCTCGAACGAGCACGAGTGGGCGCAGCGCGCGCTCGCCGGCGAGCAGCGCTTCGAGGACTACTACTGGATCTACCCGGACCGGGAGCAGCCCGACGCCTTCGAGCGCACGACCCGCGAGATCTTCCCGGACGACCATCCCGGCTCCTTCGTGCAGCTGGAGGACGGGCGCTGGGTCTGGGCCACGTTCCACCGCTACCAGTGGGACCTCAACTACTCCAACCCCGAGGTGTTCCGGGCGATGGCGGGAGAGATGCTCTTCCTCGCCAATCAGGGCGTCGACGCCCTGAGGATGGACGCGGTCGCGTTCATCTGGAAGGAGCTCGGCACCACCTGCGAGTCGCAGCCGCAGGCGCACCTGCTGCTGCGCGCGTTCAACGAGGTCTGCCGCCTGGCCGCTCCGGCGCTGCTGTTCAAGTCCGAGGCGATCGTGCACCCCGACGAGGTGATCGAGTACATCGACGTCGAGGAGTGCCAGCTCTCGTACAACCCGCTGCAGATGGCGCTCACCTGGGAGGCGCTCGCCACCCGCGACGTCCGTCTCCTCTCGCAGGCCCTCGAGCGCCGGCACGCCCTCCCCGAGGGCACGGCCTGGGTCAACTACGTGCGCGGGCACGACGACATCGGCTGGACCTTCGCCGACGAGGACGCCGCCGAGCTCGGGATCGACGCGGCCGGCCACCGCCGGTTCCTCAACGACTTCTACACGGACCGGTTCGACGGCACGTTCGCCCGCGGAGTGCCGTTCCAGGAGAATCCGCGCACCGGCGACCGCCGCGTCTCGGGCACCACCGCGTCCCTCGCCGGAGTGGAGGCGGGCGACGCCTACGGGATCGACCGCGTGCTGCTCGCGCACTCGATCGCCCTGAGCACCGGCGGGCTGCCGCTGCTCTACCTCGGCGACGAGGTCGGCCAGCTCAACGACCACGGCTACCTCGACGACCCGACGACGGCCGGCGACTCGCGCTGGGTGAACCGGCCGCGCCGCCCCGCGGAGCGCTACGACGAGCGCGAGGTCCCGGGGACGGCCGCGAGCGAGGTCTTCGGCGGGCTGCTGCACCTCATCGCCGTGCGCAAGGCCGTGCCGATGTTCGCGGGCACCGAGCTGAGCGTCTTCGACCCGGTCAACGACCATGTGCTCGGCTACCAGCGCCCCGGCGACGGGGAGTCGGTGCTCGTGCTCGCGAACGTGTCGGACGAGGTCCAGGAGGTCGCGGCCGAGCGGTTCGTCGGGTTCGCCGCGGAGGCGGTCGACCTGGTCACCGAGATCGCGGTCGACCTGCGCGAGGGCTTCCGTCTCGCTCCGCTGCAGTTCGTCTGGCTGAGGGTGACCCCGGCCTGATCGGCCCGCGCGACGCCCCCGGCGCGGGGGCCGTCGCCGGTACCCTGGGGCGGATGACTCCCGCTCCCCGTGCCCTGATCGCCCGCCTCCGCACCGACGCGCGACTCGCGCGCAAGGTGGGCGGCGAGCTGCTCGCGGCTCGCCGGGCCCGCCACGCGGTGACCCGGCTGCTCGCGGAGCGCGGGCCGCTGCCCGAGGGCCGGTTCGAGGTCGGCGTCTACTTCGCCGACGGCGACATCAACCTGTACCAGCTGCGGCAGTGGTACCGGCCGCTGGCCGAGCTGGCTGAGACGCACCCGGTCGTGCTGCTCAGCCGCAACGCCGGCGCCGCGGAGGTGCTGCTGCGCGAGAGCCCGGTCCCCGTCGCCTACGTCCGCTCCGTCGCCGACCTCGAGAGCACCATCGCGAGCCAGCCGCTGCGGATCGTGCTCTACGTCAACCAGAACGCCCGCAACTTCCAGATGATGCGCTACGGGCGCCGCTGGCACGTCTTCGTCAACCACGGCGAGAGCGACAAGATGTACATGACGACGAACCAGTTCAAGGCGTACGACTACAGCATGATCGCCGGGGACGCCGCCCTCGCCCGGCTGCGCCGCGTGCTCTGGGACTACGACTTCGACAGGCGCGCCCTCGCCATCGGCCGTCCTCAGGCGGACCACTTCGCCGGCGCCGTGCCGTTCACGCCCGACGAGCGCCGCGTGGTGCTCTACGCGCCGACCTGGGAGGGCGACCGCCCCGCCGCGGGCTACGGCTCGATCCGGAGCCACGGCACAGCCCTCGTGCGCGGGCTCCTGGCCGACCCGCGGTTCCGGCTCGTCTACCGCCCGCATCCCCGCAGCGGCGCGGTCGACTCCGACTACGCCGCGGCCGACCGGGCGATCGTCGCGATGATCGCCGCCGCCAACGCGGCCGATCCGCGCGCCGGTCACGTGCACGACACCGGCGCCGAGCTCGGCTGGCAGCTCGCCGCCGCCGACCTCGCGATCCTCGACGTGTCGGCGATGGTCTACGACCGGCTGGCCACGGGGCGCCCGCTGCTGGTCACCCGGCCCGTCAGCGCCGAGGCCGAGGTCGACGAGAGCGGCTACCTCGGCGACGCGGAGTGGCTGCACGCCGAGGACGCCTCCGCGATCATCGCGCGGATCGACAGCGCCGAGCACGATCCGGAGTCGGTCGAGCGGCTGGAGCGCTGGGTGCACCGCTACTTCGGCGACACGTCGCCCGGAGCGGCCACGCGGCGCTTCCACGAGGCGATCGAGCACCTGCTCACCGAGTGGGAGCGGCACGCCGCTCTGCACCGGGGCGACGGCGCGGTCGACGACCACGATCCGGAGGGCTGAGCGGGCGGGAGCACCGCTCGAACGGCCGCGTCAAGGGTGGGCCGGTCGCCGGGCGGCCTCCCGGTGCCCCGCTACGCTCGTCCCATGATGACCCCGCGCGCCTTCGCCCGCTCCCGCCGGCGCCGGTCGGCATCCGCCCAGCCCGCGGTCGAGCCGGACATCGTGGTCTCCGCCGACCCGGAGAAGCCGGTCTTCACGATCCGCTCCTTCCGCATCGGCCTGTTCGGCGCGCTCGGCGTGCTGGTGGCGCTCGTCCTGGGCGGCCTCGTCGTGCAGCTGGGCACGGTGCTGACCTACATCTTCGTGGCGCTGTTCTTCGCGCTCGGCCTCGATCCGCTGGTCTCCTGGCTCGAGAGCAAGCGCCTGCCGAGGCCGCTCGCGATCACAGCGGTCTTCGCCGCGGTGGTGCTGATCTTCGCCGGCCTGCTGGTCTACATCATCCCGATCCTGGTCGAGCAGCTGACGATGTTCGTCACGAGCGCCCCGCAGATCGTCACCGACATCGCCTCGCAGCAGTGGGTGCTCGACCTCGAGCAGCAGCTGCGCGGCGTGATCGACATCGACGAGCTGATCGAGAGCGTCCAGAGCTTCATCGGCAACCCCAACAACCTGCTCTCGCTCGGCGGCGGACTGATCGCGGTCGGGACCGGGATCGCCAGCGGCGTGACCGGCGCCGTCATCGTGCTGATCCTGACGCTGTACTTCCTCGCGTCGCTGCGCTCGATGAAGACCGTCGCCTACCGCTTCGCCCCCGCCTCGCACCGCGCGAAGGCGCACGAGGTCGGCGACGAGATCACCGGCGCCGTGGGCCGCTACGTGGTCGGCCAGGTCTCACTCGCCGGCGTGAACGGCGTGCTCACGTTCATCCTGCTGCTCTCGATCGGCGCCCCGGTGCCGGCGCTGCTGGCCTGCGTCGCGTTCCTCGGCTCCCTGATCCCGCTGGTCGGCACGCTCTCGGGCGCCGTGATCATCTCGCTCGCCTGCCTCCTGGCCTCGCCGCTGACCGCGCTGGTCGCCGCGATCTACTACCTCGTCTACATGCAGGTCGAGGCGTACCTCCTCAGCCCCCGCATCATGAACAAGGCCGTCTCGGTCCCCGGTGCGGTCGTCGTGATCGCGGCGGTGGCGGGCGGCACCATCGCGGGCGTGCTCGGCGCCCTGGTCGCGATCCCGGTCGCGGCCTCGGTGATCATCGTCGTGCAGAAGGTCGTCTTCCCCCGTCAGGACGCCAAGTAGCGGACCGCACCGCGACGGCCGGTCCGCTCAGCGCCAGGGCGGCACCGCGCCGTCGACCGCAGCGCTGAAGCGGCGGACCGACTCCGGGACCGCGACGCCCTCCTCCGCCGGCACCGGCGCGAGCGTGCGGGTGACCAGCGGCACGACGCCCGCCCAGACCCCGGCCTCCGGCTCGTCGCCGGCTCCGTGCGCGCGCACCTTCAGGCTCGCCTCGGCCAGGGGGAGGCGCAGCACCAGCGTCGCCGCGATCTCGCGGGCGGTGCTCGCTCGCACCTCCTCGTCACGCCCCGGGAGGAGGCGTGCCACCAGCAGATCGAGGGCCCGCGCCTTCTCCTCGCCCTCCAGCACCTCGGCCCGGCCGATCACCATCGCCGAGCGGTAGTTCATCGAGCTGTCGAAGGTGGAGCGGGCGACGACCAGTCCGTCGACCAGCGTGACCGAGGCGGTGAGGAGCGAGTGCCGCGCCGCCTCCCGCAGCAGTCCTCCGCCGCTCGACCCGTGCAGCAGGAGGGAGTCGCCGTCGCGGGCGAAGAGGATCGGCAGCACGATCGCGGCGCCGTCCCGCACGACGGCGACGTGGGCGACGAGCGCCTCGTCGAGCAGGGCGTGCAGCTCGGCGGGATCGGTGCGCTGGCGGTCGCGGAGACGGGAGACGCGGGTGCGGTCGGTGACGGGGAGGCTGTCCATGTCGGAATCGTCCCGCGCCGACTGGATCTGCCAGGATGCCACTGGGCCGCGATCGGAGTGGTCCAGAGCGGAGCGGTCGATGGCGTCGGGCGATCTGGAGATCCCGCTCCTCCTCGGGCCGTCGCCGCGCGGCTCGGTCCGCGCCGGGCTCGCCGAGGCGCTGCGCCAGGCGGTGCTGGACGGGCGCTACCGGGCGGGCGATCCGATCCCGTCGAGCCGCGTGCTCGCCGAGCGGCTCGGCGTCTCGCGGGGCTCCGTCGTCGCCGCGGTGGATCAGCTGGTGGGGGAGGGCTACCTCGTCGCCCACCCGCGCGCAGCGGTGACGGTCGCCTCCGACGGACTGCTGGCGCCGGCGCCGCAGGAGCCGCGGCCAGAGTCCCGGGAGACCGTCGTCCCGCCCGCCGCGGCGGACCTGAGGCCGGGCCGGCCGGACACCCGCGCCCTCGACACCCCGGAGTGGCGGGCCGCCTGGCGCCTGGCGCTCGCCTCGCCGCCCTCGGCGCCTCCTCGGGGTTCCGGGGACCCGGCCCTGCGGGAGCAGATCGCCGAGCAGCTGCGCCGGTCCCGCGGCGTCGACGTGCAGGCGTCGGACGTGGTGGTGACCAGCGGCACCGCGGGCGCCGTCGCGCTCCTGGCCCGCGCCGCCTCGGCCTCGCTCGGACGCGAGGTGCGCGTCGCCGTCGAGGACCCCGGCTACCCGGCCGTCCGGCGCCGCCTGCGCGCCGACGGGCACGAGGTCGTCGGCGTCCCGGTGCGCGGCGACGGCATCGACCTCGACGCTCTCGCGAGCTCCGGCGCGGACGTGGTCGTCGTGACTCCGTCGCACCAGTACCCGACCGGAGGCAGGCTCGCCCTCGCCGAGCGCCTGGAGCTGGTGCGCCGCGCGTCGGCCGGCCCTCTGCTCGTGGTGGAGGACGACTACGACAGCGAGTTCCGCTACGTCGGCGCCCCGCTGCCCGCGCTCGCCTCGCTCGACTCCGGCGGCGGAGTCGCCCATGTCGGGTCGTTCTCGAAGACCGTCTCGCCATGGCTCCGCATCGCCTACCTGGCCGTTCCGCGGGCGTCCTCGCTGCGCACGGCGCTGGCCGGCCTCGACGACGAGAAGGACGCCTCCGCCTCGGGTCCGACGCAGGCGGCGCTCGCGCAGTTCATGGCGAGCGGGGCGTTCCGGAGGCATCTCACGCGCTCGAGACGGCGCTACGCCCACCGCCGTGAGCTGGTCCACGCCTTCGGGGAGTCGGTGCCGTGGGGGCGCGCGAGCGGACTCGACGGGGGTCTGCACGTCGTCCTCTCCCTGCCCGCGCCTCTGGACGCGCACGCCGTCGCGGCCGCGCTGCTCCGGGAGGGACTGCTCGTCGCCACTCTGCACGAGTACGCCCTGTCGGAACGGGCTGCGACCGAGGCGCTGGTCCTCGGCTACGGCCATGTCGGCGACCTCGAGCTCGCTGCGGCGCTGGACCTCGTCGACCGGACCGTCCGCGCGCTCGCCGCCGGGGCCGTCCGTGGTATCCCTGGAGGATGACCCGCGACTCCGCCCTGCACATCACCGACGATCCCGACGCCGACGCGCTGCTCAGCCGCGACCCGCTGGCCCTGCTGATCGGGATGCTCCTCGACCAGCAGGTCGCGATGGAGACGGCCTTCTCCGGGCCCCGCAAGATCGAGGAGCGCCTCGAGGCGGAGGGCGCCTCCTTCGACGCCGCGTCGATCGCGGGCTTCGACGAGGACGCGTTCTCGGAGCTCTGCCGGACTCCGCCCGCGATCCACCGCTACCCGGCGAGCATGGCGGGGCGCGTGCAGGTCCTCTGCCGCGCTCTGGTCGACGACTGGGACGGCGACGCCGCGGCGGTCTGGACGCGCGACGAGCCCGACGGCCGCACGGTCCTCGCGCGTCTGAAGGCGCTGCCCGGCTTCGGCGAGCAGAAGGCGCGGATCTTCCTCGCCCTGCTCGGCAAGCAGCGCGGATTCTCGGGGGAGGGCTGGCGCTCGGCCGCGGGCGCCTACGGAGAGGAGGGCGCCTTCCGCTCGGTCGCCGACATCGTCTCTCCGGAGTCGCTGACGAAGGTCCGCGCCACCAAGCAGGCCGCGAAGGCCGCCGCCAAGGCGGAGAAGTAGGGCCGGGGGCGGCGGCCGGATGGATCGAGCGCTCGACGACGGTCCCGGTCGCCGTCTCCGCAGTCGCAGGCCGAGCAGCCCGACCCGATGATCCCCGCCGCCACCGCCCGGCTGCGCTTCCGCGAGATGACCGCCGAGGACCTCCCCGACATGGCGGATCTGCTCGGCGACCCGGTCGTGATGCGGTACTACCCCGCGCCGAAGGACCGCGAGCAGGCAGCCGCCTGGATCGAGTGGAACCGGCGCAACTACCGCGAGCACGGCTTCGGGCTGTGGATCGTCGAGACCCTCGACGGCGAGTTCGTCGGCGACTGCGGGTTGACCTGGCAGCGCGTCGACGGCGGGATCGAGCTCGAGGTCGGCTACCACGTGCGGGCCGGTCTGCACGGCCGCGGCTACGCCACCGAGGCGGCTGCGGCCTGCCGCGACCTCGCGCTCGCCCACCGCCTCGCGGGACGACTCGTGGCGCTCGTGCACCCGGACAACGCCGCCTCGAGGCGCGTCGCCGAGAAGACCGGCCTCCGCGTGATCGCCGAGGACCGCGACGGCGGCGGACTCGTCCGCACCGTGCTCGGGATGCCGCTCGTCGGGCCCGGGCGCCGGCCTCGGGAACGCTGACCGAACGCCTCCGACGGCTCCGGACCACCGCGCTCGGCCCGCGCCGAGCAGGCCCTGAGCTGGACGGTCCTGAGCTAGATCCGGTCCTCCAGCGCCGCGATCAGCGCCGCGCGGTCCTCACGGAGGATCGAGGCCCCGCCCCCCGGCACGGTCCGCACCTCGACGCCGCGGGCGGCGAGGACGCCGCCCAGCGAGCCGTGGCCCAGCGGGTCCTCCGGCATCACGGCGAGCGTCGGCACGGGGAACGTCTCGGGGGCCTCGGCCGCACCCCGTGCCGTCAGCCCGCCGGCGGAGTCCTGCTCCCAGAGCGCGTGGGCCGACACGTCGAGCTCGATCTGCTCGTCCGTCCAGATCGGGTGGCGGTGGCGGAGGGAGCCGGCGTCGCCCTTCTCGACGTGCGCGACCGAGCCGCCGCGGTGGAGCGCGCTCGTCAGTCCGCGGGCGTCCGAGAACGCGGGGTCGAGCAGGACGAGCCGGTCGGCGCCGTACTCCGGGGCGAGCCGGGTGGCGACGACGGCGCCGAGGCCGTGGCCGATGACGAGATCGGGGGTCTGCAGCACCGAGGCGCGGACGTCCGACGCCCAGCGCTCCGGCGAGTACACGGGCGACGCCGGCGAGCCGCCGTGACCGGCGAGATCGGGGGCCACCACGCGGTAGCCGTGCTCGTGCAGCGTCGGGACCAGGGCGTACCAGATCCGGGAGTCGGAGCCGAGGCCGTGGAGGAGGAGCGCCGTCCGCTCGCCCGTTCCGCCGTAGTCGCGGACGAACAGCGCCAGCGGCTCGGCCGGCGCGGCGGCCAGCGCCTTCCGCTCGGCACGGGTCGGCTCGAGCACGAGGGTGTTGCCGAACGCCTGCGGTGCCGGCCCGAACGCATCGCGCGCGCTCTGGATCACCTTGCGGCCGAGCATCGCGTTGCCGACGCCGCCCAGTGCCGCTCCGATCCCGAACGGCATCGCCCGGCCGATCAGGCCCGCGCCCTGCTGGGCGAGGAAGTGCTTGGCGAAGGACTTCTTGGCGCGGTCCGCCAGCTCGCCCACGAGGAAAGACGGCAGGCCCTTCGTGACCACGGAGCCCCAGTACTGGTTGAGGCCGCTGCCCCCGCCGACGGCCTGCCCGGCCACCTGGCGCACCATCTCGCTGCCGGAGGAGCCCATCATCAGCGTGAGCACGAGGGCCCGCGCGCGGTCCGGGTCCTCGAGCGGGATCCCGTGCACCTCCGTCACCGACTGCGCGAAGAGCGCGCTCGCCTCCAGGAACCCCGCCGCTCCCGCGCCGGAGAGGGCCACCGAGGCGGCCGTGCCGATGCCGGGGACGACGGCGGTCGCCCCGATCGCCGCGCCTCCCGCGGCCACGCTCGAGAGGTACTGCCGCTCGAGCGACGTGATGATCTGCTCCGGAGTCGCCCCGGGACGCCGGCGCCGCAGCAGGCGGATGTTCGCCAGCACGGCCGGGCGCTGCACCGCGAGGAGCCGGTCGAGCAGCTTCGCCAGCTGCGCGTTCTCGGAGCCGTCGGCCTGCTCCACCTCGCCGGCCCTCTCCACGGCGCGCTCGCGCTTGCGGTCCTTCTGGGCCATGTCGTGCACTCCTGCGTCCTCGGGCGCCGCGTGCGGGAGGGGTCAGTCGTCGGAGACGGTGCCCTGGACGGGCGGGCCCTCGGCCGGCGCCGTGCTGCTCCGCGGTGTCGGCGCGTAGTCCTCAGCGTAACGCGCGAGCACCTCCTCGATCGGCGCGTCCAGCACCAGGCGGCCCTTGTCCAGGTAGAGGCCGCGCGTGCAGAAGCGGCGGAGGTCGCGCTCGTTGTGCGAGACGAAGAAGAGGGTGCGGCCGGAGGCGAGCAGCTCCTCGATCCGCGCGTAGCACTTCTCGCGGAAGGCCCTGTCGCCGACCGCGAGCACCTCGTCCACCAGGATGATCGGCTCCTCGAGCCGCGACACGACGGAGAAGGCGATGCGCACCTTCATCCCGCTCGAGAGGTGCTTGTAGGGGGTGTCGAGGAAGTCGCCGATCTCGGCGAACTCGATGATCGAGTCGAAGCGCGCGTCGACCTCGCGCTTGGACATCCCGTGGAGACCCGCGGTCAGGTAGACGTTCTCGCGGACGCTCAGGTCGGCCACGAAGCCGCCGGTGATCTCGATGAGCGGAGCGACGCCCCCGCGCACCTCCACCGCGCCCTCGTCCGGCAGCACCACGCCGGCGACGAGCTTGAGCAGCGTCGACTTGCCCTGACCGTTCCGGCCGACGACACCGATGGCCTCGCCCGCCCGCACCTGCACGTCGAGCCCGCGGAGCGCCCAGAACTCGCCGGGCCGCGAGCGGCGGGAGCGGCCGGCGAAGAGGTCCTTGAAGGAGCGGCGGCCCCGCCGGTTGCGGCGGAAGCGGATCCCGAGGCCGCGGCACTCGATGACCACCGGGGCGTCGGCCATCACAGCTCCTTCAGCACCGCGCGCTCGGAGCGGCGGAAGACGACGAGGCCCAGCGCCAGCACGAGCACCGAGATGCCCGCGGAGGCGAGGATGAGCGGGACGTCGAGCTCGCTCTCGAAGAACGCGGAGCGGTAGAGGGCGAAGATCCCGCTGAGCGGGTTGAGCGCCGCGAGCGGCCGGATCTGCTGAGGCAGGTTGGCCGTGGAGTAGATGATCGGCGACGCGTAGAAGAGGAACCGGAGGACGAGCTTCACGGCCCGCTCCAGATCGCGGAAGAACACCACGAGGGGGGCCACCAGCAGACCCACGCCGAGCGTGAGCACCGCCTGCAGCAGGATCGCCACGGGGAACAGCAGCGCCGCCCAGGTCAGGTGCGCGCCGGCGATCACGGCGAAGAGCACCAGCACCGGCAGGCTCGCCACGAACTCGATGCCCTTCGAGAGCACGATCCGCCCGACCCAGATGGTCCGCGGGATCGACGTCGACCGCACCAGCTTCGCCTCGCGGAGGAACGCGCGGGTCGCGTCGGAGGTCGCCTGGTTGAACCACATCCACGGCAGCAGGCCTGCGAGCAGGAAGACGATGTACGGGTCCTCGCCGACGGTCCGCTGGAAGACGACGGTGAAGACGAAGAAGTAGATGCCCGACATGACGAGCGGGTCGAGAACCGACCAGACGTAGCCGAGCGCGCTCGTGGCGTACCGGACGGTGAGGTCGCGCCTGGTGAGCAGCCAGAGGGAGTGGCGGTAGCGCCAGGCCCGGGAGCGCCGGTGGCGCAGGGCCGTCTCGGTCGCGAGGGTGTCGGCCGTGCTCACTGCGCGACTCCTCCCGTCGGCTTCGCTCGAGCCGGGGGAGGAGCCGGGAGCGTCAGACGAAGAGGTTCGCGCGCTCGAGGTCCTCGGCGAAGTCCACCTCGACGGCGTAGAGGTCGGAGATGTCCATCGGCTCGACGAGCAGGCGGTCCTGCTCGATCGCCAACTCTATGCCACGCTCGAAGTAGTCCTGGGCGTCGACCCGGGCGAGCTGGCGCACCAGCGCGGCCTTGTCGGAGGCGGACACGTAGTTGATCCCGACCGCCTCGCCGAGGCCGCCGCGCACCGTCTTGGAGAGCTCCTGGATGAAGCCCTCGGCGCTCGTCGTGTACTTGACCTCCTCGTCCGACACCTTCGAGGTGTTGACGGTGACGAAGGAGACGTCCTTCGCGATCAGCGCGGCTGCCCGGTCGAGGATGCGCGGGTCGAAGACGACGTCGCCGTTCATCCACAGCACGCCGCCCTGCCCGCTCGCCTGCAGCGCGCGGAGGAGGCTCTTGGAGGTGTTGGTCTGGTCGTACTGCTCGTTGTAGACGAACGTCGCCGAGGGGAAGGCCTCGATGATGTGCTCGAGCTTGTAGCCGACGACGATGCTCACCGGGACCTTCGTGCCGAAGGCGTGGTGGATGTTGTCGAACTGCTGCTGCATGATCGTGCGCCCGTCGCTGAGCGGCGTGAGCGGCTTGGGGAGGGAGCGGCCGAGCCGGCTGCCCATCCCTGCGGCGAGGATGACGACGGTGGCAGGGCTGCTGCTCGTCGAACCTGTGTGCATCATCGTGTGTTCTCCTCGAATTAACCGCTGCGTCTCGATCTGGTCGACTCCTCGGGTAGAGACCTAGTGTACAGTTCACGCCCCCCGGGGCCAGGGTGGTTGACCTCTCGCCGTGTCGCCGGGTGTCGGCGCGGGCGCCGGGGGCCCGCGGGCGAGTTGGTACCGTAGCCGGATGACGTCCGTGACGAACGCCGAGCCCGCTGAGGGTGCCGCGGATCCGGACGGCGCCTCGCCCGTCGTCTTCGAGCTGCACCAGCTGACCCGGACCTTCGGGAGGACGGTGGCGGTCGACCGCATCGACCTGGCCGTCCGCGCGGGGACCTTCTACGGGATCATCGGCCCGAACGGCGCGGGCAAGACCACCACGCTCTCGATGATGACGGGCCTTCTTCGACCCGACACCGGCCGCGTCCTCGTGCACGGCGTCGACGTCTGGAAGGACCCGTCGGCCGCGAAGCCGCTGATCGGGGTCCTGCCCGACCGCCTCCGGCTGTTCGACCGGCTCACCGGCGCCCAGTTCCTCGCCTACTCCGCCGCGCTGCGCGGCATCGACCTCGCCACGGCGAAGCAGCGCACGGTCGAGCTGGCCGAGGCGCTCGGCCTCTCCGACGCGCTGGAGCGCCTGATCTCGGACTACTCCGCGGGGATGGCGAAGAAGGTCGCCCTCGCGGCGGCGATGATCCACGCCCCGCGCGTGCTGGTCCTCGACGAGCCGTTCGAGTCGGTGGACCCGGTCTCCTCGGCCGCCGTGATCACCGTGCTGCGCCGCTTCGTCGAGGGCGGCGGCACCGTCGTCCTCTCCAGCCACGGGCTCGACTTCATCGAGCGCGTCTGCGACGACGTGGCCGTGATCGTCGGCGGGCGCGTGCTCGCCTCCGGGACGGTCGCGGAGGTCGCCGGCACCGCGACGCTGGAGGAGCGCTTCCTCGAGCTCGCGGGCGGCAAGCAGATCGCCGAGGGGCTGCAGTGGCTGCACGACTTCTCCGGCTGAGGGTCGACGTCCTCCTGGGCGCGTTCCGCTCCGGGCCCGCGCGCTCGGCCGGCGCCGTCCTGGGCGTGCTCGTGGTCGTCGCGGTGACGGCCCTGCTGATCGCGGCGATCGGCGCTCTGCGCTCCTCGGACGCGGCGGCGGGCGCACTCGTGACCGCCGGCGGCCTCGTCTCCGTCGGCTTCCTGGTGCTGCCCTTCCTGCTCGGCCCGCTCGACCCGATGGATCCGCGCGCGTTCCGCCTCTTCGGCCTTCCGCCGCTCCGCCTCGCCGGGGCGCTCGCCCTGGCCGGCCTCGTCTCGGTCCCCACGCTCGCCCTGCTGGTGGTCGGGCTCGCGAGCGCGCCGCTCGTCCCGGGCGCAGGCGCCTTCGCCGTGGTCGGCCCGCTCCTCGCGGTGGCGACGGCCTCGCTGTTCGCGCGGATCGGCCTCGCCGCCTCCGCCGCCCTCGTCCCCTCCCGGACCGCCCGCGAGCTGCTGGCCGTCCTCGGCCTGGTGCTGATGCTGGGCGGTCCCGCAGCCCTCGGCGCCGCCGCGCTGGTCGACACGGGGGACACCCCGGTGCTCGAGCGCTGGGGCGCGGCGATGGGGGCCACTCCGTTCGGCGCGGCGTGGATGATCGCCCCGGCCGCCCGGACCGGCGACGCGCTCGGCCCGCTCCTGCTGGCACTGGCGACGCTCGTCGCGGCGGGCGCGCTCTGGTGGCTCGTCGTCCGCCTGCTGACCGGGCGCCCCGAGCGCACGCACCGGCCGCCGCGCGGCCTCCGGCTGGGCTGGTTCGACGTCCTCGGCTCGACCCGGACCGGCGCGATCGCGGCGCGCAGCATCACCTACTGGCTCCGGGATCCGCGCTACCAGGCGTCGCTCGTCGCCGTGCCGGTGCTGCCGGTCGCGGCCCTGCTGCTGCTCGCGGTCGTCGGCGTCCCCTTCCCGCTGCTCTCGCTGCTCCCGGTCCCGCTGATCGCGCTGTTCCTCGGCTGGTTCCTCCACAACGACGTCGCCTACGACGGATCGGCGTTCTGGCTCCACGTGGCGGCGGGCGTCCGCGGCTGGTCGGACCGGCTCGGCCGCGCCTTCCCGACCCTCCTGCTCGGCGTGCCGGTCGTCGTGCTCGGCTCGCTGATCAGCAGCGCGACCTCGGGTCTCCCCGGTGCGCTGCCCGTCGTGCTCGCGGTGAACACCTGCCTCCTGCTCGTCCCCGCCGGCGTCGCCAGCGCCGTCTCGGCACGGCTCGCCTATCCGGCTCCGCGCCCGGGCGACAGCGCGTTCACGCAGCCCCAGGCCCCCGGAGCCAGTGGCGCCGGTCCGCAGTCCCTCGCGTTCGGCCTGGGGCTGCTCCTCTCGGCTCCGGCCGTGGTGCTCGGCGTCCGGGCCCTGTTCGTCGACCCGGAGGCGGCGGGCGACGCCGTGCTCGTCGGCTTCGGCAGCGCCGTGGTCGTCTTCGCCCTCGGCGTGCTCCTCGGCGGCCGGCTGTTCGAGCGCCGCGCGACCGAGCTGGTCGCGTTCACCAGCCGCTACTAGCGCCGCCCGATCCGGAGCGCACGGCCGCGGGCCCGGGCGCCGCGCGTAGGATCGTCGGCATGATTCCGCGCGTCCAGAACAGCAGCACCGACCCCCTCGAGGGAGGCGGAGGAACCGCCACGCTCGACCGCGAGCTCGAGGAGCTCCTCAACCAGGAGTCCATCGAGCCGGGCGACCACGAGCGCTTCTCCCACTACGTGCCGAAGGACAAGATCCTCGAGAGCGCCATCACCGGCAAGCCGGTCCGCGCGCTCTGCGGCAAGAAGTGGCTCCCGGGCCGCGACCCGGAGAAGTTCCCGGTGTGCCCGGCCTGCAAGGAGATCTACGCGAAGATGAAATGAGCTCCCGCCCCGCTCACTCGTAGCGGGTCGGGAGGACGGGCTCGCCGCGGCCGAGCCGGAGCGCGTCGATCGGCAGCTCGAGGACCGCGTTCGCGTGGTGCGCGCGGGCGGCCGCCACTCCCTCGATGCCGAGGTGCTCGGGACGGATCGTCCCGTCCTCGATCAGGGGGACGAGCAGCGCCCGCTCGCCCTCGCCGACGGCGCCCTCGGGGCCGGCACCCACGTGCACGACCTCGGCCTCGGCGACCCCGTCGTCGGAGAGCAGACGGCCGGCGGCCTTCCGTCCGCCGATCGACGCCTTCGAGACCGACTTCTTCGCCACCGCGACCCACTCGCCCGCGTCGTCCTCGTGCGCGACCAGCTTGTAGACCATGCCCGCCGTCGGGTGGCCCGAGCCCGTCGCCACCGAGGTGCCGACGCCGTAGGAGTCGACCGGTGAGGCCGCGAGCGCGGCGATCCCGTACTCGTCGAGGTCGTTCGTGACGGTGATGCGCGTGCCGGTCGCGCCGAGCGCGTCCAGCTGCTGCCGGACGGCGGCCACCTGCTGGGGGAGGTCCCCGGAGTCGATGCGCACGGCGCCGAGGCCGGTGCCCGCGACGCGGACCGCCAGGTCGACGGCGGCCGTCACGTCGTAGGTGTCCACCAGGAGGGTCGTGCCGGGGCCGAGCGCGGCGACCTGCGCGCGGAACGCCTCCTCCTCCGAGTCGTGGAGGAGAGTGAAGGAGTGCGCGGAGGTGCCCATCGTGGGCACGCCGAAGCTGCGGCCCGCCTCCAGGTTCGAGGAGGCGCCGAATCCGGCGATGTAGGCGGCGCGAGCCGCGGCGACGGCGGACCGCTCGCCGGCGCGGCGCGAGCCCATCTCGGCCAGCGGTCGCCCGTCGGCGGCCGAGACCATCCGCGCGGCGGCGCTCGCCACGGCGCTGTCGTGGTTGAGGACGCTGAGCACCAGGGTCTCCAGCAGCACGCCGTCGGCGAAGGGCGCCTCGACGATGAGCACGGGGGAGCCCGGGAGGTAGACCTCGCCCTCGCGGTAGCCCCAGACGTCGCCCCGGAAGCGGTAGTCGGCGAGCCAGTCCAGCGTGCGGGAGTCGACGACGCGGTTCTCGCGGAGCCAGGACAGCTCGTCGTCGCCGAAGCGGAAGCGCGAGATCAGCTCGAGGAGCCGGCCGGTGCCCGCGAGCACGCCGTAGCGGCGTCCGGGCGGGAGGCTCCGGGCGAACACCTCGAACATGCAGCGGCGGTCGGCGGTGCCGCTGCCGAGGGCGCCCTCGACCATCGTGAGCTCGTACCGGTCGGTGAGGAAGGCCGTGGAGTCCATCCGCTCAGTGTTCCACGGCCGCCCCCGCGCGGCCCAGGCGCGGGTGCCGGGGCTTGCGCACGCCGCCGGGCCCGGGAACGGCGTGCGGCCGGGACCGGGCCGCAGGGCGCGGGTAGGCTGTTCCTCTGTGACGGACGCACCGCTGGGCATCTTCGACTCCGGAGTCGGCGGGCTCACCGTCGCCCGCTCCGTGATCGACCAGCTGCAGAACGAGTCGATCGTCTACCTCGGCGACACCGCGCACTCGCCCTACGGGCCCAAGCCGCTCGCCGACGTCCGCGCCTACGCCCTCGACACCCTCGACACCCTGGTCGACCAGGGCGCCAAGCTGCTCGTCATCGCCTGCAACACCGCCTCGGCCGCGATGATGCGCGACGCCCGCGAGCGCTACACGCTCGGCCGCGGCATCCCGGTGATCGAGGTCATCCAGCCCGCCGTCCGCAGCGCTGTCCGCGACACCCGCAACCGCCGCGTCGGGGTGATCGGCACGGTCGGGACGATCCGCTCCCGCGCCTACGACGACGCCTTCGTCGCCGCGCCCGACCTGCAGCTGTTCACCGCCGCCTGCCCGCGCTTCGTCGAGTTCGTCGAGGCGGGCGTCACCTGGAGCGACGAGCTGCTCGCGGTGGCGGAGGAGTACCTCGCGCCGCTCAAGGCCGCGGGGGTCGACACGCTCGTCCTCGGCTGCACCCACTACCCGCTGCTGCGCGGTGCCATCGCGTACGTGATGGGGCCGGACGTCCGCCTCGTCTCGAGCGCCGAGGAGACCGCGCTCGACGTCTACCGGACCCTCGTGGCGCACGGCCTGCAGCGCACCTCCGCCGCGCCTCCGACCTACCGGTGGGAGGAGACGGGCTCGAGCGACTTCGTCCGCCTCGCCCGCCGCTTCCTCGGTCCGGAGGTCTCGAGCGTCGACCTCGTCGAGACCGGCACCATCAACCTGCGCGAGCTCGACCGGGCCGCGCTCCCGCACGATCGAGGGAGACCCGAGTGACCGACAGCACCGCATCGAAGGCCGCGCGCAAGGACGGGCGGGCGCCCGACGAGCTGCGCACCGTGACGATCGAGCGCGGCTGGAGCACCCAGGCGGAGGGCTCCGCGCTCGTCTCGTTCGGGAACACCAGGGTGCTCTGCACCGCCTCCTTCACGAACGGCGTGCCGCGCTGGCTGCAGGGCAAGGGCAAGGGCTGGGTCACCGCCGAGTACGCGATGCTGCCCCGCTCCACCGACTCCCGCATGGACCGCGAGTCGGTCAAGGGGAAGGTCGGCGGGCGCACGCACGAGATCTCGCGGCTGATCGGCCGGAGCCTCCGCGCGGTGGTCGACACGAAGGCGCTCGGCGAGAACACCCTCGTGATCGACTGCGACGTCCTCCAGGCCGACGGCGGCACCCGCACCGCGGCGATCACCGGCGCCTACGTGGCGATGGCCGACGCGATCGAGTGGGCGCGCGGCAAGAAGTACGTGGGGCAGAAGGCGCAGCCGCTGATCGACAGCCTCTCGGCGGTGTCCGTCGGCATCATCGACGGCGTGCCGATGCTCGACCTGGCCTACGTCGAGGACGTGCGCGCCGAGACCGACATGAACGTCGTCGTCACCGGACGAGGCCTGTTCGTCGAGGTGCAGGGCACCGCCGAGGGGGCCCCGTTCGACCGCCGTGAGCTCGACGCCCTGCTCGACCTCGCGGTCGCCGGTGCCTCCGACCTCGCCCGCATCCAGGCCGAAGCGCTCGCCGCGGAGCCCGGAGCGTGAGCCTGGACCTCGTCCTCGCCACCCACAACGCGGGCAAGGTGGAGGAGTTCCGCGCCATGCTGGCCGGCGCGCTCCCCGGAGTCGGCGTCCGCGCCTACGACGGACCCGAGCCCGTCGAGGACGGCGTGAGCTTCGCCGAGAACGCGCTGATCAAGGCGCGCGCGGCGGCGGCGCACACCGGCCTCGTGGCGCTCGCGGACGACTCCGGGATCTGCGTCGACGTCCTCGGCGGCGCGCCGGGCATCTTCTCGGCCCGCTGGTCGGGACGCGCGCACGACGCGACGGCCGACCTCGAGCTCCTCCTGGCGCAGCTGCACGACGTGAAGGCGGAGCACCGCGGTGCGCACTTCAGCTGCACCATCGCCCTCGTGGTGCCGGACTCCGTGCTCCCCGGCGGTCAGGAGACGGTGGTCGAGGGCCGCTGGGACGGCGCGATCGCGACGGCCCCGCGCGGTGCGAACGGCCACGGCTACGACCCGGTGTTCGTCCCCGAGGCCGGGGCGCTCACGGCGGCCGAGCTCGCTCCCGAGCAGAAGAACGCCCGGAGCCACCGCGCCCGCGCCTTCACCGCGCTGCGCGCCGAGCTCGCCGCCCTGTCCGCCCGGCTCTGACCCCGGCGGGTTCCCACCGCGGGATGTCACTCCGGTGCACGCCTGTCGGCGTGCCGCGTGCCGGAGTGGCGTCTCGCGGAGGCGGAGGTCAGGACTTCGGGTGCTTGTCGTCCAGGGTGTCGGCGTCGAGCACGTAGGCGGCCGACTCGGTCGAGTCGGTCTCGGGGTCGGCGGCGAGCTTCGCCTTGCGCTGCTGCTGGAAGAAGTGGAACAGCGTCGGCACCAGCGCGAGCACGACCGCGCCGATCAGGATCACGTCGATGTAGTGCGAGACGAAGTCGGCGACCGGCGGGATGAAGGCGAGCAGCCACCCGATCAGGGTGACCCCGCTGCCCCAGATCAGGGCGCCGATGAGGTTGTAGAGGCTGTACTTGCGGTAGTTCATGTGGGCCACGCCGGCCGCGATCGGCGCGAAGGTGCGGACGATCGGCACGAAGCGCGCGAGGATCACGGCGAGGCCGCCGAAGCGCTCGAAGAACGCGTTGGTCCGCTTCACGTTCTCGATGCTGAAGAAGCCGGACTCCTTGCGCTCGAAGATGCGCGGGCCGGCCTTGTGCCCGATCAGGTAGCCGACCTCGCCGCCGACGAAGGCCGAGAACCCGACGGCCAGGCAGATGACCCAGATCGGGACGCCGAGGCCGCCGTTCGACGCGTTCTCGTGCGCCAGCAGGCCCGTGATGATCAGCAGCGTGTCGCCCGGGAAGAGGAAGCCGATCAGCAGTCCGGTCTCGGCGAACACGATGAGGCAGACCACGAGCACACCCCAGGGGCCGAACGAGGTCAGGATCGTCTCCGGATCGAGCCAGGGGACGAGGGCGGCGTGATTCAACGGATCTCCAGTCGACGGGGGCCGGTGGCCGGTCGGCGGTCACGCGAGCGCGCTCAGCGTACCGGCCGATCCCGTGCGGAAGGAGGGACTCGAACCCTCACGCCTCTCGGCACAGGAACCTAAATCCTGCGTGTCTGCCATTCCACCACTCCCGCGTGCGGGCTCCAGTGTAGGAGGAGGGCTCCGCGCCTCAGCCGCGGGAGGCCGCCCGGGGGAGGTACCGCGGGATCCAGCGGGCGAGCGCCCCCGCTCCGCCCAGACCGAGCACCCCCATCACGACGGCGGCGAAGGGGAGGGAGACGAGGGCGGTGAGCGCCGACACGACGATCGGGGCGGCGGCGTTGCCCGCGTCACCGGTGAAGCGGAACGCGCCGAGGAACGGGGCCGGATCGGCCGGGGGCGCGAGATCGGCGCCGATGGTCATCAGGATCCCGGAGCCGATGCCGTTCGCGGCCGCGAGCACGCAGGCCACGGCGACGAACCAGGGCACCGGATCGAGGGCGAGCACCGAGGCGGCGAGGGCGAGGTGGCCGAGCCCGAGGCCGATCATCGAGGGGATCGCGGTGGCGCCCCGGCCGAAGCGGTCCATCAGCTGGCCGCCGGCGTAGAAGAGGGCGAAGTCGAGCGCGCCGGCGATGCCGATGATGATCGCGGTGTCGGTCTCGGCGAGCCCGATGCTCACCGCCCAGAGGGGGAGGATCAGCGTCCGGCTCGCCCGCAGCGCCCCGATCACGGCGGCGCCGGTCCCCATCCGAGCGAGGACCCCGCGGTGCTCGCGCAGCGTCCCGAGCAGCGACTGCGGCGACTCCGGGACGGTCGCCGACGCCTCCGCGGCGACCACGTCCTCCGGAGCGGCGCGGTCGGCCGCGGCCTGCGCCCGCCGCAGCACCGTCGCGGGGTCGGGCACGAGCAGCAGGACCACGACCGCCGCCACGCAGCAGACGATGTGCACCCAGAAGACGGACTCGACGGAGCCGGTGAGGTGCACCACCCCGGCCGCCAGGAACGGGCCGATCAGCCAGCCGGCGCGGAACGCCCCGGCGAGGGCGCTGAGCGCGCGGGCGCGGTGCGTGATCGGGACGAACGACGTCATGAACGCGTGCCGCGCCAGCGCGAAGACCGCGGTCGCGAGGCCGATCACGAAGACGCCGATCGTCAGCCCGACCCACGACGTCGAGAGCAGGCACACCACGAGCCCGAGGATCGACGCGGCCGAGGCTCCGAGCATCGCGCCGCGCTCGCCGATCCGGGAGACGATCCAGCCGCTGGGGATGTCGCCCGCCAGCTCGCCGATCATGATCATCCCCGCCACGAGGCCCGCCAGGGCCAGCGTCGCGCCGAGGTCGCCGGCCGCGGCCGGCAGGAGGGGGATGATCGCCCCCTCGCCGATGGAGAAGAGGAGGGTGGGGAGGAAGGTCGACAGCAGCAGCGGCCCGACGGGGAAGGGGCGCGGAGCGGTGCTGGTCACCGTCCCCAGGGTACGCCCGGGCCGGAGGGCGGCCCCCGCCCCCCGGTAGTCTGGACGCACCATGCTGGACAACGACTTCACCGAGCAGATCACTGCTCTCCGCTCCACCTTCGCCGACATCCGCGCCGTCATCGACGTGGACGGTCTCCGCTCGAAGATCGCCGAGCTCAGCGAGCAGGCCGGCGCCCCCGACCTGTGGGACGACACGGCCAACGCGCAGAAGGTGACCAGCGCCCTCAGCCACCGCCAGTCCGAGCTCGCGCGGATCACCGCGATCGACCGGCGCCTGGACGACCTCGAGGTGCTCGTCGAGATGGCGAACGAGGCCGAGGACGCCGAGTCCGAGCAGGAGGCGATCGCCGAGCTCTCCTGCCTCCAGAAGGTCATGGGCGAGCTCGAGGTGCAGACCCTGCTCGACGGCGAGTACGACGACCGCCCCGCCGTGGTCACCATCCGCGCGGGAGCGGGCGGCGTCGACGCCTCCGACTTCGCCGAGATGCTCATGCGCATGTACCTCCGCTGGGCCGAGAAGCACAAGTACGCGGCGACCGTCATGGACGCCAGCTACGCGGAGGAGGCGGGCATCAAGTCGGCCACCTTCCAGATCGACGCCCCCTACGCCTTCGGCACGCTCTCGGTCGAGGCCGGAACCCACCGCCTCGTGCGGATGAGCCCCTTCGGCGCCGCGGGCAAGCGCCAGACCTCCTTCGCCGCGGTCGAGGTCATCCCGCTGATGGAGGAGGCCGGGGCGATCGAGATCCCGGACAACGACATCCGCGTGGACGTCTTCCGCTCCTCCGGCCCCGGCGGCCAGTCGGTGAACACCACCGACTCCGCGGTGCGCCTCACCCACCTGCCCACCGGCACCGTCGTGTCGATGCAGAACGAGAAGAGCCAGATCCAGAACCGCGCCGCGGCGATGCGCGTGCTCCAGTCGCGGCTCCTGCTGCTGCAGAAGGAGCAGGAGGCGGCCACCAAGAAGGAGCTCGCCGGCACCATCACCGCGAGCTGGGGCGACCAGATGCGCAGCTACGTCCTCGCTCCGTACCAGATGGTGAAGGACCTGCGCACCGACCACGAGGTCGGCAACCCCTCGCACGTGTTCGACGGCGATCTGGACGGCTTCATCGCCGCCGGGATCCGCTGGCGGAAGTCCTCCTAGCGCGGCTCGGGCGCGTCCCCACCGACGCGCCGCGCGCCCCCTCGGCGGACTCTTCGGGATCGTCGCTTACCCTCGTACCGACATGATTCGCTTCGACAACGTCTCCAAGCAGTATCGGGGCGGCACGAGACCCGCCCTCAACGCCATCGATCTCGAGATCCTCCGGGGCGAGTTCGTCTTCCTCGTCGGCGCCTCCGGCTCCGGCAAGTCGAGCTGCCTCCGCCTGATCCTCAAGGAGGAGCGTCCCTCCTCCGGGTCGATCCACGTGCTCGGGCAGAACCTCGGCAAGATCTCGAGCCGCAAGGTCCCGTACTTCCGCCGCAACATGGGCGTCGTGTTCCAGGACTTCCGGCTGCTGCCGAACAAGTCGGTCTTCGACAACGTCGCGTTCAGCCTCCAGGTGATCGGCAAGTCGAAGGGCTACATCCAGGAGGCCGTCCCGGACACGCTCAAGATGGTGGGCCTCGCGGGCAAGGCGTCGCGCCTGCCCCACGAGCTCTCCGGCGGCGAGCAGCAGCGCGTGGCGATCGCCCGTGCCGTCGTCAACAAGCCGGCCGTCCTGCTGGCCGACGAGCCCACGGGCAACCTCGACCCGACCACGAGCGCCGGCATCATGGCGCTGCTCGAGCGGATCAACGCGGGCGGCACGACCGTGATCATGGCGACCCACGAGGCCGGCATCGTCGACCAGATGAAGCGCCGCGTCATCGAGCTCTCGGCCGGCAGCATCGTCCGCGACGAGAGCCAGGGCGGCTACGGCCAGACCGAGAGCATCACCGTCGTCCACGACGGCGTCGTGGTCGTGGCGGCCGACGACCACGCGGTCGCCGAGCAGCCCGCGCCCCCGGCGATCATCGACAGCGAGCTCGCGCCCGCCGAGGTCCCCGAGATCGACCTGCGCCAGGAGGCCCCGGCCCCGCCGCCCGAGCCGGCCCGCCTCTCGCAGACCGCCGCCCAGCCCCGCGTCCCCGAGGGCCGCCGCTCCGCCGCCGTCGAGCCGGAGCGCGAGCCGGAGCCGGCCGCCGAGCCCGCCGCCGCCCCGCGCGTCGTCGAGCTGCAGAGCCAGACCGGTCCGATCTTCCTCCCCGCCGACACCGGCGCCCTGCCCGAGGAGTCGCTCGCCGCGCGCCTCGGCCTCCGCGCCCACGCGGGCGAGGGCGACGAGACCGGCGACGACCAGCAGAACGTAGGACCCGTCAAGTGAGATTCGCACTGATCTGGCCGGAGGTCGCCAGCGGCCTCCGGCGCAACGTCTCCATGGTCGTCTCGGTGATCCTGGTGACCTTCATCTCCCTCACCTTCGTCGGCACGGCGATCCTGCTCCAGATGCAGATCGGCCAGATGAAGAACTTCTGGTACGACAAGGCGCAGGTCGCGGTGTACATGTGCACCGCCACCTCCGGCGGCTCGAACTGCAGCGGCTCCGACGCCACCGCCGAGCAGATCGACGCGGTGCAGGGCCAGCTCGAGGGCGCCACGCTCGCGCCGTACATCGACCGCTCCTACTTCGAGGACCACGACCAGGCCTACGCGAACTTCCAGGAGCAGTTCGCGGGCAACCCGGTCGCCGAGTACGTCACTCCCGACCTGCTCAACCAGACCTTCTGGATCAATCTGAAGGACCCGACCCAGTCGGACGTCATCGTGGAGAGCCTGTCGAGCGTCTCGGGAGTCGAGAGCGTCACCGACCAGCGGCAGTACCTCGACCAGATCTTCTCGATCCTCAACGCGGCGAGCTACACAGCGATCGGCATCGCCGTCCTGATGCTCGTCGCGGCCGTGCTGCTCATCGCCACCACGATCCGCCTCTCGGCGTTCTCGCGGAGACGGGAGCTGGGCATCATGCGGCTCGTGGGGGCCTCGAACCGGTTCATCCAGACCCCGTTCATCCTCGAGGGGGTCTTCGCCGCGCTGGTCGGCTCGATCCTTGCGGGAGTCGCGGTGGTCGCCATCGTGCAGGTCTTCGTGCAGGGGTTCCTGGCGTACCGGATCCCGCTGACCTCCTTCGTGGGACTCGACGACGCTCTGATCGTCGTGCCGATCCTGATCGTGGTCGGCATCGTCCTGGCCGCCGTCTCGGCGAACGTCGCGATCGCGCGGTACCTGCGGGTCTGATCCCGGACCGGACGTATACTGGTGGGCTGTCCCGTTCGGGGCGGCCCACCGGTGCATCGCCCCGACGATGCCCGCCCCCTTCATCCGCTCGCGACCCGAGGAGCAGCCGTGCCCAGAGAACAGGGACAGAAGGTCGTCGCGACCAACCGCAAGGCGCGCCACGACTACCTCATCGAGGACACCTACGAGGCGGGCCTCGTGCTCACCGGCACCGAGGTGAAGTCCCTCCGGGCCGGCCGCGCCTCGCTGGTCGACGGCTACGCGTTCGTCGACGGGGGAGAGGCGTGGCTCGACGCCGTCCACATCAACGAGTGGGCCCAGGGCACCTGGACGAACCACCCGCCGCGCCGCAAGCGCAAGCTGCTGCTGCACAAGGCGCAGATCCTCAAGATCCACAACAAGGTGAAGGAGGGCGGGTACACGCTGATCCCGCTCTCGCTGTACTTCAGCGACGGCAAGGCCAAGGTCGAGCTGGCCGTGGCCAAGGGCAAGAAGGACTACGACAAGCGCCAGGTCCTCCGAGAGCGCCAGGACCGCCGCGAGGCGGACCGTGCGATGTCGACCCGCCGCCGCCTCGGCGAGTAGGCCCCGGCGGGCACTGTCCGACGGGTGCCGCGCAAGCCTCTTCTTCGCGCCCCGTGCTTTGGGAGACTGGGGCGCGTGACCTCCCCCGAGAACAGCGCCCCCGCCGCCCTGAGCGCCGCCGACGAGAAGACGCGGTGGCGCGCCTTCGCGGTGAGCGTCGGAGTCGCGGCCATCACGATCCTCGACCTCTCGAAGGTCAACGTCGGCCTGCCGTCGATCGAGCGCTCGCTCGGAGCGGACGCGAGCCAGCTGCAGCTGATCGTCGCGGGCTACGCGCTCGCCTTCGGACTGGCGCTCGTGCCGGCCGGTCGGCTGGGCGACATCCGCTCGCGCCGCCTGCTGTTCCTCATCGGGCTGACCGCGTTCACGGTGACGAGCCTGCTCTGCGCGCTCGCGCCGTCGATCGAGCTGCTCGTCGTCGCGCGCTTCCTGCAGGGCGTCGCCGCGGGCATCCAGATGCCCCAGGTCCTCGGGCTGGTGCAGCAGATGTTCACCGGCGCCGAGCGGGCCCGGGCCTTCGGGGTCTTCGGCGCGACCATCGGCCTGTCGACCGCCTTCGGCCCGACCCTCGGCGGCCTCCTGATCGCGATCGGCGGCGAGCAGGACGGCTGGCGCCTGCTGTTCTGGATGAACATCCCGCTGGGCGTCGCCGCGCTGGTCTTCGCCTGGAAGCTCATCCCGAAGAAGCGCTCGCGGCCCGAGGGAGACCGGTCCCTCGACCCGGTCGGCCTGCTCCTGCTGGCGGTCGCGATCTTCGCGTTCATGCTGCCGTTCCTGCTGACCACGGGCTCCTCCTCGGACTCGCCCTACCGCTGGTTCTGGCTGGTGCTCGCCGCGGCCGCCGCCGCCGTCTTCGTGCGCTGGGAGTCGCACTACGCCGCGTCGGGGCGGACGCCCGTCATCGACTTCCGCATCTTCCGGACCAGCTCCTATCGCAACGGCATCCTGGTCGCGACCTCCTACTTCGCCGCGATCCCGGCGACCTTCCTCCTCACCACGCTCTTCCTCCAGCAGGGGCTCGGCCTCGAGCCGGTGTTCGCCGGCATGGTGAGCATCCCGTTCGCGCTGACCTCGGCGGTGACCGCCTGGTACGGCGGCAAGCTCGTGCAGCGCTACGGCCGCGCACTGGTGGTGCTCGGCATCGTGCTCGTGGTCATCGGCTTCACGCTCGTGCTGCTCGCCGCCGAGCTCCTCCCGGCCGAGACCGCCGCCTACGGCATGGGTGCCGCGATGCTCGTCGCCGGGGCCGGAGGCGGCTTCGTCGTGTCGCCGAACCAGACGCTCACCCTCGCCGAGATCCCGCCGGCGCAGGGCGGCGTGGCGGGCTCCGTGGGCCAGCTCGGCCAGCGCGTGGGCACCGCGGTCGGCACCGCCTGCGCCTCCGCCGTCTTCTTCGCGACCCTGGCGAGCGAGCAGGGGATGGCGGAGGGGCTGGACCGGTACCACGACGCCTTCCGCAACGGCTACTTCGTCACCCTCGGGCTGATCGCGCTTGCGCTCGTGCTGGGTCTGCTCGATCTGCGCCGCCGCCGGGTGACCGCCCGCGGAGCTGAGGTAGACTAGGACCCGTAACTCCACAGTGTGCGACGAACGACCCACTCCAGCGGCCTCCGGGCCGTCGAGTGCTCGCGGGGATGATCGGTTTCGACATTGCCTGCGAAACTGCGAGAAGCGGGTCGAGGATCCAGGGTCATCTCGTCAACGATCCCTGGAAAACACAGGTGCCGAACAGAAGCGCACCGACTTCGCTCTCGCTGCCTAAGCCAGAGTAGATAGTCCGTCAGCCCGTGGGTGCGTCCTCGCCCCGGATCCTGGCGTCATCTAGAGGACTTGCTGCGTCGTTACGCCTGAGGGCGACGCGGGACTTGCACTCGGGCTGGGCCCGTCGACCGATGCGCCGATGGTAACGGTCGGGGCCGAGCAGAACGCTCTCATCGGCTACACCCGTAGAAGGCGCAGAATCACAGCGATGGACGGGGGTTCGATTCCCCCCATCTCCACCACCGGTCGTCGTCGCACACTGGGAGCTCCGCTCCGCCGCCCTCACGACGGTCGCACGTCGAGCTGTCTGATCCGCCCGTAGAGGGTGAGCATCGCCAGCCGGTCGTCGTCGTCGTGCGCCGGGCCGGCGAGAGCCTGCGGCGGGGCCCAGTCCCGGTAGAGCACGCCCGGCGCCAGCACGGCGACGGCGGTGCCGGCCGGGTAGTGGGCGCTGCGGTCCACCGGCAGCTCGGCGAACGCGTCGGGCAGGAGCCGGTGCAGCACGTCCAGCAGAGGACGGAGCCGTGCTGCTCGCGCCTCGTGCACGGAGAGGGTCACGGCGTTCATCGCGGCGAGCGCGGCCACCAGGTGCTCGGCGGCGTCGTCGTCGTCGCACCGCTCGGTGACCAGCAGCGAGACCACACCGCGCGGCTTCAGCCAGCCGAGAGTGGCGGCCTCGTCGTCGCCGTCCACCGAGACGACGCGGTCGGAGGCGTGGGCGTAGTCGTGAAGGAGCCGCGACCAGACGTCGCCCGGGCCGGGCCCGTCGACCTGCGCGACCGCCTCCGCCGCGGCGAGCAGGGAGCTCTGCCGGTGGAGCCTCGGGAACAGGCTGTCCGCCGGTCCCCAGTGCTGCTCGGCCGTGCGCGAGCGCTCGGGGGGTTCCTGGTCGTGCCGGTCCTGCATGTCGACTCCTGAGCCGCCGGTCTCCGCGCCCCCTCGCGCCTGCCGTTCGTCCCTTCACCCTGCGCTCCGCCGGAGCGCGTGTCAATGAGCCGAACGGGGGTCGATCGGAGCCGTGGTCAGCGAGCGGAGCCGAAGAGGCTGCCGGTGGTGGAGTCGTCGGCCGGATCGAGGACCGCGCAGACGATCGTGCGGTCTCCATGGCGCCAGCCGACCTCGGAGGGGACGAGCGAGCGGTACTCGAGGGCGGAGTCGCCGTAGGCGATCCCCATCACGGCGCCGAACTCCGGCTCGCAGCCCGCCTCGGCCTGGGCGAGCAGCGTGTTGCGGCTGGAGTAGCGGTCTCCGGGCTGCGCGAACGTGTGGAAGACCTCCAGTGCGTGCTCCTCGGCGCACGGGACGACGTCCACGTCGGCGATGCGGTCGTCGCCCGGGTCGGCCAGGCAGTCGCCGCGCCGCAGCGAGAACACGTCGGTGACGCCGGCGGTCGCCACCGTGCCGCCCTCGTCACGCACGGCCTCCGGGCCGTCCGGCCCGACGACGGAGGAGCAGCCCGAGAGGAGCAGGAGGAGCGCCGCCGAGGCGAGCGCGGCCGTCCGGCTCCTCATCGCGGCGCCACGATCGCGAGCACCTCGTCGTGCAGCAGGCCGTTGGTGGCGACGGCGCTGCCGTGCCACGGCCCGTCCTCCCCGTCGGCGGAGGTGAAGCGGCCGCCCGCCTCCTGCACGATCGGCACCAGGGCCGCCAGGTCGTAGGGCTTCACGTCGAACTCGCCCGCACCGTCGAGGAGGCCCTCGGCGACGAGCATGTAGGGCCACGCGTCCCCGTACGCCCGGTCGCGCCAGACGGCGCCGGCGAGCTCGAGCAGCTGCGGGAGACGGCCCGCGCCCTCCCACTGCTGGATGCTGTTGTAGCTGAAGGTCGCCGAGGCGAGCGTGTCGATCCCCGAGACGCGCAGCGGTCGCGGCTCGGCCCCGGCCTCCAGCTCGACGGCCCAGGCGCCGGAGCCCTCGGCCGCCCACCAGCGCGTGCCGAGAGCGGGAGCGGAGACGACTCCGACGACGGGGACGCCGTCGACCGCGAGCGCGATCAGGGTCGCCCAGATCGGGACGCCGCGGAGGAAGTGGGCGGTGCCGTCGATCGGGTCGAGGATCCACTGCCGCGAGGCCTCGCCCGAGGTGCCGAACTCCTCGCCGAGGATCGCGTCGTCCGGACGCTCGGCGGCGAGCAGCGCGCGGATCGCCTTCTCGACGGCGCGGTCGGCGTCGGTGACCGGGGTGCGGTCGAGCTTCGTGTCCACGACGAGGTCGAGCGCGCCGAACCGCTCCCGCGAGATCGCATCGGCCGCGTCCGCCAGGCGGAGGGCGAGTCGGAGGTCGTCGTCGAAGCTCTGGTCACTGCTCTGCGGGGTCACGCGACCACGATACCGGTGGGTCCCGCGGAGCCTCCGATCGCTGCCGCGGGCTTTCCGTCGCACTCGATTTGACGAGACGGGGGGAGACGCTGGTAGTGTGATCCCTCGGTTCGGCACGCACGATCAGCCGGCCGGAACGCACCTCTAGCTCAATCGGCAGAGCAACTGACTCTTAATCAGTGGGTTCTCGGTTCAAGTCCGAGGGGGTGCACCACCAGCCCCGCACCTCCTCGTGAGGTGCGGGGCTTCGTCGTTCCCGGTCCGTGTCCGTTCCCGACCTCCTCCGAGCGCCCGCAGGGGGAGCGCCGGCCCGTGCTCACTCGCTGGAGGGTGCGGCGGTCGACGGGTCGAAAGGCGGCAGGACTCCGCGGAAGCCGACGCTCGTGGAGCCGATCCCGATGTCGAGCGCGTCCGAGGCCCGGGCCTGATCGGCGGCGGCGGCGGTCAGGCTCAGGGTGATGCCCGTCCGCGTGAAGGCCCGGGCGACGGTGCTCCAGGCCGGGTCGACGTCTCCGTCCGCCGACGCTAACAGGCGCCTGAGCATCCGCACGGTGTCCGGCGCAGAATGCGGACCGACCCCCGTTCGCGTGGCAGGATCTCCGTTCGCTTCCGTTTCCCCTCCAGAAAGGACCGATGTGCCCGAAGACGTCCTCCCCGTGATCGGCTCGATCGCGCTCGCCGTGGTGATCGCGGTCGTGATCGCCGTGGTCGCGACCGCCGTCGTCGCCCTCGTGCTGCGCTCGGTCGGCAAGCGCAAGACCTGGGCGCGCCTGCTGATCCGGCGTCTGCGCATCCCGTTCCGCGTGCTGCTGATGACCATCGCGGTCTGGGCCGCGCTCGCCGCCACCGTGTCGGGCGACCCCTGGCCGGGTCTCGTGCAGCGGGTGTTCCAGATCGCCACGATCGGCGCGGCGGCGTGGGTGATCGGATCCCTGTTCGTGTTCCTCGAGGACCTGGGCGCCGAGCGCTACCGGACCGACACGGCCGACAACCGCCGGGCACGCCGCCTCCGCACGCAGATGACGATCATCCGGAGGGTCGCCGTGGCGGCCGTCGTGGTCATCGCGATCGGCGCCTCGCTGCTGACCTTCCCCGAGGCCCGCACGGCCGGTGCGAGCCTCCTGGCCTCGGCCGGCGTGCTCTCGATCGTGGCGGGCCTGGCCGCGCAGTCGAGCCTCACGAACATCTTCGCCGGGATGCAGCTCGCCTTCAGCGACGCCATCCGCCTGGACGACGTGGTGATCGTCGAGACCGAGTGGGGGCGGATCGAGGAGATCACGCTGACCTACGTCGTCGTCCACCTCTGGGACGACCGCCGCCTGGTGCTGCCCACGAACTACTTCACGACCCAGCCGTTCCAGAACTGGACCCGCACCGGGTCCGAGCTGCTCGGCGCCGTCGAGCTCGACCTGGACTGGCGGGTCAGCCCCGAGCAGATGCGCGAGGAGCTGCACCGCATGCTCGAGGAGACCGACCTCTGGGACCGGCGCACCAGCGTGCTGCAGGTGACCGACGCGACGGGCGGCTTCGTCCGGATCCGGGTGCTCGTCACTGCGAAGGACGCGCCGACGCTCTTCGACCTGCGCTGCTACGTGCGCGAGCGGCTCGTCTCGTGGCTGCACGAGAACGACCCCGTCGCCCTGCCGCGTCAGCGCGTCGAGATGGAGCGGGAGCCCGCTCCCGCCGCGACCCCGCGCCGGCACGGGTCCTCCGCCCCGGACAACCTGTTCTCGGGCGACGAGCGCTCGAACGAGCGGGGGGCGATGTTCACAGGTCTCATCGACCTGCGGGACACCCCGAAGCGGGAGCTGCCGCCGCGGGACTGACTCCTGCGAGGACGCCGCTCGCACGGCCGCACCCGGGGTGCGCGCGGCGAGCGGCGTCCTGCAGGGCGGTCAGCGGTTCACGGAGCTCATGTCGGCGTAGCGGTCGCCGACGGGGGCCTCGAGCGAGCCGAGGACGTCGAGCTGCTCCGCGGTCAGCACGAGGGCGTCCGCGGCGGCGTTCTCCTCGATGCGCGAGACGCGCTTGGTGCCCGGGATCGGAGCGATGTCCTCGCCCTGGGCGAGCAGCCAGGCGAGCGCCACCTGCGCGGCGGTCGCGTCCGCCTCTGCCGCCACACGGTCGACGGCCTCCACGATGCGGAGGTTCGCCTCCAGCGCTCCGTCGGCGAAGCGGGGGTTGTCGCGGCGGAAGTCGTCGCTGCCCAGCTCGGCGACCGAGCGGATGCTGCCCGTGAGGAAGCCGCGGCCCAGCGGCGAGTACGGGACGAAGCCGATGCCGAGCTCGCGGAGGACCGGCAGCACCTCCGCCTCGGGGTCGCGGGTCCAGAGCGAGTACTCGGACTGCACAGCGGTGACCGGGTGCACGGCGTGAGCGCGCCGGATCGTCGCTGGCGCCGCCTCCGAGAGGCCGTAGCCGCGGAGCTTGCCCTCCTGAATCAGCTCCGCGAAGGCCCCGGCGGTCTCCTCGACCGGGACGCCCGGGTCCATGCGGTGCTGGTAGTAGAGGTCGATGCGGTCGGTGCCGAGGCGCGCGAGCGAGCCCTCGACGGCGAGCCGCAGGTTCTCCGGGGAGCCGTCGAGTCCGCGGCCCCCGTCGCCGCGGTGGCGGATCATGCCGAACTTGCTCGCCAGCACCACCTCGTCGCGGCGGCCTGCCAGCGCGCGGCCGAGCAGCTCCTCGTTGGTGTACGGGCCGTAGATCTCGGCGGTGTCGAGGAACGTGACGCCGAGCTCGAGGGCGCGGTGCACGGTGCGGATCGACTCCGCGTCGTCGGTGCCGGCGCCGGTGTAGAACGCCGACATGCCCATCGCGCCGAGCCCGAGGCGCGAGACCTCGAGGGCGGCGACGTCGGATCCGAGGGTGATCGTCTTCATCAGTGGGTGGTCCTCTCCTGGTACGCCGCGATCTTGATGTCGATCGCGGCGAGGCTGGCGTGTGTCCGGGCGAGCTGCGCCTCGACCTCCTCGCGGTGCGTCCGGAGCAGCGCGAGGCGCTCCGGCTCCGTGGCGGGCCCGATCCGGAGGAGCCGGGCGTACTCGCGGATCCGCGCGATCGGCATCCCGGTCGCGCGGAGCTTGGTGAGGAAGTCGACCCAGCTGACGTCGGCCGGCCGGTAGCGGCGGTGCTGCGACGAGGCGCGCTCGACCGGGTCGAGCATGAGCCCGGCGCGCTCGTAGTAGCGCAGGGTGTGCACGGTGAGACCGGTGACAGCGGCGACCTGCGAGATCGACAGCACCTCCGGCTCGGCCGGGGCGGCGGTGGCGGTGGACATGGCGTCAACCTACGACTTCGAGTGCGCTCGAGGTCAAGCGGGAGCGGGCGACTCAGCCGACCTCGCGGCTGAAGCCCAGGAGGGCCTCGGCGATGCGGGCGTCCGCCTCCTCGTGGCTGATGGTCGCCTCGCCGTCGCCCGCCTGCGGCCCGTACCAGCCGAAGTCGGCGTGGTTGGCGCCGTCGATCTCGACGAGGTCGGCGGAGGAGGGCAGCCGGACGCTCGCGTCGGCGACCTTCTCCGGCGTGCTGAGCCCGTCCTCCGATCCGCTGACACTGAGGACGGGGAGCCCGGAGCCCGAGAGGTCGTTCGCGCAGTAGCTGCCGAGCAGCACCAGGCCCGCCACCGCCGGGTCCTCGGCCCACTGGCAGGCCTTCACGCCGCCGAGGGAGTGGCCGCCGACGAGCCAGCGGTCGACGCCCTCGGCCTGGCTGGTGAAGGTCTCGAGCGAGCGGAGATCGAAGAAGGCCAGGTGCAGGATCGGCCGCGTGATCACGACGGTCGCCCCGGCCTCGACCAGCGGAGCCAGGGTCGCCTCGTAGGAGGAGGCGTCGACCTTCGCTCCGGGGATGAAGACCAGGCCCGTGCCGGCCAGCTCGCCGGTCGAGGTCGGCGTCATCACGAGCGCGTCGTCCGTGCGCTCGACCGCGATCGCCGGATCGGCGCGCACACGGGCGAGGGCGTCCTCGTCGGGGCCGCTGACGATCGAGCTCCAGGTGAGGAAGCCGAGGACCGCGACTCCGAGGACTCCGCCGATGCTCGCGAGAACGACGCGGCGGCGCCTCATCGGGCTGCCGCGATCGCGTCGGCCGCCTGCACCAGGGCGAGGTGGGAGAGGGCCTGGGGAGTGTTCCCCGCGTGCCGGCGGCCCTCGACGTCGTACTCCTCCGAGAGGAGGCCCACGTCGTTGCAGAGCCCGACGAGCCGGTCCATCAGGGTCCGCGCGTCGTCGATCCGGCCGGAGTCGGCGTACTGCCGGACGAGCCAGAAGGAGCAGGCGAGGAACGGGTGCTCGCCGCCGGCGAGGCCGTCGACCGAGGACTCGGTCCGGTAGCGGTGCAGCAGGCCGTCCTGCAGGAGCACGCGCTCCAGCTCGGCGACGGTGCCCAGCATCCGCGGGTCGTCGGCGGGGACGAACCCGACCATCGGCAGCACGAGGAGCGACGCGTCGACCTCGGGCGAGCCGTAGGACTGCACGAAGTGGCCGCGCTCGGCGTCGAAGCCCTGGGCCTCGATCTCGGCGCGCACCTCGTCGCGGAGGCGCTCCCAGGTCTCGACCGGACCGGGCAGGCCGTTCTCGCGCACGGCGCGGACGCCCCGATCGAGCGCGGCCCAGATCATGACCCGCGAGTGCGTGAAGTGCCGCGGCTCGCCCCGGATCTCCCAGATGCCGTTGTCCGGCCGCTGCCAGTTGGTCTCGACGAAGCCCAGGAGCGCGCGCTGGAGCGGCCAGGAGAACTCCGTCTCGTCCACTCCGGCCACGCGGGCCTCGTGCAGAGCGACCATCACCTCGCCGATCACGTCCGCCTGGTACTGGTCGACGGCGGCGTTCCCGATCCGCACGGGGGAGGCGCCGTCGTAGCCGGGCAGGGTCGGCATCTCCCGCTCGGGCAGGTCGCGCTCGCCGGCGAGGCCGTACATGATCTGCACGTCCTCCGGCGCGCCCGCGACCGCGCGGAGCAGCCAGGCCCGCCACTTCTGCGCCTCCTGCTCGAACCCGTGCGCGAGCAGGGCCTGCAGGGTGAGCGAGGCGTCGCGGAGCCAGACGTAGCGGTAGTCCCAGTTGCGGGCGCCGCCGAACTGCTCCGGGAGCGAGGTGGTCGCCGCCGCGACGATGCCGCCGGTCTCGTCGTCGGTCAGGGCGCGGAGGGTCAGCAGCGAGCGGACGACGGCGTCGCGGTGCGGGCCGTCGTAGTCGATCGCCGACGCCCACTCGGACCACCAGGAGAGCGTGCGCTCCAGCGCGCGGTCGACGTCGAGGCGCTTCGGCGCCCGCTGGTGCGAGGGGAACCACGCCATCGAGAGGTCGACGACCGCGTCCGCGTCGACGTCGAACTCCGCCGCGTGGGCGTGGTCGACGGCCTTCAACCGCACTCCGCGCACCACGACCGCGTCGGGCCCGGCGACGGCGACGAGCAGCGGATCCTCGTCCGTCCCCTCCTGCCGCACCCACGGCATGGTGCGGGCGTAGTCGAAGCGGATGCGCAGCTCCTGCCGCATCCGGACGGTCCCCGACACTCCGCGCACCCGGCGCACCAGCTCGGCGCGCTCGTCGCGCAGCGGCATCACGTCGACCACCTCGACGACGCCGGTGGGCGTCGTCCACCGGGTGACCAGCGCGAGCGTGTCGCCGAGGTAGTGGCGCTCGCTCGTCGCCTCCCCGTCCACCGGCCGGAGCGACCAGCGCCCCTGGTCGTCGCCGCCGAGGAGGGCGCCGAAGACGGAGGCGGAGTCGAAGCGCGGCAGGCACAGCCAGTCGATCCCTCCGTCGCGGGAGACGAGAGCGGCCGTGCGGCAGTCGGAGAGGACGGCGTAGTCCTCGATCGGGGAGACCATGCGGCGATCCTCTCAGGTGCGGCTGTGGCCTCCCAGTCAAGGCGGAGCGGGGCTCTTCAGCGCCGCCGTAGGGTGAGCCGCATGGCACAGACCGTCTCGACCCTGCTCATCCTCGGAGCGACGGGGGACCTGTCCTCGCGGCTCCTCCTCCCCGCCATCGGCCAGCTGCTGACCCGCGAGACCGACCGGCGGGTCCACCTCGTCGGCGCGGGACGCGAGGACTGGACCCAGGAGCACTGGCACGAGGTGCTGACCGCCTCCTTCGCCACCGTCGAGGCGCAGGGCGAGGGCGTGGACGCGCTCACCTCCGGCACGCGCTACCAGCAGGTCGACGTCACCGATCCGGAGGCGCTCGCCGCACTGCTCGCGAGCTGCGACGGTCCGGTGGCGGTCTACTTCGCCCTCCCGCCGGCGATCGCGGCGAAGGCCTGCGAGGCGCTCGCCGCCCACGACCTGCCGGAGGGCACCGTGCTGGCGCTGGAGAAGCCGTTCGGGACCGATGAGGCGAGCGCGCACGCCCTCGACCAGCGCCTCGCCGCGCTGGTCCCCGAGGACCGCATCCACCGCGTCGACCACTTCCTCGGCCGCGCGACCGTGATGAACGTGCTCGGCCTGCGCTTCGCGAACCGGATCCTCGAGCCGCTGTGGTCGGCCGAGCACATCGAGAGCGTCGAGATCGTCTACGACGAGCAGCTGGCCCTCGAGGGGCGGGCGAGCTACTACGACGGCGCGGGCGCGCTGACCGACATGATCCAGAGCCACCTGCTGCAGGTCCTCGCGGTGATCGCGATGGAGCCGCCGTCCTCGCTCGACGCGGCCGACCTCCGGGACGCGAAGTCGATCGTCCTGCGCGCCACGCGCCTGCACGGCGACGACCCCTCCGCGAGCTCGCGCCGCGCCCGCTACACGGCGGGGACGATCGACGGACGCCAGCTGCCCGCCTACGCGGACGAGAAGGGAGTGGACCCCGCTCGCCGCACCGAGACGCTGGCCGAGCTGGTCGTCGAGATCGACACCTGGCGCTGGGCCGGCGTGCCGTTCACCCTCCGCTCCGGCAAGGCGCTCGGGGAGCGGCGGCGCGAAGTGGTCATCCGCTTCAAGCCGGTGCCGCACCTGCCCCGCGGCTTCGTGGGCACCGAGGCGCCGTCCGTGCTGCGGCTGTTCCTCGCGCCCGACCAGATGTCGCTCGAGCTGAACATCAACGGCCCCGGCGACCCGTACACGCTCGAGCGCGCCTCGCTGGAGGCGACCTTCGGCGCGGGCGAGCTGCTGGCGTACGGCGAGGTCATCTCGGGGATCCTCGACGACGACCCGTCGCTCTCGGTCCGCGGGGACGCCGCCGAGGAGTGCTGGCGCATCGTGCAGCCCGCGATCGACGCGTGGCACGCGGATCGGGTGCCGCTCGACGAGTACCCGGCGGGCAGCGAGGGCCCCGGGAGCTGGCCGACGCTCTGACGGGCGGCCGGGGGAGGGTCGGCTACGGGGGATCTCGGGACGGCGGCGGTGCCGCCTCCTCGATCAGCGGGAAGGGCGACGTCGCTCGTCGGGTCTGCCGGAGGGCGAGCCCGCCGGCAGACCGCTCGGGTCAGGAGCGGGTCGGGACGGGGGCGTCGACGGCGACGTCGGCGGGGGCCGGCTCCGCCCAGACGGCGATCGGCTTCGGCTCCCAGGTGAGGGCGGCCGGCTCCACCGGGGGAGTCGAGGCGCGCATCACGGGGATCGCCTCGGTGACCGGGGACGACGTCCGCTCGGCGCCGGCGCGGAGCTGCTCCTCCTGGATGGCGGCGGAGAGCTCGTGGGCGAGGGAGCGCGCGAGCATCCCGTGGAAGATCGGGTCGCGGTCGTCGTGGCTGCGGCGCGTGACGACCCAGGCGCCCTCGGATCCGACGAAGGCCGCGAGCCGCTCGTGGACGACGGCGAAGAGCTCGTCCTGCGTGAGGACGGGGGCCGCCTCGACGACCTCGGGGGCCGCCTTGCGACGCCTCAGACGAAACCTCATGACGAACCCCGTTTCCCGTGCCGGCAGCGACTGGGAACAGTGTCGCCGCCACCGGGTCGGGAGACCGGCTGACACGCCGCCCCGCGGGGAGGCGGCGCGTCAGGAGGGCCTAGCGGTCGCGCTTCCTGCCGCGCTCCTCCTTGACGATCTCCTTCGAGTCGTAGGACACGGAGCCCAGGGCGACGGTGACCGAGATGGCCCAGCTGACCCACTGGAGGGCCAGGCGCCAGTCGCGCGGGCCCTTGCGCGTGGTCTGCAGGATCGACCAGCCGCCGACGATCGCGCTGATGACGCTGGAGTTGAGGATGAACTTGCGCATGCGTGTGCCTCCCGTGTTCACCCCGACGCTAGCGGGTGCGAAAGCTCTCAGAGGAACGCTTGACAGCACCGAGGGGTTGTCCCGCTACGGTGGACCGCCGCCGGGACCCGAATCCTCGAGCCGGGGCACGCCGAGGAGAACGGGAACGACATGCGCACGGCTGTGATCGGGGCGGTGCTGCTCGTCGTCGGGGCGGTGGCCGTCGTCACGGGGGTCCTCCCGATGGACGCGCTGGGCGAGCTGGTCGAGCGGACGGCGCCGATCCTCGGCTTCGTGGTCGCGGTGACCGTGGTCGCCGAGCTGGCCTCCGAGGCCGGCGTCTTCACCGTGGTCGCCGAGCGCTCCGCCGAGTGGGGCCGCGGGCGGACCGCGGTGCTCTGGCTGCTGGTGGTGGCGATGGCCGTCGTCAGCACGGTGTTCCTCTCGCTCGACACGACCGCCGTGCTCCTGACCCCGGTCGTGGTCCTGCTCGCGGCGCACGTGCGCGTCCCGCCCCTGCCGTTCGCGATGGCCACGGTCTGGCTGGCGAACTGCGCCTCCCTCCTCCTCCCCGTCTCGAACCTCACCAACCTGCTCGCGCAGCGGCGCCTGGGGGTCGAGGGCCCCTTCGCCTTCGCCGCGCTGACCGCGGTGCCCGCGCTCGTCGCGGCCGTCGTGCCCGTGCTGATCCTCGCGATCCGCTACCGGCGCGAGCTGGCCGGGCGCTACACCCCGGGGGAGCGGACGCCGGTGGAGGACCGGGTGCTGCTCATCGGCGCGGGGACCGTCGTGGCGCTGCTCCTGCCGGCGCTCGTCTCGGGCCTCGAGGTGTGGATCCCGGCGACGGTCGCCGCGGTCGCGCTGATCGTCCTCTTCGCGGTGCGCCGTCCCGCGGCGCTCACGCCCGCCCTCCTGCCGTGGCAGCTCGTCGTCTTCGCGGCGGGCCTCTTCGTGGCGATGGAGGCGGCGCACCAGCTCGGGCTGGGCGCGGCGCTCGCCGTGGTCGCGGGGGAGGGGAGCGGGACGCTCGACCTGCTGCGCCTCGCCGGCTCCGGCGCGGTCGCCTCCAACCTGGTCGACAACCTGCCCGCCTACCTCGCCCTCGAGCCCGTCGCGGCGGATCCGCTCCGCCTGGTCGCCCTGCTGATCGGCGTGAACGCCGGACCGTTGATCACCCCGTGGGCCTCGCTCGCCACCCTGCTCTGGCACCAGAGGCTGACCGCGCTGGGCGTGCACGTCTCGTGGCGCCAGTACGCGCTCCTCGGACTCGTCGCGGTCGTCCCGACGGTGGGCGGAGCGACGCTCGCCCTCGCCCTCGTGCAGGGCTGATCCCCCGTCCCCCGAGCGGGGCCGGCTGATAGCCTCGACGGGCACGACGACGGCTCGACCGACGAAAAGGGACCACCATTCCTCCGCACTCCGCCTCCGCCTCCTCCGCCGCTGACAGGACCGACGCCGGGACCTCGGGAGGAACCGAGCGCAACGCGTTCGTGGTCGTCTCGAACCGCCTCCCCGTGGACCGCGTCGTGGCCGAGGACGGCACCGCCTCCTGGAAGACCTCGCCCGGCGGGCTGGTCACCGCGCTCGAGCCCGTGATGCGTGCGAACGAGGGCGCCTGGGTCGGCTGGCCCGGCGTGGCCGACGAGGAGGTCGCCCCGTTCGTCGACAACGGCGTGCAGATCGTCCCGGTCGCCCTCAGTGCGCAGGAGCTCGAGGACTACTACGAGGGCTTCTCGAACGACACGCTCTGGCCGCTGTACCACGACGTGATCGCGCCCCCGACCTACCACCGCGACTGGTGGGACGCCTACGTGCGGGTCAACCAGCGCTTCGCCGAGGCGGCCGCGGCCGTGACGGAGGAGGACGGCGTGGTCTGGGTGCAGGACTACCAGCTCCAGCTCGTGCCCAAGATGCTGCGGGAGCTCCGGCCCGACGTCACGATCGGCTTCTTCAACCACATCCCGTTCCCGCCCTACGGGATCTTCGCGCAGCTCCCGTGGCGCCGGCAGATCGTTGAGGGCCTGCTCGGCGCCGACGTGATCGGCTTCCAGCGCCAGGGAGACGCGGGCAGCTTCCTCCGCGCGGTCCGGCGCCTGCTGGGCTACGACACCCGCAGCACGGTCGTCGAGGTCCCGGTCGAGGAGGAGGCCGTCGGCGGCACCCGCCGCGTCAACCGCTCGCGGCGCGGGGCGAGCGTGCGCCCGGTCGTCGCCCGGCACTTCCCGATCTCGATCGACTCCGCGTCGTTCGAGGCGATGGCGCGCACCCCCGAGATCCAGGCCCGCGCCGCCGAGATCCGCGCCGAGCTGGGCAACCCCGCGACGATCATGCTCGGCGTCGACCGGCTCGACTACACCAAGGGGATCGGCCACCGCCTGAAGGCCTTCGGCGAGCTCCTGGCGGACGGCCGCCTCACCTCCGAGGACGCGGTGCTGGTCCAGGTCGCGAGCCCGAGCCGCGAGCGCGTGGACACCTACCGGCAGCTGCGCGACGACATCGAGCTGCAGGTCGGCCGGATCAACGGCGACTACAGCACGCTCGGGCACCCGGCGATCAGCTACCTCCACCACGGCTACCCGCGCGAGGAGATGGTGGCGCTCTACCTCGCCGCCGACGTCATGCTCGTCACGGCGCTGCGCGACGGGATGAACCTCGTCGCGAAGGAGTACGTCGCGTCCCGCTTCGACAACGACGGCGTGCTCGTGCTGAGCGAGTTCGCCGGAGCGGCCGACGAGCTCAAGCAGGCCGTGCAGGTGAACCCGCACGACATCTCGGGGCTGAAGGACGCGATGGAGGCCTCGGCGCGGATGCCGCGCGTCGAGCGCACCCGGCGCATGCGCGCGCTCCGTCGCCGCGTGCTCGAGAACGACGTGGCGCGCTGGTCCGAGTCGTTCCTCTCCGCTCTCGCGGAGCACGCGGCCGGCCAGCAGCTCGACGTGCGGCCCGCCGCCCGCGGGCAGGAGGCGCCGCACGGCCAGGAGGCCGAGCACCGCGACGACGCGGCCCACGGACAGGCGGCCGAGCTCGAGCGGGAGGCCGCCGACGACCGCGAGCTCGACGGCGGCGCGCGATGAGCGAGGGAGTGCCCGAGCGGCTCGCGGCGGCGCTGCGGGAGCTCGCCGCGACCGAACGGCTCCTGGTGGCCCTCGACTTCGACGGCACCCTCGCGCCCGAGGTCGACGACCCCGCCCGCGCGCGGGCGCTCCCCGAGGCGCGCGAGGCCGTGCTGCGGCTCCTCGCCCTCCCCGGCACCAGGGTCGCGCTGGTCTCCGGCCGGGCGCTCGGGAGCCTGGAGGAGGTCTCGCAGCTGCCGGACGAGGCGCTGCTGGTCGGCTCCCACGGCATCGAGATCCGCCTCGACCCCGAGGAGGACGCGGTCCGGCTCGACGACGACGAGCTCGAGAAGGTGGGAGTGCTCGAGGACGTCCTGAAGGGCATCGCCCGCGGGATCGACAACGTCTGGATCGAGGACAAGCCGGCCGGCTTCGCCCTGCACACCCGCCTCGCGACCGAGCGCCACAGCCGCGTCGCCCACGTCGTCGCCCTCTCCGAGGCGCGCGCCGAGGTGCAGGGGGTCACCGTCCGCGAGGGCAAGAACGTCCTGGAGTTCTCGGTCCGCTCGACCACCAAGGGCGAGGCCGTGCAGCACCTCCGCCGCTACACCGGCGCGACCGCCGTCCTCTACGCGGGCGACGACGTGACGGACGAGGACGCCTTCGCGGTCCTCGGCTCCGGCGACGTCGGCATCAAGAGCGGCGAGGGCGCCACCGCGGCCTCCTACCGGGTCCGCGGTCCCGAGCAGGTCGCGCACGCACTCCGGCTGCTGGCCGACCTGCGCGCGGAGTAGCAGCCCCCTTCCGGCGGTCAGCGCCGGCGGGTCCCGGATCGCCGACTCGCCGAGGACGGCCGTCCGCCGACGCGGGGAGCGGCCGTTCGCGACGAGTCGGAGATCCGCGGGGACGTCCGCGTCCGGTGCCGCTGCCGGAGGCCGGGGCAGGAACGGGTGCGCGGGCCGGTCCGGGTCCGCCCGGCGAGCAGGGGCACCGCGCGCGAGGCGGTAGCCTCATCGCATGCCGGAAATCGATTGGAAGCCCCGCTCGCGCACCGTCACGGACGGCATCGAGGCCACGACGTCGCGCGGGATGCTGCGGGCGGTCGGGATGGGCGATGACGACTGGGAGAAGCCCCAGATCGGCATCGCGTCCTCGTGGAACGAGATCACCCCCTGCAATCTCTCGCTCGAGCGCCTCGCGCGCTCCGCGAAGGAGGGCGTGCACTCCGGCGGCGGCTACCCGCTCCAGTTCGGCACCATCTCCGTCTCGGACGGCATCTCGATGGGCCACGAGGGCATGCACTTCTCGCTCGTCTCCCGCGAGGTCATCGCCGACTCCGTCGAGACCGTGATGATGGCCGAGCGCCTGGACGGCACCGTCATGCTGGCCGGCTGCGACAAGTCGCTGCCCGGCATGCTGATGGCCGCGGCCCGCCTCGACCTCGCCGCCGTGTTCGTCTACGCCGGCTCGATCGCACCGGGCTGGGTCAAGCTCTCGGACGGCACCGAGAAGGACATAACGATCATCGACTCCTTCGAGGCCGTCGGCGGCGTCAAGGCCGGGATCATGTCCGAGGAGGACGCCAAGCGCATCGAGTGCGCCTTCGCCCCGGGCGAGGGATCCTGCGGTGGCATGTACACCGCCAACACCATGGCCAGCGTCGCCGAGGCGCTCGGCATGAGCCTGCCCGGCTCCGCCTCGCCCGCCGCCGCCGACCGCCGCCGCGACTACTTCGCCCGCAAGTCCGGCGAGGCCGTCGTCGAGCTGCTGCGCAACGGCACCACGGCCCGCGACATCCTCACCAAGGAGGCGTTCGAGAACGCGATCGCGGTGGCGATGGCCTTCGGCGGGTCGACCAACGTCATCCTGCACCTGCTCGCGATCGCCAACGAGGCCGAGGTCGACCTCACGATCGACGACTTCAACCGCATCGGCGACACGATCCCGCACATCGGCGACCTCAAGCCCTTCGGCAAGTACGTCATGAACGACGTCGACCGCCACGGCGGCGTCCCGGCCGTGATGAAGGCGCTCCTGGACGCCGGGCTGCTCCACGGCGACTGCCTGACGGTCACCGGGAGGACGGTCGCCGAGAACCTCGCCGCGATGGACATCGCGCCGCTGGACGGCGAGGTCATCCGCACCCTCGACAACCCGATCCACGCGACCGGCGGGCTCACCATCCTCAAGGGCTCGCTCGCCCCCGAGGGCGCGGTCGTCAAGACCGCCGGCTTCGACGCCTCCGTCTTCGAGGGTCCGGCCCGCGTGTTCGAGCGCGAGCGCGCCGCGATGGACGCCCTGACCGAGGGCCGGATCGAGAAGGGCGACGTGGTGGTCATCCGGTACGAGGGCCCCAAGGGCGGCCCCGGCATGCGCGAGATGCTCGCCATCACCGCCGCCATCAAGGGGGCCGGGCTCGGAAAAGATGTACTACTGTTGACGGACGGACGATTCTCAGGCGGCACAACCGGCCTGTGCATCGGCCACATAGCTCCCGAATCGGTGGACGCAGGTCCCATCGCATTCGTTCGCGACGGAGACCCGATTCGGGTCGACATCGCCGCTCGCTCGATCGACCTACTCGTCGACGAGTCCGAGCTCGCCGCCCGCCGAGAAGGCTGGGCCCCTCTCCCTCCGCGCTACACCCGCGGTGTCCTCGCCAAGTACGCCAAGCTCGTCCGCTCGGCAGCCGAGGGCGCCGTCACCGGGTGACCCGGCCCGCTCCGGCCGGCCGCGCACTCGCGTTCCCGGGCACTCGCCTCCGGCTCTGCCCGCCGCCGCACCACCTCCTGAAGGAATCGACACCCGCATGACTCCGGATCCGTCCGCCGTGCAGCCCGCACCGACGCCCCAGCCACCCCGACCCGCCCACGCTCCCGCGGCCGCCCCCGCGGCCGAGATCCTCACCGGAGCGCAGGCGGTCGTCCGCTCGCTCGAGATGCTCGGGATCGAGGACGTCTTCGGCCTTCCCGGAGGCGCGATCCTCCCGGTCTACGACCCGCTGATGGACTCCTCGAAGATCCGGCACATCCTGGTCCGCCACGAGCAGGGCGCCGGCCACGCCGCCGAGGGCTACGCCTCGGCGACCGGCAAGCTCGGCGTCTGCATCGCGACCTCGGGCCCCGGAGCGACCAACCTGGTCACCGCGATCGCGGACGCCTACATGGACTCCGTCCCGATGCTCGCGATCACCGGCCAGGTGTTCTCGACGCTCATGGGGACCGACGCGTTCCAGGAGGCGGACATCGTCGGCATCACGATGCCGATCACGAAGCACTCCATCCTCGTGACGCGTCCCGAGGACATCCCCTCGGCCCTCGCCTCCGCCGCGCTGATCGCCACCACCGGCCGCCCCGGCCCCGTGCTGGTCGACATCACGAAGGACGCGCAGCAGGACCAGGCGCCGTTCCTCTGGCCGCCGAAGATCGACCTGCCCGGCTACCGTCCGGTCACGAAGGCCCACGGCAAGCAGATCCAGGCCGCGGCCCAGCTGCTGGTCGAGTCGCGGAAGCCGGTGCTCTACGTGGGCGGCGGCATCATCCGCGCCCGCGCGGCCGCCGAGCTGAAGGCGTTCGCCGAGGCCTGCGGCGCCCCCGTGGTGACCACGCTGATGGCGCGCGGAGCGTTCCCGGACTCGCACGAGCAGCACCTGGGCATGCCCGGCATGCACGGCACCGTCCCCGCGGTGCTCGCGCTGCAGGAGGCGGACCTGATCCTCGCGCTGGGCTCGCGCTTCGACGACCGCGTGACCGGCAAGGCGGCGCTCTTCGCGCCCCACGCCAAGGTCGTGCACGTCGACATCGACCCGGCCGAGATCTCCAAGATCCGCACCGCCGACGTGCCGATCGTGGGCGACCTCAAGGACGTCCTCCCGGACCTCACCGACGCGTTCGCCAAGGCCTCCGCCGACGGCCGCGCCGACACCTCCGAGTGGTGGAGCTACCTCAAGGGCCTGCAGACGGAGTTCCCGCTCGGCTACACCGAGCCGAACGACGGCCTGCTCTCGCCGCAGTACGTCATCAAGCGCATCGGCGAGATCACCGGCCCCGAGGGCGTCTTCGCCTCCGGCGTCGGCCAGCACCAGATGTGGGCGGCGCAGTTCATCAAGTACGAGCGCCCCAACTCGTGGCTGAACTCCGGCGGCGCCGGCACCATGGGCTACTCCGTGCCCGCGGCGATGGGCGCCAAGGTCGGCGAGCCCGAGCGCACCGTGTGGGCGATCGACGGCGACGGCTGCTTCCAGATGACCAATCAGGAGCTCGCCACCTGCACGATCAACGACATCCCGATCAAGGTCGCGGTGATCAATAACTCCTCGCTCGGCATGGTGCGCCAGTGGCAGACCCTGTTCTACGAGGGCCGCTACTCCAACACCGACCTCAACACGGGTCACGACACCGTCCGGGTGCCCGACTTCGTGAAGCTCGCCGACGCCTACGGCGCGCTCGGCATCCGCGTCACGAAGCCGGAGGAGATCGACGACGCCATCCGCCTCGCCATCGCCACCAACGACCGGCCCGTGGTGATCGACTTCGTCGTCAGCCGCGACTCCATGGTCTGGCCGATGGTCCCGCAGGGCGTGTCCAACAGCTACGTCCAGTACGCCCGAGACCACAGCCCGACCTGGGACGACGAGGAGTAGACCCGCATGACGCACCACGTTCTCTCCCTGCTCGTCGAGGACAAGCCGGGACTGCTCACCCGTGTCGCCGGGCTGTTCGCCCGCCGCGGCTTCAACATCGAGTCGCTGGCGGTCGGTCCGACCGAGCTGGCCGGGCTCTCGCGCATCACGGTCGCCGTGGACGTCGAGGACCTGCCGCTCGAGCAGGTCACGAAGCAGCTCAACAAGCTCGTCAACGTGATCAAGATCGTCGAGCTCGACACCGACCAGTCGGTCCAGCGCGAGCACCTGCTCGTCAAGGTCCGCGTCGACAACGTCACGCGATCGCAGGTGCTCGAGGCCGTCACGCTCTTCCGCGCCCGCGTGGTCGACGTCGCGACGGACGCCCTGGTGATCGAGGTCACCGGCGACACCGGCAAGACCAACGCGTTCCTGCGGGTGATCGAGCCCTACGGCATCAAGGAGATCGCGCAGTCGGGCCTGCTCGCCATCGGGCGCGGCTCCAAGTCGATCACCGAGCGCGTCTTCAAGAACTGACCGCGAACTCTCCACTACAGAAAAGGACTCACCACGTGACCGAGCTCATCTACGACGCCGACGCCGACCTCTCCATCATCCAGTCCAAGAAGGTCGCGATCGTCGGCTACGGCTCGCAGGGCCACGCGCATGCGCAGAACCTCCGCGACTCCGGCGTCCAGGTCGTCATCGCGCTGAAGGAGGGGTCGAAGTCGACCGCCAAGGCCGAGGACGACGGCTTCGAGGTCAAGAGCGTCGCCGACGCCGCGGCCTGGGCCGACCTGATCATGATCCTCGCGCCGGACCAGCACCAGCGCGCGATCTACAGCGAGCAGATCGCCTCCGCGCTGACCGAGGGCAAGACCCTCGCCTTCGCGCACGGCTTCAACATCCGCTTCGGCTACATCGAGGCGCCCGCGGGCGTCGACGTCATCCTCATCGCGCCGAAGGCCCCCGGCCACACCGTGCGCCGCGAGTTCGTCGCCGGCCGCGGCATCCCGGACATCATCGCCGTCGAGAACGACGCGACCGGTACCGCCTGGGAGACCGCGAAGTCCTACGCGAAGGCCATCGGCGGCACCCGCGCCGGCGTCATCAAGACCACCTTCACCGAGGAGACCGAGACCGACCTGTTCGGCGAGCAGGCCGTGCTCTGCGGCGGCACCTCGCAGCTCGTCCAGTACGGCTTCGAGACGCTCGTCGAGGCCGGCTACCAGCCCGAGATCGCCTACTTCGAGGTGCTGCACGAGCTCAAGCTCATCGTCGACCTCATGTGGGAGGGCGGCATCGCCAAGCAGCGCTGGAGCGTCTCCGACACCGCCGAGTACGGCGACTACGTCTCCGGCCCGCGCGTCATCGACCCGCGCGTGAAGGAGAACATGAAGGCCGTCCTCGGCGACATCCAGAGCGGCGCCTTCGCGAAGCGCTTCATCGGCGACCAGGACGCGGGCGGACCCGAGTTCCAGGAGCTGCGCGCCAAGGGCGAGAAGCACCCGATCGAGGAGACCGGCCGCGAGCTGCGCAAGCTCTTCGCCTGGAAGCAGACCGACGAGGACTACACCGACGGCAGCGTCGCGCGCTAGTCGCACCGCGTCGACCGGGGGAGCCCCGGCCCGACGAGGGACCCGTCCACCGGGATCCCCTCGCCGGGCCGGGGCTCCTCCGCGTCCGGGGCGCGACTACCGCTCGAGCTCGCGGACGAGACGGCGGAGACCGCCCTTCGGCGGGACGAGGACGGGGTCCGGCCACCGGGGCGAGAGGTGGTCGCCGAGCGTGACCCGGCGCAGCTTGCGGCCGACGAGGGGGAGGACCCAGTCGGCGGCCCAGCGGCGCTGCTCGCGCAGCCGCGCGCGGAGGCGGAGCGGCTCGGGAGCGTCCCAGGGCCCGGTCGAGATCGTGTGCGGCACGCCGAGCGTGTCGAGCACGCGGCCGGCCAGGACGCGGTGGCCGCGCTTGGAGAGGTGCATCCGGTCGGGCGACCAGAGCACGGGGGAGTGGAACTCCCGCATCGCCCAGTAGTCGACGAGGATCGCGCCCCGCTCGCGGGCGATCCGGCGGACGGCGCTGTTGTAGAGGTGGTTGCGGCGCAGGAACATCCGCGGGGCGGGCAGTCCCGGGATGTCGACGCCGGTGAAAAGCACGAGGGAGGCGCCGGTGGTCGCGAGCGCGTCGACGAGCGCCTCGTAGCGGGTGATCAGATCGACGGTGTCGGTGCCGAGGTCGAGGATGTCGTTGCCGCCGGCGTACAGCGTGATCAGGGTGGGGCGGAGCGCGAGGGCGGGCGCGAGCTGGTCCTCGGTGATCTGGGCGAGGCGCTTCGAGCGGACGGCGAGGTTCGCGTACTCCCAGCCCGGCTCGGCCTTCGCCAGGCGCTCGGCGACGCGGTCGGCCCAGCCGCGCACTCCGTTCGGCAGGCGCGGGTGCGGGTCGCCGACCCCCTCCGTGAAGGAGTCGCCGAGGGCGACGAAGCGGCGGCGGCGGTCGTCCATCCGCTCAGCCTCGCCCCCGGGGGAGGACGCGGGGTGTCCGCCGGGTGTCGGGGAGGCGGCGGCGGGCTCTGAGCCTCCTGCGAGGTGCGCGCGGCTAGGGTGTTGCGGTGATCGATGGTGGACCGGGCCGCTCCCCGGAGGACGACGACGCGGCGACCCCGCCGGTGAACCGCGGGCCGGACGCCGGCCCGGAGGACGACGCCGACGACGAGGCCCTGGAGTGGGCGGGCGAGGGCGCGGACCCGACGCTCGCCGCGGGGACGGCGCGCGTGCGCCGGACGCCCCGCACGGTCGCGGGGGCGGGCCCGGCGGACGACGGCTCGGACGACGACGACTCCGAGGACGAGGACCCCGACGACGAGGCCGCGTCCTCGTCCGCTCTGCTGATCGCCGCGGGCATCGCGGCCGGCCTCTACCTCCTGTACGCCATCGCCTGGGCGATCACGGCGACGCGGCAGTCGCCGGTCGCCACGGCCGGCTTCGCGGGCGATGCGCTCGGCGGCGCCCTCTACTCGCTCGGGCTCTGGCTGGCGGTCCTGGCGCCGCCGGTGTGGTTCGCCGTGGCGCTCCTCGCCACCCGCGACGCCCGGGTGCGCATCCGCGTGCTCTGGCTGGTCGCCGGACTCGTCCTCCTCGCTCCGCTGCCGTTCCTGAAGGGGGCCTGATGACCGACTCGACCCGGGCCACCCTCGGCGGGACCGGCCGGCGCGACCGGCCCGGCCGGCGCCCGGCCGCCTCCGTCCTCGCCGCCGTGGTGTTCGCGCTCTTCTTCGCCTGGGACGTCTGGGAGGCGGTCGGCAACCTGATCGGCCTGCGCAGCTACGCGGCCTCCCTCGGCACCGATCTGAATCCGACGGGCTGGGCGGTGCTCCTGCTCGGCCTGGTGCTGCCGGTCGCCTGCTTCGTCGCCGCCGTCCTGCTCGGGCGCCGCCGGGGGCTCCCGGCGCGCGTCGGACTGCTCGCGGCGGCCCTCTGCCTCTCGGCGGCGCTCTCGCTCGACGTGCAGCTCGTCCTCGGCGTCGAGAGCCTGGTCTCGCTGAGCTGACCGGCGGCGTCACACGGCGCGGGGCGCGCCCACCCCTCCGCTACAGTGTCGGGGGGCTGCCGACGCCCCCGCCTCGGTGCCCGCTCCGTCCCCTCTCCGAAGGAAGCGCCTCTCGTGACAAAGCCGGTCGTCCTGATCGCCGAAGAACTCTCGCCCGCCACCGTGGACGCGCTCGGTCCCGACTTCGAGATCCGCTCCGTGGACGGCACCGACCGCCCGGCGCTGCTCGAGGCCCTCGCCACAGCGCACGCGATCCTGGTGCGCTCCGCGACGCAGGTCGACGCGGAGGCGATCGCCGCGGCCCCCTCGCTCCAGGTGATCGCCCGCGCCGGTGTGGGCCTGGACAACGTCGACATCACCGCCGCGACCGCCGCGGGCGTCATGGTCGTGAACGCGCCGACCTCGAACATCATCTCGGCCGCCGAGCTCACCGTCGGCCACATCCTGAGCCTCGCCCGCCACATCCCCGCCGCGCACAGCGCGCTCGCGCAGGGCCTCTGGAAGCGCTCGAAGTACACGGGCGTCGAGCTCTACGAGAAGACCGTCGGCATCATCGGCCTCGGCCGCATCGGCGCGCTGATCACCGCGCGCCTGCAGGCCTTCGGTGTGAACGTCGTCGCCTACGACCCCTACGTGACCAGCGCCCGCGCGCAGCAGCTCGGCGTCACGCTCCTCTCCCTGGAGGAGCTGCTGGCCGAGAGCGACTTCATCACGATCCACATGCCGAGGACCCCCGAGACGACGGGCATGATCTCGGACGATCAGCTGGCGCTGATGAAGCCGTCGGCGTTCATCGTGAACGTGGCCCGCGGCGGCCTCATCGACGAGGACGCGCTGCACCGCGCGCTCGTCGCGAAGACCATCGCCGGCGCCGGGCTCGACGTGTTCGTCAAGGAGCCGCCGACCGGATCGCCGCTGCTCGCCCTCGAGAACGTGGTCGTCACTCCGCACCTCGGGGCCTCGACCGACGAGGCGCAGGAGAAGGCCGGCGTCTCGGTCGCCCGCTCGGTGCGCCTCGCGCTCTCGGGTGAGCTCGTGCCGGACGCCGTGAACGTCGCCGGCGGCGTGATCGACGAGTACGTGCGCCCCGGCATCCCGCTGGTCGAGAAGCTCGGCCAGGTCTTCTCGGGCCTCGCGGACTCGCCGGTCACCTCCATCGACGTCGAGGTGCGAGGCGAGCTGGCCGGCTACGACGTGAAGGTCCTCAAGCTGGCGGCTCTCAAGGGCGTGTTCACCAACGTGGTCTCGGAGACGGTGTCCTACGTCAACGCGCCGGTGCTCGCGGAGCAGCGCGGCATCGAGGTGCGCCTGATCACGGAGCCGGTCTCGGACGAGTACCGCAACGTGATCACGCTGCGCGGCGCGCTCTCGGACGGCTCGCAGATCTCGGTCTCGGGCACGCTGACCGGCACCAAGCAGGTCGAGAAGATCGTGGCGATCAACGGCTACGACGTCGAGGTCCCCCTCGCGAAGCACCTCGTCGTCATGAGCTACGTCGACCGCCCCGGGATCGTCGCGGTCTACGGCCGCGAGTTCGGCGACGCCGCGGTCAACATCGCGGGCATGCAGATCGCGCGCACCGAGGCGGGCGGCAAGGCGCTCTCGGTGATCACCATCGACTCCCCCGCCCCGGACGGCCTGCTCGAGAAGGTCCGCGTCGCGATCGACGCCGACCTCATGCAGGAGATCGACATCACCGAGCAGTGAGCACGCGGCGGTTCGCTCAGGTCGACGTCTTCGGCGCCGCGCCGTTCCGGGGCAACCCGGTGGCGGTCGTCGTCGACGGCGACGGCGTGGGCGACGCCGCGATGGCGGAGTTCGCGCGCTGGACGAACCTCTCCGAGACGACCTTCCTCCTCCGCCCGAGCGACCCCGCGGCCGACTACCGGCTGCGGATCTTCACGCCGGGCGGGGAGCTGCCCTTCGCCGGGCACCCGACCCTCGGGAGCGCGCACGCCTGGCTCGCGGCCGGAGGGACGGCCCGCGCGGCGGGGGAGCTCGTGCAGGAGTGCGCCGCGGGTCTCGTCCGACTGCGGGTGACGGAGGAGGGCATCGCCTTCGCCGCCCCGCCCCGCCGGCGGACCGGACCGGTCGACGAGGCGACGCTCGAGCGGGTGGCTGCGGCTCTGCGGATCCCGCGCGCGGAGATCCTCGACCACGCGTGGGTCGACAACGGTCCCGGCTGGCTGGCCGTGCGGCTCGCGTCGGCGGAGCAGGTCCTCGCGCTGCGGCCGGACCAGGCTCTCCTCGCCGGGCTCCCCGTCGGCGTCGTGGGCGAGCATCCGGCGGGAGGCGAGTGCGCGGTCGAGGTGCGGGCGTTCATCCCCGACGCCGGTGTGTCCGAGGACCCGGTGACGGGGAGCCTCAATGCGGGGATCGCCCAGTGGCTGATCGGCAGCGGCGTGCTGCCCGAGCGCTACACGGCCGCTCAGGGGGCGGCGTTGGGCCGAGCCGGGCGCGTGCGCGTCGAGAGCACGGACGGCGCGATCTGGATCGGCGGCGCGACGGTGACCCTGATCGACGGGGTCGTCGAGCTGTAGCGGGTCCGCCGGGCGGCGCGGCTCAGCTCCCGAGGAGGCGCTGGACGACCGCGAGGACGTCCTCGGCCTCGCCGCGCGACTGCGAGCCCGTGGGGAGCAGGGCGGAGTTGTAGTAGAGCCCGTCGCTCATCAGGACGATCGCCCGGGCGACGAGCGGGTCGCCCACGGCGTCGGCGACCACCTCGTTCCAGCTGTCGTGGATCCGCGCGAGGCCGCCGCTGGCGCGCTCGTCGTGCCCCTGCGCGATGCGCGACACGGCGAGGATCGTGCGGTCGAAGGCCGAGTCGGCGGCGAAGGAGGTGCGCAGCAGGTAGGCGACCACGCCCTCGGGAGCGGCGAGGCTCTGCGCGACGTCCGCCTCCCGCCGCGCGTCGAGGCGCTGCAGGAGCCCGTCGACGAGGGCGTCCTTCGAGGGGAAGTGGTAGAGCAGCCCGCCCTTGGAGACTCCGGCCTCGCGGGCGACGGCGTCGAGGGTCGCGGCGCGCTCGCCCTGCTCGATGAGGAGCTGCTCGAACGCGTCGAGGACGCGGTCGCGGGCGGGGGCAGGAGGCACGGCGACCATCCTACGGCGGATCAGTGGCGACTGTACCGGCTGGACGGTATACTCTCTCCGTTCTCCTCTGAAAGGTCGTCCCCGTGTCCGCGCGCACCGCTCCCGTCTCCACCCACGACACCGCCGGCGCCGCCGACCGGGTCGGGCGACGCGCCTGGGTGGCGCTCGCGGTGCTGATGCTCCCGGTGCTGCTGGTCTCGGTCGACAACACGGTGCTGAACTTCGCGCTCCCCTCGATCGCCGAGGATCTGGGCCCCTCCGGCACCGAGCTGCTGTGGATCGTCGACGCCTACCCGCTGGTGCTCGCGGGCCTGCTGGTGGCGATGGGCAGTCTCGGCGACCGCGTCGGGCGGCGGCGCCTCCTGCTGGTCGGCGCGGTCGGCTTCGCCGCCGTCTCGGTCGTGGCCGCGTTCGCTCCCACCGCCGCGGCGCTCATCGGCGCCCGCGCGGCACTGGGCTTCTTCGGCGCGATGCTGATGCCCTCGACGCTCTCGCTCCTGCGCAGCGTCTTCCCCGACCGCGACCAGCGCCGCCTCGCGATCGCGATCTGGGCGACCGGCTTCGCCGTGGGCTCGGGCATCGGCCCGCTGGTCGGCGGCGTGCTGCTCGAGCACTTCCCCTGGGGGTCGGTGTTCCTGCTCGCGGTGCCCGTGCTGCTCCCGCTGGTCGTCCTGGTGCCGATCCTGGTGCCGGAGTCGCGCGACCCGCAGCCCGGCCCGGTCGACGTGGTCAGCATCCTGCTGTCGCTGGCGACCATGGCGCCGGTCGTCTACGCGGTGAAGTCCTTCGCCGAGCACGGGATCGACGCGGTCGGCGTCGCGGCGCTCGTCGTGGGCGTCGTCTCGGGAGTTCTGTTCGTCCGCCGCCAGCAGCGCCGGGCCTCGCCGATGCTCGATCTCTCGCTCTTCCGCCGCGGCTCGTTCAGTGCGGCGATCGTGGTCAACCTCCTCAGCGTCACCGCGCTGGTCGGCGGGCTCTTCTTCCTCTCGCAGCACCTGCAGCTCGTGGTCGGGCTCTCGCCCCTGGAGGCGGGCCTCGTGCTCGTGCCGGGCCTCGCCGTGATGATCCTGGCCGGGCTCGGCGTTGTGCCGATCGCGCGCCGCGTCGCTCCGCGCCTCGTCGTCCCGGCCGGACTGCTGGTCTCGGCCGTCGGGTACATCCTGCTGGCCCTCGGCAGCGGGGCGCCCGGAGGAGCGTCCGCGCTCACCGTCGCCGTCGCCTTCGCGTTCCTCGGCCTGGGCATCGGTGCGGCCGAGACGGTGTCGAACGAGCTGATCCTGGCCAACGCGCCCGCCGACAAGGCCGGTGCGGCCTCCGCCGTCTCCGAGACCGCCTACGAGCTCGGTGCCGTCCTCGGCACCGCGACGCTCGGCACGGTCCTCACCGCCGTGTACCGCGGGGGAGTCGTGCTGCCCGAGGGCCTCGACGCCGCGCAGGCGCAGCGGGCCGGGGAGACCCTCGGCGGCGCCGTCTCGGTCGCCGGCGAGCTGCCCGCCGACTCCGCCGCGAGCCTCGTCGCGTCGGCGAGCGCGGCGTTCGACTCGGGCGTCGGCTGGTCGGCCTGGCTCGGTGTCGTCCTCGTGCTGGCCGCCGCCGCGGTCGGCGCCTGGCGCCTCCGCCGGAGCTGACGCTCCTCCTCTCCTCCCGAGGGAGGCCGCCCGGGACGCGCAGCGCCTCCCGGGCGGCCCTCGCCAGCCCGACGGGGGCGCGTGCCCCGGACCGCGGCGCGGGCGGGCCGCGAGTACGCTGGGGGGACTCCGACCCCGTACGCCTGAGGACCGCCATGCCCCGCACCGTGAAGCTCGCCGTCATCCCCGGAGACGGGATCGGGCCCGAGGTGACCGCCGAGGCCGTCAAGGTCCTCGACGCCGTCACCGCCGACTCCGACCTGGTGCTCGAGACGACCACCTTCTCGCTCGGCGCCGCCCGCTACCTCGAGACCGGCGACGTCCTCACCGACGAGGACCTCGCGGCGATCGCGGGGCACGACGCGATCCTCCTGGGCGCCGTCGGCGGAGCACCGGGGGACCCGCGCCTCCGGGACGCGAACATCGAGCGCGGGCTGCTCCTGCGGCTGCGCTTCGAGCTCGACCACTACGTCAACCTGCGGCCGACCCGTCTCTACGCGGGCGTCCCCTCGCCGCTCGCGGCTCCCGGCGAGGTCGACTTCGTGGTCGTCCGCGAGGGCACGGAGGGGCCCTACGTCGGTACCGGCGGCTCGATCCGGCAGGGCACCCCGCACGAGGTCGCCAACGAGGTGTCGGTCAACACCGCCTACGGGGTCGAGCGCGTCGTCCGACACGCGTTCGAGCTCGCCCGCACGCGCCGCTCCCGGCTGACGCTCGTCCACAAGACGAACGTCCTCGTCTTCTCCGGCTCGCTCTGGAAGCGGATCGTCGACGAGGTGGGGGCCGCCTTCGAGGACGTGGCCGTCGACTACCTCCACGTGGACGCCGCCACGATCTTCCTCGTGACCGACCCTGCTAGGTTCGACGTCATCGTCACCGACAACCTCTTCGGCGACATCCTGACCGATCTGGCCGGCGCGATCAGCGGCGGCATCGGACTCGCGGCCTCGGGCAACATCAACCCCGACGGCGCGTTCCCCAGCATGTTCGAGCCGGTCCACGGATCCGCGCCCGACATCGCAGGACGGCAGCTCGCCGACCCGACCGCCGCGATCCTCTCGGCCGCGATGCTGCTGGACCACCTCGGCCGGAGCGACGAGGCCGCCCGCGTCACCGCGGCCGTGACCGCCGACATCGAGTCGCGCGACGGCACCCCGCGCTCCACGGCCGCGATCGGCGACTCCGTCGTCGCCCGCCTCCGCTGATCCCCCGCAGAAGGACACCACAACGATGAGCACCGACTCCGCCCCCGCCGACCTCGCGTTCGAGGTGACCGCCGCCCCCGCGCCCCGCTCCGCCGAGGAGCGCGCCCGGATCCTCGCGAACCCCGGCTTCGGCATGCACTTCACCGACCACATGGTCGGCCTCCGCTGGACCCGCGCGGACGGCTGGCACAGCGCCCGCGTCGAGCCCTACGGCCCGCTCGCGCTCGACCCCGCCGCCGCCGTCCTGCACTACGCGCAGGAGATCTTCGAGGGGATGAAGGCCTACCGCCACGAGGACGGCTCCGTCTGGACCTTCCGCCCGGAGGCGAACGCGCGCCGCCTGCAGCGCTCGGCCCGCCGTCTCGCGCTGCCGGAGCTCCCGACGGACCTCTTCGTCGAGTCGCTGCGGCAGCTGATCGCGGTCGACGGCGACTGGGTCCCCTCGGAGCCGGAGACCAGCCTCTACCTGCGCCCGTTCATGTTCGCGCAGGAGGCGTTCCTCGGCGTGCGCGCGGCCGAGGACGTCGGCTACTACGTGATCGCCAGCCCCGCCGGCGCCTACTTCTCGGGCGGGGTCGCCCCCGTGTCGATCTGGCTCTCCACCTCCTACGCCCGGGCGGGCAAGGGCGGCACGGGAGCGGCGAAGACGGGCGGCAACTACGCCTCCTCCCTCCTTCCGCAGCAGGAGGCCTACAGCCACGGCTGCGCGCAGGTCCTCTTCCTCGACTCGCAGGAGTCGCAGTGGATCGAGGAGCTCGGCGGCATGAACGTGGTGCTGGTGAAGAAGGACGGCACGCTGGTCACCCCGGAATCGGACTCGATCCTCGAGGGCATCACGCGCGACAGCGTCCTGCAGCTCGCCGAGGACCGCGGCCACCGCGTCGAGCGGCGCCGCGTGAGCATCGACGAGTGGCGCGACGGAGTGGCCTCCGGCGACGTGGTCGAGGTGTTCGCCTGCGGGACCGCCGCCGTGATCACCCCGATCGCCGAGCTCAAGGGCGAGGGCTTCTCCGTCGGCCGCGAGGGCGCGCCCGCCGGGGAGCTCACGATGTCGCTCCGCGAGGAGCTGACCGGCATCCAGTACGGACGCCGCGAGGACACGCACGGATGGATGACGAGGCTGGACGCATGAAGATCGCACGATTCGCCACGCAGCGCGACGGGGACAACGGGGGAGCGATCCACTTCGGGATCGTGGACGAGGACGACCTGGTCGTGCTCGCCGGCGACCCGATGTTCGCCGGGTTCGACACCACGGGGGAGCGCATCCCGATCGCGGAGGCGAAGCTCCTCGCGCCGGTGATCCCGCGCTCCAAGGTCGTCGGCATCGGGAAGAACTACGCCGACCACGCGGCTGAGATGGGCGGTGACGCCCCGGCGGAGCCGCTGGTGTTCCTCAAGCCGAACACGTCGGTCATCGGCCCGGACGAGGCGATCGTCCTCCCCGAGGACAGCCAGCTGGTGGAGTTCGAGGGCGAGCTGGCGATCGTGATCGGCGCCGTGGCCCGCAACGTCCGCGCGGAGGACTACGAGGACGTGGTCTTCGGGTACACCATCGCCAACGACGTCACTGCGCGCGACCTCCAGCGCTCCGACGGCCAGTGGGCGCGGGCGAAGGGCTACGACACCTTCTGCCCGCTCGGCCCGGTCATCGAGACCGAGTTCGTCTGGAACGAGAGCGCGATCGAGACGCGCGTCAACGGGCGCGTGCAGCAGTCGGGCAGCACCGGCGACATGATCCACGGGGTGCCCGAGCTCGTGGCCTACGTCTCGCGCATCTTCACGCTGCTCCCCGGGGACGTGATCCTCACCGGGACGCCCGCCGGCGTCGGGCCGATCGCGAACGGCGACACCGTCGCGGTGGACGTCGAGGGCATCGGCACGCTGTTCAACCCGGTGGTCGTCCGGCGCTGAGCCCGAGTCCTCCTCCGCGGAGGGTAGAGCGCCTCCGGCCCGCAAGGATCCTCGGATCCGGCGGGCCGGACGCGTCCGAGCGGGACGTCAGTCGGCGCTCGCCGGGTCGCTGCCGACCGCGCCCTCGGTCTCGTCCGGCAGGTCGGCGTGGCCGGAGACGGTGTCTCCTCCGCTGTCACCGTCGGTCACGGCGTCCGTGACGCCGCGGTCCATCGCGGTGCCCCCGGGAGCGGCCCCCGCGGCGGAGGCGTCGGCCGCGTTCTCGCCGGGCAGCACCGTCTGCGCGCCGCCGGTGTTCGGGACGGCGTCGCCGCCGGATCCGGGAAGGTCCTCGTTCACGTTCTGGTCGGCCATGTCGGCTCCTCTCGTCGGGGCCCCAGCCCAGCACGCGACGGGCCCCTCCGCAGGACGTTGACAGCGCGGGGACGAGGGGGCAGAGGCGGGCCGTGAGGCCGGGCGACGCGCCTTCACCGTGCTCCCCGGCGCTGTCAAGCGGACTGCCTCCGGGGCCGTCTGGTCGTAGCGTCGAGCTATGAACTCCTCCCGCACCGACTCCGTCAGCCGCATCGCCCGGGAGGACTTCGGCTGGTCGTCGCTGCTCCCCGGTCAGCGCGAGGCGATCGAGTCGGCCGCCTCCGGGCGCGACACGCTGCTGGTGCTGGCGACGGGCGGCGGCAAGTCCGCGGTCTACCAGATCGCCGGAGCCGAGCGCGGCGGCGTCGTCCTGGTCGTCTCCCCGCTCGTCGCCCTGCAGGCCGACCAGCTCGCCGCGATCGAGGCGGCTCCGGCGGCCCCGCCCGCCGTCGCGATCAACTCCTCCCAGGGCGCCGCGGCCGTCGCCCGCGCCTGGGACCGGATCGACGAGGGCGGCCCGCTCTACGTGCTCCTGGCGCCCGAGCAGCTCGCCAAGCCCGAGAACGTGGCGCGTCTGGCGGCCGCGGGAGTGTCGCTCCTGGTCGTCGACGAGGCGCACTGCGTCTCCTCCTGGGGCCACGACTTCCGCCCCGACTACCTCCGCCTGGCCGATGTGCGCGGCGAGCTCGGAGACCCGCCGGTGCTCGCGATGACCGCCACCGCCTCCGGGCCGGTGCGCGACGAGATCATCGAGCGCCTCCGGATGACCGACCCCGAGATCCAGGTGCACGGCGTCGACCGTCCGGAGATCCGGCTGGTGGTGCACCGCCACGAGAGCGAGAACGAGAAGCGCGCCGCCGTGGTCGAGGAGGCCCGCAGCTGGACGGCTCCGGGCCTGGTCTACGTCGCCACCCGCAAGGAGACGGAGGCCTACGCGGCCGACATCGCGGCGGAGGGGCGCCGGGTCGCGGCGTACCACGCCGGACTCAAGGTGTCCGAGCGCAAGGTCGTGCACGAGCAGTGGCGCGCTGGCGAGCTCGACGTCGTCGTCGCGACCTCGGCCTTCGGGATGGGCATCGACCGGGCCGACGTCCGCTTCGTGCTGCACGCGACGACCACCGAGTCGCTCGACGCGTACTACCAGGAGATCGGCCGCGCGGGCCGCGACGGCGAGCCGGCGACGGGCGCGCTGCACTACCGCGCCGAGGATCTGGGTCTCCGCCGCTTCTTTGCCAAGCGCTCGGTCGACAAGGCCGCGCTGCGCGTGATCTGGGCGGCCGTCTCGGAGCAGCCGGGGCTGGACTCCGCGGCTCTCGCGAAGGAGCTGGGGAAGCCGGCCCGCACGATCGCCCGGATCGTCAACGATCTCGCGGACGCGGGGCTGGTGGAGACCGGCTCCGGTCTGCGCGCCACGCGCGAGGCCTCCGGCGACGAGGCCGTGCACGCGGTGAAGGAGGCTCTGGCCTCCCGCGAGCGGATCGCGGAGTCGCGCCTGTCGATGATGCGCGCGTACGCGGAGACCAGCCAGTGCCGCCGCCGAGTCCTGCTGGACTACTTCGGCGTGGAGTCGGCCGAGTGGTGCGGCAACTGCGACGGCTGCGAGCGGCACGAGGCGAGCGGCGTGACCGTCGAGGCGCCCGTGGACGCCCCTCTGAGCGTCGACGAGTCGGTGGAGCACCGCGAGTGGGGCGCCGGCACCGTGATGAGCGTGGAGGCCGACCGGGCGACGATCTTCTTCGAGTCCGAGGGCTACAAGGTGCTGTCGTTCCAGGCGCTCGAGTCCGGCGTCCTGCGCGAGCGCGAGCACGCCTCCGCCTGACCCCGGCTCTCCGCGCCGGCCGATCGCCGCTCGCGGGACGCCGCTCCGGTACGACAGGCACGGCGTGCCGTGCACCGGAGCGGCGTCCCGCGGAGGGGGTCAGACCTTCGAGACGGCCGAGCTCACGTCGGTGGGCTTCTCGTAGTCGCCGTCCGGGATCGCACGGAGGGCCTCGAGGACGTCGCCGTCCGCGCCCTCCTTCTCCGCGGTCTCGACGATCGTGTCCTTCGAGGCGGGGTAGTCGATGCCCGAGAGGTACTTCTGGATCTGGATCGGGTTGGGTGCGTCCATCGTGCTGTCCTTTCGTCGCCTTGCTGAGTGTTACGAGTGCTCTTCGGCGAAGAGCCGGTCGAAGGCGTCGACGCGCCGGTCGGTGACCGTCGTGGGCGTCTCGAGGTGCACGGCGCCGCTGGGCACCAGGCCCGCGCCGCCGAAGCGCTCCATGACGCGCCACTGCGCGGCGACGTCCTCACCGCTGTGCTCCGGGGGCAGCTGCTCCCAGAAGTCGAAGCCGCCGACGGCCAGGAGGGCGTCGCGGCGGTAGAGGACGCACGCGCCCAGCCAGGCGACCCGGTACGCGCGCCAGGCGCCCTCCGGGACGTCGAGGCGGGCGGCGACGTGCGTGAGATTGGCCGCGTTGTGCAGCGGCCAGCGCTCGAACTCCGGGGTTCCGCGCCGCACCCGCTCGGGCTCCACGCGCTCCTCCCAGGTCTCGAACGACTCGGTCTCGTGCGGGCGCACGTCCTCGAGGTAGGACAGGCCCTGCACCGCGGAGCCGACGAAGCCGCAGTCGAGGCGCTCGAGGGCCTCGTGCAGCCGCGAGAGCGTGCCCGGCTCGAGCCACACGTCGTCGTCGAGGAAGAGGACGGCCGGGGCGGTGGCGAGGGAGAGGAGGTAGTGCCTCTGCTCCGCGAGCCCGCGCCGGGGCAGGTGCCGACGCACCACCGGAGCCCGGCCCTGCGCCTCCAGCACGCGCAGCATCGCGAGGATCGTCGGGTCGCTCTCGGCGACCGCGTCGTCGGACTGGTCGCTGACGATCACGCGGAAGGGCGGGTCGTCCTGGGCGGCGAGTCCGGCGAGCGTGGCGGCGAGCTCGGCACGGCGGCCGACCGTCGGCACCAGCACGTCGATCAGCGGCTGCCGGGGAGCCTCGGGGACCCCCCAGCGCCCGGACCACCGGCGGCTGGTCACGGCGCGGCCGATCGGATGCGCTGGACCATCTCGGTCGTGGAGTGCTCCGAGACGTAGCCGACCGTGGTGACGACGCCCCCGTAGGAGCGGACGACGGCCGCCTCCGCGAGCATGTCGGGGTTGTAGTCCCCGCCCTTCACGTAGACGTCGGGCTGCACGCGCTCGAGCAGCGGGATGGGGGTGTCTCCGCCGAAGAGCGTCACGTAGTCGACGCAGCCCAGCTCGGCGATCACGCCCGCGCGGTCGCCCTCCGGGTTGATCGGCCGTCCCTCGCCCTTCAGCCGCCGGACGGAGTCGTCGTCGTTCACCGCGACCACGAGCACGTCGCCGAGCTCGCGGGCCTGGCGGAGGTAGGCGGTGTGGCCGCGGTGCAGGACGTCGAAGCAGCCGTTGGTGAACACCACGCGGCGACCGCGGCGCGACTGCTCCGCGAGGACCTCGACGAGGGCGTCCTCGCCGAGCACGACGGCGCCGGGAGCGGCGAGGGAGGCGAGCAGGTCGTCGCCCGAGCAGACGGAGGTACCGGGGCGCTGCACGACCACGTCGGCGGCGGCCTGCGCCAGGTCGACGGCGGTGGCCAGGGAGCGGCCGGCGGCGAGGGCGAGGGTGGCGGTCGCGGCGAAGGTGTCGCCGGCGCCGGACGCCTGCTTCTCCTCCGCGGGCTGAGCGAAGGTGCGGCTGACCGTGCCGTCGGCGTCGAGGGCGGTGGAGCCGTCCCGGTCGAGGGTGACCACGACGTGCCGGGCGCCCGAGCGGGCGCGCAGGTCGTCCGCCGCGTCGCGCACGGCGGCGGCCCGCTCCGTCCCGCGGCCGAGGGAGCCGCCGAGCAGCCGCTCCGCCTCCTTGGCGTTCGGGGTGACGAGGTCCGGCCGGGCGAAGGCCCAGTCGGCGAGCTCGTGCGCGTCGATCACGAGGAGGCCGGGGCGCCCGACGGCGAGCAGGCGCTCGACGGCCTCGCGGAGGATCCCCGAGCCGTAGTCGCAGACCAGGACGGCGTCGGCGCCCGCGGTGGCCTCGGCGGCGGCACCGGCGAGCAGGGCCAGCTCGTCTTCGGCCGGGCGGTGCGGGCCGGAGTCGACGCGCAGCATCACGCTGTCGCCGCCGACCACGCGGGTCTTGATCGTCGTCGCGGCGCCGGTGCGGACGACCCGGGAGGTGTCCAGGCCGGCCCGCTCGAGCGCGCGCACGAGCCGGTCGCCCTCGGAGTCGCGACCGGCCACGCCGACCGTGCGGACGACGGCGCCCAGCGCGCGCAGGTTGGCGGCGGTGTTGGCGGCCCCGCCCGCGACGTCGACGACGTCCTCGAGCCGCAGGACCGGCGCGGGCGCCTCCCGCGTGACGCGCTCCGCCTCGCCGAGCCACCAGGAGTCGAGGATGAGGTCCCCGATCACGGCGACGACGGGCGGGCGCTCGTGGACGTGCGCCAGGAGGGCGCTCGCCCGCTGGAGCGCCGAGCCCTCGAGGCTCATCGCGCGCCTCCCGGCAGAACGGGCAGGCCGAAGTGCACGACCGTGGTGGTGGTCATCTCGTCGAGCAGCTCCGGGCCGTAGCCGAAGCCGGAGCCGGATGCTCCGCGGGGCTGGGCGCTGCCGCCCGGCGCTCCTCCGAAGACGCCGTTGACCTTGACGGTGCCGACCGGCAGCGTCGCCGCGGCCCGATGGGCGTGCTCCATGTCGGCGGTGAGGATCGAGGCGGCCAGGCCGTAGGGGCTCGCGGCGGCCAGGTCCAGGCCCTCGTCGAAGGAGTCGACGACGCGGATCGGCGCGACGGGCCCGAAGGTCTCCTCCGTCATCACCAGCATCGACTCGGTGCAGTCGGCCAGGACGGTCGCGGGGTAGAAGGTGCCGTCCCCGGGGGTGCCGCCGGTGAGGGCGCGCGCGCCGCTGTCGAGCGCCTCCGTGACGTGCTCGTGGACGGCGTCGCGCATGCGGGCGTCGACGAGGCGGGGGAGCGGGCCTGCGCTCCAGCGATCGGCCTCGGCGACGAGCGCCGCCGTGAACGCCTCGGCGATGTCGCGGTGCACGTAGATCCGCTCGACGGAGGTGCAGATCTGGCCGGCGTTGGCGAAGGCGCCCAGCGCGGCCTGCTCGGCGGCCCAGACCGGGTCGACGTCGCGGTCGACGACGAGCGCGTCGTTGCCTCCGTTCTCGAGGATCACGTGCGCGCCGGTGACGGCGGCGACCCGGGCGACCGCGCGGCCGGTGGCGGTCGAGCCGACGTGGGCGAGGACGTCGACGCCCTCGGTGCGCGCCAGCTCGTCGCCGACCGCCCCGTCGCCCTCGACCAGGGTCAGCACGCCCTCGGGCAGCGTCTCGGCGAGGATGCTCGTGAAGAGGGCGCCCGTGCCCGGGCTGCGCTCGCTCGGCTTGTGCACGACGACGTCCCCGGAGACGATCGCGGCGCCCAGGAGGCCCGCGGCGACGGCGACCGGGTCGTTCCACGGAGTGAGGGCGAGCACGACACCGCGCGGGTGCGGCAGGGCGAGATCGACGTTGAGGGCCCCTCCGCGCAGGCTCCTCCCGCGGTGCAGCGGGCCGAGCTCGGCGTACTGGAGCAGCGTGTCGACACCGGCGCGGACGCCGCCCAGGGCGTCGCCGGCGGGCTTGCCCGTCTCCTGCGTGTTGAGGTCGGCGAGCTCCTGCTCGCGCTCGGCCACGCGGTGGGCGGCGGCACGGAGCAGGGCGCCGCGCTCGGCGGGCGCGGTGGCGGCCCACGCGGGGAACGCGGTCCGCGCGCGGCGGACGGCGTCGGCGGCGGTCGTGGCGGGGGTCGTGATGTCGATGGTCACGGTCACCTCTCGGTCGGGGGCGCCCGCGGAGTGGCGGACGCATCCGTCCGGTACCCGGGTGGTGCGCGCCTAGACACGCCGCCTCCGGAATCCGCCCCCGGATCGGCGACGGGCTCGCCCCCGATCCGGTTTCGGATCGGCCCCGGCGGGGAAGTGGAGGAGTGCACCGTCCCCGGAGCGGCGCACGCGCGCCCTCCGCACCTGAGAGGAACCCGTCGTGGTCGCCATCGCCCCCCTCCGAGAGCCCTTCGCCGGAGTCGAGAGGATCGCCGTCCTGCGCGGCGGCGGACTCGGCGACCTGCTGTTCGCGCTGCCCGCCGTCGACGCCCTCGCGGCCGCCTACCCGGGAGCCGAGATCACCCTGCTCGGGACGCCCGCGCACCGGGTCCTGCTGACGGGCGTCGAGTCGCCGATCGCCGACGTCGAGATCCTGCCGGTGGCGCAGGGCGTCCGCGACGGAGAGGGGGAGGACCCCCGGGTCGTCGAGGACTTCACCGAGCGGATGCGCGCGCGCCGCTTCGACCTGGCCGTGCAGCTGCACGGCGGCGGGCGCTACTCCAACCCGTTCCTCCAGCGCCTCGGCGCGCGCCACACGATCGGGTCGCGCACCGACGACGCCGCGGAGCTCGAGCGCACGATCCCCTACGTCTACTACCAGCACGAGATGCTGCGGGCGCTCGAGATCGTCGGGCTGGCCGGAGCGCCCGCGACCCGCCTCGAGCCGGCGCTCGCCGTGGATCCGGAGCGGCGGGACCGCCTCGCCGCCGCGCTGCCCGCGGGCGGCCCGCTGGTGCTGATCCACCCCGGCGCGACCGATCCCCGCCGGCGCTGGCCCGCCGCCTCCTTCGCCGCCGTGGCGACGGAGCTGCTGGCGGACGGCGCGCGCGTGCTGGTGGTGGGCGACGCCTCGGACGTGCCCGCCGCCGACGAGATCGTCGCCGGGGCGCCGGGAGCGGTCTCCTGGGCGGGCGTCGTGGACCTCCCGGACCTCGCTCCGCTGCTCTCGCTCGCCGACCTCGTACTCGGCAACGACTCCGGACCCCGCCATCTCGCCGCCGCGGTCGGCGCTCCGACGGTCGGGATCTTCTGGGTGGGCAACGCGATCAACGCCGCGGCCCTCGGGCGGCAGCGCCACCGGGTGCAGCTGAGCTGGACCACGCACTGCCCGGTCTGCGGGCGCGACGCCACGCAGGTCGGCTGGACCGCTCCGCGCTGCGAGCACGACGTCACGTTCGTCGGCGACGTGGGCGTCGAGGCGGTGCTCGAGGACGTCCGCGGGGTGCTCGCCTCCACCCGCTGAACCGCGAGACGCCGCCTCGGTACGCGACGCGCCGGGGCGTGCGGACCGAGGTGGCGTCTCGCGGCGGGGGATCCGGGGCGCGCCCGGATCAGCGGATCACGGCCAGGACGGCTCCTCCTCGTGCGTGATGACGAGCTCGCGGACCTCGCAGCCGCGCGGCTGGCCGAGGACGAACATGACGGCGTTCGCCACGTTCTCCGGGTCGTTCAGCAGCGCGTCCGGACCCGGCTTGTACTGCTCGTCGCGGTCGTCGAAGAAGCGCGTCTTCATGCCCGACGGGATCAGCGTGGTCACGCCGATCTCGCCCTTGGTCTCGGCCGCGAGCGCGCGGGTGAAGCCGAGCACGCCGAACTTCGAGGCGCAGTACGCGGTCGCGTCCGAGACGGCCTTGATCGCGAGCGAGGAGGCGACGGTGACGACGCGGCCGTGGGTCTCGGTGAGGAAGGGCAGCGCCGCGCGGACGACGGCCGCGGTGCCGAGGAGGTTCACGGAGATGACCCGCTCCCACTCCTCCGGCTCCACGTCGACGAGGCGGCCGCAGCGGTCGATGCCGGCCGCGGTCACGACGGCGTCGAGCCCGCCGTGCTCGCGGGCGATCTCGACGACCGCCTTCTCGGCCTCGCGGGTCTTCGCGACGTCGACCTGGTAGGCGGCGACGCCCTCCTTCACCGACGAGACGTCGCGGTCGAGCACGATCGGGGTGCCGCCGGCGGCGGTGACCGCGGCGGCGACGGCCGCACCGAGCCCGGAGGCTCCTCCGGTGATCAGGACGCGGCCGACGGGGGTGGGAGTGGTGCTCATGGTTTCCTTCCGGGGGTGGTCTGCGGGCCTCGTGGGCCGCGGGTCAGCCGACGCGCGCGAGCGCGGCGGCGAGATGGGTGGTCGAGCGGCCGGGGTGGTACGGCACGGTCAGGACCCGGCCGCCCCACTCCGCCACCGTCGCCGTCTCGGGGAGGGACTCGGCGGAGTAGTCGCCGCCCTTCACCCAGACGTCGGGGCGGATGCGGCGCAGCGCCTCGTCCGGCGTGTCCTCGCCGAAGACCAGCACGGCGTCGACGCACTCGAGCGCGAGCAGCAGGTCGACGCGGTCGTCCTCGGGGATGATCGGCCGCGCCGCGCCCTTGAGGCGCCGGACGGAGTCGTCCGAGTTGAGGCAGACGATCAGGCAGTCGCCGAGAGCGCGTGCCGCGGAGAGGGTGCGGGCGTGGCCGGCGTGGAGCAGGTCGAAGCAGCCGCCCGTCGCGACCACCGTTCCTCCTGCCGCGCGGACGGACTCGGCGACGCGCAGGGCGTCCACCCCGCCGCCGTGGAGGGGTGCGGGGTCGGCGGGAGCGGAGAGGGAGGCGACCCCTCCCGCGAGGAGGTAGGCGCCGGCCGCGGCGACCGCCGCCTGCACCGCCTCCGACGTGCTCGCACCCTCGGCGAGGGCGACGGCGGCGGAGGCGGCGAACCGGTCGCCCGCGCCGCACGGGTCGGTGGGCGGCACGGCGACGGCCGGTGCGACGACCGGGACGCCGGCGCCGCGGGAGCGCAGCAGGGCGCCGGAGGATCCCATCGTCACGGTGACCGCACCGCAGCCCCAGCGCTCGAGGAGGGTGGTCGCGGCGGACTCGGCGCGCGTCACTCCGCGGCCGACGGCTCCCGAGAAGGCGGTGGCCTCGGCCAGGTTCGGGGTGGCGAGGGAGGTGGCGGCGACCGGCTGCGAGCCGCGCGGGTGCGGATCCCACACCAGCGGCACGGTGAGCGCGTCGAGCGCCGTGCGGAGCGACGGCTCCTCGGTCAGGCGGCGGCCGTAGTCGGCGACGATCACGGCGTCGGCGTCGGCGAGCGCGGCGAGCATCGCGTCGGTGACGCCGGGGACGGGCGGCGTCTCGCAGCCGCGGTCGATCCGCACGACGGCCTGGCCGGAGGCGGCGACGCGGGTCTTCACCGGCGTCGCCGCTCCCGAGGGCCCGGCGACCAGGCGGACGCCGGACAGCTCGGCGCGCAGCTCCGCCACGTCCGGATCCGAGTCCTCGGCGAGCGCGGTCACCAGCGTCACCTCGTGCCCGTCGCGGGCGAGCATCCGGGCGACGAGCCCGGCACCGCCGGCGCGGGCGCTGCGGGCCGACACGTCGACCACGGGGACGGGGGCGTCCGGGCTCAGCCGCTCGGCGGGTCCGGAGAGGTCGACGTCGAGCATCACGTCGCCGACGACGACGAGGCGCAGGCGGCTCACGAGGCGGCCGCCGTCCGCGCGCGGATCCGGTGCTCGAAGGCCCGGCATAGCGCGTGCACGAGCACCAGCTGCGCCTCCTGCACATTGGAGCCGTGGCCCTCGAGGGCGATCGCCTCGTCGCAGAGCTCGGTGAGCGGGTTCGGCCCCTCGCCGGTCAGCGCCCACGACCGGGCGCCTGCCGCACGGGCGGCCTCCGCGGCGTGGAGGAGGTTCGCGCTGCGTCCGCTGGTGGAGAGCAGCACCACGACGTCCCCCGCCCGGGCGTGCGCGGTGACCTGGCGCGAGAACACGTGGTCGAAGCCGTAGTCGTTGCCGATCGCGGTCAGGCTCGACGTTTCTGCGTGCAGCGAGATGGCGGAGAAGGGGACGCGGTCGCCGTCGAAGCGGCCGACGAGCTCGGCGGTGAGGTGCTGCGCCTCGGCCGCGGAGCCGCCGTTGCCCGCGGCGAGCAGGCGCGCGCCGGAGTGCAGGCGGTCGGCGAGCTCGACGCCCCAGGCGGCGATCCTGTCGGAGTGGCGCTCCAGCTGCGCGACCGCGTCGAGCGCGCGCGCCACGTGGTCGTCGACGAGGCGCCGGGCGGCGTCGGCCGGGGTGTCCAGAACGGTGTCGATGGTCGCGGTGTCGATGGTCATCGTCGCGGAGCCGCCTTCCGGGTGGTGGGGGATGAGGGTGCGCTCGTGGCGCCGGTGAGGAGCGACTCGTCGCCGAGGCCGGCGAGGGTCGTGACGTAGGCGCGCTCGGTGTCGGCGGCGACGCGATCCCAGGAGTAGCGGGACTCGACGCGCTCGCGGCCGGCGGCCCCGTAGGCGCCGGCGCGGTCGGGGTCCTCCAGCAGCGAGCCGAGGGCGGCGGCCAGTGCGACCGGGTCGCGCGGAGGCACGTGGACCCCGGTGACGTCCTCGACCACGGTGTCGATCAGGCCGCCCACGGAGGAGGCGACGACCGGCACGCCGCAGGCCATCGCCTCGAGCGGAGTGATGCCGAACGGCTCGTACCAGGGCGCGCAGACCACGACGTCGGCCGAGCGGAGCATCGCGGGCATCTCGGTCTGCGAGAGCTGGCCGACGAAGTCGACGCGGTCCGCGACGCCGAGGCTCTCGGCCACGCCGTGCAGCCGCTGGTACTCGGGGTCCGCGGTCAGCGCGTCGCCGGAGCCGGAGCCCCCGACGACGACGAGCTCCGCGTCGTGGCCGGCCGCGACCAGGTGCGCGAGCGCCTCTATAGCGATGCCCATGCCCTTGCGCGGCACCAGGCGTCCGATGGTCATCAGCCGCGAGCGCTCGCCGCGGGGCGCGACCGGGCCCTCGACCGAGAACCGGTCGATGTCGACACCGCAGGGCACCACCGAGATGCGCGAGGTCGGCACGCCGAGCCCCTTGAGCTCGAAGGCCTCGTCCGAGCAGGTGGCGACGACGCCGTCGGCCTTCTGGCCCACTCCGGGCTCGAGCCAGGCGCGCTCCTCGGGGCTGGTGTCGAGCGCGCCCTGCTGGCGGCGCTTGACCACGCCCAGCGCGTGGAAGGTGTGGAGGACGGGCACGCGCCGACCCGTGGCTCGCTCCACCCGCTCGGAGGCGTCGAGCGCGGCGACCCCGGACATCCAGAAGTGGCTGTGCACGAGGTCCGGCCGCTCCTGCAGCCACTCCTCGGCGAGGTCGACGGCGAAGTCGCCCATGAAGGGCAGCAGCTCGTCCTTGGACACCCGGCGCGGCGGTCCGGCGTCGATGTGCACGACCTCGACTCCCGAGGTGAAGGGCACGCGCCGGGGGAGGGAGGGGTCGTCGCGGCGGGTGTAGACGACGACGCGGTGGCCGCGGCGGGCGAGCGCGTCGGCGAGCGCCGCCACGTGGACGTTCTGGCCGCCGGCGTCGACGCCGCCGAGGGTCGCCAGCGGGCTCGCGTGCTCCGAGACCATGGCGATCGTCAGCGCGGGCGCGGCGGAGAGGTGCTGCTTCATCGGGTGCTCCCTTCCAGAGCGGGCTCCGGCGACCGGCGTCCGGGGAGGTCGGCGAGGACCTCGTCCCAGTCGCGGTGGAACCGGGCGAGGCCGTAGCGCGCGAGCGCGGCCTCGCGGGCGACGGCGCCGGCGCGGGCGGCGCGGTCCGGGTCCTCGACGAGCGCCCGGGCCGAGGCGACGAGGGCGTCGAGGTCGTTCGAGACCGCTCCGGCCTCGGGCGGGACGGCGCGCCCCGCCTCCGTCACGTCGAGCGCGACGACGGGCATCCCGAGGTGCATCGCCTCCAGCAGCGCGAGGCCGAGGGAGGTCCAGCGGAACGGGTGCAGGTAGACCCGGCGGCGGGCCAGGGCCGCGTGCATCGCCTGCGTGCGGACGTCGCCGAGGACCGTCACGTCCTCCAGGCCCGGCAGCTCGGCGAGCCGGTCGGTCTTCATCCCGAAGACGTCCAGCGGAGCGACGGCGCCGAAGCGGGGGAGCAGGTCGGTCCCCGCGACCCGGCCCCGGCGGACGGGCTCGTTGACGACCACGCCGAAGTGCGGCAGCTCGCCGGTGTAGAGAGGGCCCGGGTCGTGGATCCCGTGCTCGATCACCGTCGTCCGCGTCGATCCGGTGTCCCACATCAGGGCGTTGAAGTGGGTGACGTGGACGATCAGCAGGTCGTCGCGGTCGGCGAGCGGGTGGCGGTTGTCCGGCACGTCCCCGCGGGGGGTGTTGTGCTCCACGTAGACGGCGGGCACGTCGCGGCCGAGGCGTCGCCCGAGCAGGCGCTCGGCCTCGGCGAGCTCATCGGGCCTCTGGAGGAGGACCGCGTCGACGTCGGCGTCGTGCAGCTCCTCGGGCGCGATCTCGACGGCGCTCGGCCAGTCGCGGCCGCCGGTGCCCAGGCCCCAGCCGTCGCGGGCCGGAGTCGTGGGGAGCAGGTAGGTGTGGGCGCCGCGGACGAAGGCGTCCGCCCAGCCGCCGTGCACGTGCCAGAGCAGGATCCTCATACGATGGCCTCTCTCGGGGAAGTCGTGGGTCGGAGTCGGAGGGCGGCGGCGACCGCCTCCTCGGCGCTCACCCCCGCGAGGCAGGGATGGCCGGGGACGGGGCACACGCGGGCGCGCGAGCCGGCGCAGGGCGCCTCCTGGTCGCCGAGCAGCGCGACCGGGACGCCGTAGGGCGCCCAGCGCACGGCCGGGACGACCGGCGCGAAGAGGCTGACCACGGGGGTGCCGACCGCGGCGGCGAGGTGCGCGGGGCCGGTGTTGCCGCAGATCACGACCTCGGCGCCGGCCAGCACCTCGGCGGCGCCGGGGAAGTCCGTCGCCCCGCCGAGGTCGATGCCGCGGGAGCCCGCGACCTCGGCCGTGAGGGAGCGCTCGCCCGGGCCGCCGGTGACGACGACGGCGAGGCCCGCGTCCGCCAGCAGCTCGACGGCGCGGGCCGCGTTCGCCGCGGGCCAGGCGCGGGCGGGGACGGCTGCCCCGGGGTGCACGACCGCGTAGGGGCCGATCCCCTCGAGAGCGGCGGGCAGCACGCCCTCGCGGCGCACGCGGAGCCGTCCGTCGTCGCCGGCGGGCAGCGCGAAGCCGGCCGCCGCCGCGATCGCGAGCGCGCGCTCCGGCTCCGGCCGGTCCTCCTCGAGGGTCTCGCCCGGGACGAGGCGCACATCGAGCAGGGCGCCCGCGAAGTCGACCGAGGCGCCCGTGATGCGGGCGACACCGGCGAGGCGGAGCAGCAGGGCCAGCGGAAGCGGCGACTGGTGGAAGGAGGTGAGGATCACGGCCTCGTCCGGCGCGAACTCCTCGACGATCGCGCGCAGCTCGTCGACGAGCTCGGCGTCGACGGGGCGGGAGGCGTCGCCGATCCACGGGCACCACCAGGTGCGGACGGAGGAGGGACCCGGCAGCAGCGCGGCCGCGGGCGCTCCCTGCGGACCGCTCAGCAGCAGCACCTCGGCGTCGGCCGCGATCGCGCGAACGGCGGGTCCGCACAGCAGGACGTCTCCCGCGCTGTCCAGGCGGGCGACGAGCACGCGGCGCCTCACTCGGCGTCCTCGTCGGGCTGCATCGCGAGCAGCAGCTCGACCGCCTCGAGGAGCGTCGCCGCCTGCAGCGGAGCGGCGTCCACCTCCTCGGCGCGGGTGATCGGAGTCGGCACCAGCACTCCACGGGCGCCGGCCGCGGCGGCGGCGCCGACGTCGGCCCCGATGTCGCCGATCACGGCGAGGGATCGGGCCGGCAGTCCCAGCTGCTCGGCGGCGCCGAGCACCATGCCGGGCCGGGGCTTCCGGCAGGAGCAGCCGTCCTCCGGGCCGTGGGGGCAGAGCATCCACACGTCGAAGCCGCCGAAGAGCTCGTCCACGCGCCGGTTCACCGCGTCGGCCTGGCCGCGGTCGATGATCCCGCGGGCGATCCCGGACTGGTTGGTGACCACGCCCACGGCCAGCCCCGCCTCGCGCGCCCGCTCGACCGCGGCGAGGGCGGTGGGCATCGGGGAGACCTGCGCCGGGTCGCCGTTGTAGGGCACGTCGACCACGAGCGTCGCATCGCGGTCGAAGAGGATCCCCCGCAGGCGCGGGGCCCTCGCGCGCTCGTCGGCGCTCCGGGAGGAGGAGTCGTTCACCTTCTCCTCGTACCCCTCGACCGGGGATGTAAACCCCCTTCCGGAGAAGTCGGTCCGTCCGGGCGCGTCGTTCGCATCTGCGGGCGGCGCGTCTGAGGTGCGCGCAGCGGGGTACGGGGACTCCGACAGGAAGGAGGCGCCGTGCGCGCTCTCACCGCCCCGGACGGGACTCCGGAGATCCTCGCGCTGCGCGCCCTCAAGCTCGGCGACCTGCTCGTCGCCGTCCCGGCGCTCAAGGCCCTGCGCCGAGGCTTCCCGGACCACCGGCTGATCATGGCGACCACGCCCTGGCTCGAGCCGATCGTCGACCTGGTCGAGGGCCTGGACGCGCTCGTGCCCACCCTCCACGGACTCGACGACCCGCTGCCGATGGCCGCCGGCCGCGTCGAGCTCGGCGTGAACCTCCACGGCAACGGCCCGGAGTCGCGGCTGCGGCTGCGCGAGATCGCGCCCGAGCGCACGCTCGAGTTCCGCGTCCCGGCGCTGGACCCGGGCGCGGGCCCGGAGGACCCGCGGCCGCTCTGGATCGACGGCGAGCTCGAGCGCGCCCGCTGGGCCCGCCTGGTGAACTCGATCGGTCTCGACGCCGACCCCGAGGACGTCGCGATCGCCGTCCCGGAGGAGCCCGCCTCGGCCCCCGGAGCCGCCGTCGTGCACATCGGGGCCTTCTACGGCTCGCGCGAGTGGCCGGAGGAGCGCTTCGCCGCGGTGGCCCGCTCCCTCACCGCCGAGGGGCACCGCGTCGTCTACACCGGGGGCGCGAACGAGGCCGACCGCGCCCGCCGCGTCGCCGAGCTCGCCGGCACGGGCGAGGTGCTGGCGGGGGAGCTCGCGCTCAGCGGGTTCGCCGCGGTCGTCGCGGCCGCCGAGGTCGTGGTGACCGTCGACACCGGGGCCGCGCACCTCGCCTCCGCGTACGGCGTCCCCTCGGTCGTGATCTTCGGTCCGGCACCTCCCGAGGCCTGGGGTCCTCCGGCCTCGGGTCCGCACGTCGTGCTGACCGACGCCTCCCTCCGCCGCGGCGACGTGTTCTCCGCCGAGCCGGACCCGGCGCTGCTCGCGGTCCAGGTCGACGACGTCCTCGCCGCCCTCTCGTCGCTCCCGTCGCGTGCCGAGGCCCACCTCAGGCGGACTTCAGCCGCGTCGCCGGTCGGACCGGAGTGACCGTGGCCACGCGGGCCCGGGGAGCGCGCGGCTGATGGCTGCGCGAGGGGGCGCCGAGCCGGTCGGCGAGCTGCGCGAGGATCCGCCGCTGCAGGCGCGAGACCTGCATCTGCGTCGTCCCCAGCGCGTCGGCGATCTGCTGCTGGGTCCGCTCCTCGACGAAGCGCATCCGCAGGAGCTCGCGCTGGCCCTCCTCGAGCTCGGCGAGGGCCTCGGCGAGCCCGTGCCGCCGGTCGATCTCGAGCAGCCGGTCGTCCTCGCCGCCGAGGGTGTCGCCCAGGCCGACGCCGCCCTCGCCCACGGTCTCGTCGAGGGAGAGCGGATGCCCCGCGAGGCGCGCGTCGGCCACCTCCGTCGCGTCCACTCCGAGGCGGCGGGCGATCTCCTGGTCGGTGGGGTGACGGCCGAGCTCCTGCGCGAGCTCGTCGGCGACGACGGCGGAGCGGCGGTGCAGCTCCTGCACGCCGCGCGGCGGCCGGATCATCCAGCCGAGGTCGCGGAGGTGGCGCTTGAGCTCGCCGGTGATCGTGGGGACGGCGAACGCGGCGAAGCTGTCGCCGCGCTCGGGAGTGAAGCGGCGGGCGGCCTTCACGAGGCCCACGTAGGCGACCTGGCGCAGATCCGCCCAGTCGCCTCCGCTCCGGGAGACCCGGCGGGCCATGGCCTCGGCCAGGCCCAGGTGGTCGAGCACGATGCGCTCGCGGATGCGCGCGCCCTCGGCGGCCTCCGCGCTCACCGCGGCCTGGAAGAGCGAGAGCGTGCGGGCGTCCTTCTCCTCCCGTGCCGCCTCGGTGAGGGCGCTCGGGCGGTCGGTGCGGGGGTCGAGATCGATCGTGCTCATCAGTGCTCCTTCCGGGCACGCTCGCGCGGAGGCCCGGCGCGGCCTGCGGTGCGGCGCTCGGGCCCTCTCGACGAGAGGCCCGGGGTCAGCGCACCACTGCTCCTGCTCGCTCGGGGAGTCCGTTGACTCGGAGCAGTGCTGTCCGGTAGAAGCAGTCGCCGCGAGGCGCGCACCGTGCCCGGGGCGGAGGCGCCACGGCCCCCGCGATCCCGGGCGCCGCACCGGCTCCCGCCGGTAGGATCGGCCTCGTATGTCTGAGCTCACCCCGCCCCTGGAAAGCGCGCCGGACGCGCACCCGTTCACGACCGCGACCGGGAGCGACGTCCGCGTCCGCTTCTGCCCCTCGCCGACCGGGACCCCGCACGTCGGCCTCATCCGCACCGCCCTGTTCAACTGGGCGTACGCGCGCCACACCGGCGGCACGTTCGTCTTCCGCATCGAGGACACGGACGCCGCCCGCGACAGCGAGGAGAGCGTGGAGCAGATCCTCGACGCGCTGCGCTGGCTGAAGCTCGACTGGGACGAGGGCGTCGGAGTCGGCGGCCCGCACGGCCCGTACCGGCAGTCCGAGCGCACCGATGTCTACCTCGACGTGATCGCGCGCCTGACGGCCTCGGGGCACCTCTACGAGAGCTACTCCACGGCCGAGGAGATCGACGCGCGCAACGAGGCGGCCGGCCGCGCGAAGCAGCACGGGTACGACAACCACGACCGCGATCTCACCGAGGAGGAGCGCGCCGCCTTCCGCGCCGAGGGCCGCGCCCCGGCGCTGCGCCTGCGCGTGCCGGACGCCGACCTGTCCTTCGACGACCTGGTCCGCGGCCCGATCACGTTCCCCGCCGGCTCCTTCAGCGACTTCGTCGTGGTGCGCCCCAACGGCCAGCCGCTCTACACGCTGGTGAACCCGGTCGACGACGCGATCATGCAGATCACCCACGTGCTGCGCGGCGAGGACATCCTCCCCTCGACCGCCCGGCAGATCGCGCTGTACCACGCGCTGATCGACATCGGAGTGACGACCTTCGTCCCGCGCTTCGGGCACCTCCCGTACGTGATGGGCGACGGCAGCAAGAAGCTCTCCAAGCGCGATCCGTCCTCGAACCTCTTCCACCACCGCGACCGCGGCTTCATCCCGGAGGGCCTGGTCAACTACCTCGCCCTGCTCGGCTGGTCGCTCACGCACGACCGCGACGTCTTCTCGATCGACGAGATGGTCGCCGCCTTCGACGTCGCCGACGTGAACCCCAATCCGGCCCGCTTCGACCTCAAGAAGGCCGAGTCGATCAACGGCGACCACATCCGCCTCCTGGCCGTCGACGACTTCACCGAGCGGACGATCCCGTACCTCGTGGCGGCCGGAGTGCTCGCGGGCGAGCCGACCGCCGAGCAGCGCGCGGTGCTCGACGCCGCCGCGCCCCTCGTGCAGGAGCGGATCGGCCTGCTGGGGGAGGCCCCCGGGATGCTCGGTTTCCTCTTCACCTCCTCCGACGCGCTCGAGTACGACGAGGACGCGCTGAAGGGCCTGCCCGCGAACGCCGGCGAGGTGCTCGCCGCCTCGATCGGCGCTCTCGAGCTCGTCCCCGCGTCCGAGTGGCTGACGGCCTCGATCCAGGAGGCGCTCGCCTCCGCGCTGATCGAGGGCCTCGGCCTCAAGCCCCGCATCGCCTACGGGCCGCTGCGCACCGCGGTCTCCGGGCGCCGCGTCTCGCCGCCGCTGTTCGAGTCGATGGAGATCCTCGGCAAGCAGGAGTCGATCGCCCGCCTCGACCGCCTGGGCGCTCACCTCGGCGCCTCCCGGCAGGCCTGACCGTGGCGGAGACGGTCGGCGGACGCTACGACGTCGTCGTGATCGGCGGGGGCCCCGCCGGGCTCTCGACCGCGCTCAACCTCGTCCGGGCGCGCCGCAGCGTGCTGCTGCTCGACAGCAACCGCCCGCGGAACGCCGCGACCCTGCACTCGCACGGGTTCCTCACCCGCGACGGCATCTCGCCGCTCGAGCTGCGCCGCCTCGGCCGCGAGGAGTTCGAGCGCTACGAGGCCGCCGAGGTGCACAACGCCCTGGTGACCTCGGTCGAGCGCTCCGGCGGCGAGTTCGTCATCGGCGCCCGGGGCGTGCGCGGCAGCGCCGACCGCTCCGTCGTCGCCACCGCCGTCGTGGTCGCCGCGGGGCTCCTCGAGACGCCGCCCGCGCTCCCGAGCCTGCGCGCCTACTACGGCACCGCCGTGCACAGCTGCATGGAGTGCGACGGCTACGAGAAGGCGGGGGAGGCGCTCGCCCTGATCGGCGAGACCGACGACCTCGCGGAGCGGGCCATGCTCCTCTCGCAGTGGTCGACCGACCTGATCGTCTTCACCAACGGCGTCGGGACGGTGAGCGACGCCGACGAGTCGCTGCTCGCCTCCATCGGCATCCGGGTCGACCGGCGCCCGGTCGCCGACCTCGCCGGGGAGCGCGCCGAGATGACCGGCGTCCGCCTCGTCGACGGCGACGTCGTGCCGCGCACCGGCGCGTTCGTCCGCCCCGTCTGGACGCCCGCGCTGGACTACCTGGACGCGGCCGGCCCCGACCGCGACGCCGACGGCTTCCTCCGCGTCGACGCCGGTGGCCGCACGTCCGTCCCCGGCCTCTACGCCGCCGGCGAGGTCACCCCTCCCGGCCCGCAGCAGCTGATCGTCGCCGCCGGATCGGGCGCCCAGGTCGCCTCCGCGATCAACCGCGACCTCGTCCGCGCCCGCCTCGGCGAGGCCGCCCCGGAGTCCGAGGGCAGCGTCGTCCGCGGCTCGATTTGAGCGGGATGCCCGCGTAGGGTACTGTCATCTCTCGGCGCTCGGGTCTCGATCCGGTCGCCGCCTGGTCCCGGGATCACCTCCGGATGACCATTGGGGTATGGTGTAATTGGCAACACGGCTGATTCTGGTTCAGTTGTTCTTGGTTCGAGTCCAGGTACCCCAGCACTGCGAAATCCTGCCTCTATATGCCTGTCTTCTACGGTTCATCTGCTTGCCTGAGTGAAGACGGCATGGCGCGCGTGTTCGATAGCGTCCGTCTCCAGCGGAAATTCAGGTGGACAAATGTCGCTCCACGTAATTAGCTCCTGCGTCCATGCTTGAATCCGTGCCGAAAGCCGGAAAGTCCTCGGTCCGGAGATACGACGTTGACCATGCCCCAGTGTCTCCTCCGTTTGGAATGATGTGCATAGCTCGTCGTGGACAGATCCGCGGCAGCGACCAAGCGGAGGCTGAGCAATATGAGGATAAATCAGTTTAAGATTGTTAACTATCGTGGTTTGGAACTGGCTTCCGCGGATCGACTCGATGAATCGCCTCTCACACTACTGACCGGTCGCAACGGAACCGGAAAAAGCCTGATACTTGAAGCATTGACGGCTCTTTGGTCTGGAAACATCAACCTTCCTGAGTTCGTAGGACCGTATGGTAATGCGTTGTCCATAAGCATCGCACTCAGGTTAGACGAATCAGAGTACGAGGCAATCGACAAGTGGCGATTGGCACGCGGGATGAGCACTGCGGCGCGAAGCTCGCTGCATCAGCTGGAGGCGGTTTCGACAAACAAAGAACGTACCGGAAGCTTCTCGACGATTGACGACGTCGTCGAAACTCTTCGAAACGATTTGTTTGCTCAGGAGCACCCGTTTGCCACCATCGATCTTTTATCCGCTCGTCGGCAGGTGTCCGTAAGTACCTCCACTTCCGTCGATCTCAACATGCTCGACAGGTCTTCCTCTGCACAGCAACGGCGTAACATGTACGAGCAAGAAATCCGCTGGAAATCAGGAATGCAGATGCCTGATGTTGGATCGTATTTAACGTCTCTTGATTATCGAGACTTTATCTCGAGGCGTCAAGGCGTGCAGGAAAAGGACGAGTATGGGCGTCTGGTCGAAATTTTCTTCAAAGCGACGGGTAAGAAGATAACCCTTCCGCAATACGATCCTGAAACGACGCATAGCGCCATTCTGGTAAAGCTACCGTCCGACCAAACGCATGGACTTGCTGATTTGTCGAATGGTGAGCGAGAAATGCTGGGAATGCTGTACTACGTGAGTCAGCTCTCAGCACAAGGCGGCGTTTTGCTGTTGGATGAACCCGAGAAGCACCTGCACCCTTCTCTACAACTAGCAGTCTTGCGTGCTATGACCGAGGTCGCAGATAGGGGTCAGATACTCGTGGTTACCCATTCTCCCGCGCTAATTGCCTCTGCTGCGCCTCAAGACGTCCTAGTTGTGAACGCCGCGTGGAAAACTGACGGCAATCAAATATCTAGCGTTGTGGACGATGACCAGCAGGCGGATGTGCTTCTTGACCTAGGTATTGCTCGACGCGACTTAATTCAGGCAGACATGCTTATCGTGGTCGAGGGCGGGGATGATGAACGGCGAATAAAAATGCTCTTTCCCGAGGAGGTCGCAGGTGCTCGTTTCCTGGTCGCTGGTAGCAGGTACGGTGTTTTGCAGGCGGCGGCGACCCTCCGTCGCCTTCACCTCGAGATGCCCTGGATCTGCGTCATCGACCGAGATTTTTCTGACGAGGATGAGGTTGCGAAATTAACGGCGGACAAGAGAGTGTTCGTTTGGGAAGCGCGAATGATTGAAAACGTTTTGCTCTCCGTGCCGCTACTGACGAGAGCGCTTGCGGCAAAAGCTGATCCGGATGGCTTGATTTCCGGCGAGTTTTCGCTGATTATTGATTCGTTCAAAGAGCAGGCTAAAAACCAATTTGTTGAAGCCAGCGTTCGTCAATTCATGCCTGAAGTTAGCTCTTCTTCAGTTCCTAACCCAGTCGACCGGATAGAGAAAGATCTTTTGATTGAACGAGATCTTTGGGCGGCCCGCGCAGACGCGTACGCAGGAATCCGAGCGGACGTCCTCTCCGATCTGGACCAGCGCTGGACGGCGGAGTGGCATCTCTTCGTCGACGGAAAGCGAGTGTTGGCCGAGATTCAGCGCCGGTGGCCTGTATACAAAAATACCGCTTCGCTCGTCGATAATTTACTCGTCTTCGCGCGAGAGTCGTCAGGCCTGATGCCGAAGCGGGCTATCGACCTGAAAGACGCGTTGATCGGATTGAAGGCTCATTCGGCGCTTGCGATCAAGACGGCTGACGTCATTTCGGACCAAGAAAAGGAGGAACTTGCAACAAAGCTCGCAGCTGTGGAAAGCCCGGACGACGAGCTCAATGCCTCGCCCCAGTTTGCGGGAAATGGCGGCTGTTGAACCGCCCTCACTTCTTTCAAAGCGCTTATTAAGCCGCTTCGGCTTGTGAGAACTGCTGCAGTGGTGATCGCGCCCGGCCGTTCGCTGCCAAATCCAGTCGAGGGTGGAGTTAACCTGTTCGTGGTTTCGAACCGGTGATTTATGCCACGATGGAGGCTGTACGCCGCTCAGAAATCCGTCTGGTGCGCGTCGCTATTGGGGGTTGCTAGTCCATGGAACCGGATCTGCTCTGGATCGTCCTCGCCGGAGTCGCCGTCGGCGCACTCCTGCTGATCGCCCTCATCGGCTTCTTCCTCTTCCGCGCCTGGTACCAGGTGCCGCAGGCCGACGAGGCGATCGTGATCGTCGGGAAGAAGCAGAAGGGCGAGGACGGCCTCACCTCGAACATGACCGTCATCACCGGCGGCGGCGCGTTCGTGAACAAGCTGACCCAGCGGTCCGACCGCATCTCGCTGCGCTCCCGCCAGATCAAGATGGAGCCGGTCGCGCAGACCAAGAACGGCGTGACCATCCACCTCGCGGGCGTCGCCCTGGTCAAGATCGGGTCCACGGCCGACCAGGTCCGCGCCGCCGCCGAGCGCTTCGCGTCGCAGGACCAGTCCATCGACGTCTTCACGACCGAGCAGCTCGAGGGCGCCCTCCGCGGCGTCGTCGCGAAGCTCAGCGTCGAGGAGGTCATGCAGGACCGGCAGAAGCTGGGAGACGAGATCGCCGAGGGCATCAAGGGCGACCTGCTCGCCCAGGGCCTCGTCCTCGACTCCTTCGCCATCCAGGGCGTCACCGACCGCAACGGCTACATCGAGGCGCTCGGAGCGCAGGAGATCGAGCGCGTCCGCCGCGAGGCCGACGTCGCGCGGATCAACGCGGCCCGCGAGGTCAAGGCTCGCCAGCTGGCCACGGACGAGGCGAACCTGATCGAGCAGACCGCCTACGACAAGAACACCGCCGCCGCGAAGTCCGAGGTCGGCCGCGCCAACGCCGAGGCCGAGCAGGCCGAGAACCTGGCCCGCGCCGAGCGCGAGCAGGCCGTCCTCGTGCAGCGCGCCGAGAACCGGCAGGCCGAGCTCGACGCCGACGTCAAGCGCGTCGCGGACGCCGAGAAGTACCGCCGTCAGACCGAGGCCGACGCCGACGCCTACGGACGCGAGAAGAAGGCGGAGACGGACCGCCAGGTCGCGCAGCAGGTCTCGGACGCCGAGGCCTACGCCGTCCAGCGCCAGGCGGAGGCGCGCCAGGCGTCCGCCGCCGCCGAGGCCGCCGCCGTGAGCGCCCGCGCCGAGGCCGAGGCCCACGCACTGCGGGCCAAGGCGGGCGCCGAGGCCGAGGCGCTGCGCGCGAACGCGACCGCCGAGGCGGAGGCCATCCGCGCGAAGGGCGAGGCGAGCGCGGCGGCCATCGCGGCCGAGGCGGAGGCGCTCCGCGAGAATCAGGAGGCGATCCTGGGTCGCGAGCTCATCGGGCAGCTGCCCTCGCTCATGGCCGAGTTCGCGAAGGGCTACCAGAACGTCGGCTCGGTGACGCTGATCGGCGGCGACACCGCCGGCACCCACATCGCGCGCGAGCAGGCGGCGGGTCTCGCCGCGACGTTCGACAGCGTCAGGTCGGCGACCGGCGTCGACCTCGGCGCGATCCTCCAGGGCCAGGCCTTCGGCCGGGGGATGGCGACCGGCGGCACCGTGGTGCCGACCGGCGCGTCGGTGCCGACCGGACCGGGTGACACCCCGCGTCCGTCCGGCACCGGCGACCCGACCGCCGTCGCCTCCACGAGCTGACCGCAGGGTCCCGCCGATTCCCGGCGGTTCCACCGCCGCCGCCGCCGTGCTCGTCGGTGGGCGCCCGTCGGCGTCCGCCCTCGAGCACGGCGTGCGGCGTTCTGCGCGACCGGGTCGTGCCCCTGCCCGGCGTCGAGCGGCCCCGCTCAGGCCAGCGGCTTGCGCATCTGCAGGGACGTCGTCTCGTAGCCGAGCGACTCGTACAGAGCCCGCGCGGCGGTGTTGAAGCCGAACACGTTCAGCGCGAGGGCTGAGCCGCCGCGGGAGCGGACGTGCGACTCCGCGAGCAGCATCGCCGCCCGGCCGAGGCCGCGGCCTCGCTCGGCGGCGTCGATCTGCACGTCCCAGACGTACCCGACGCCCTCGAGTCCGCTCGGGTGCGGGCCGAGCCAGAGCGACCCGACCGCGCGGCCGTCCTCGGAGACGAGGAGCACGTCGTGCCCGGCGGCGGGGGAGCCGCCCGGGAAGTACTTCTCGTACGAGGCGTCGGCGTTGCGGGTCGCGGCCGCCTCGTCGTCGCCCGCCCGCATCCGATCCTCGATGTACGCCGAGCGCTGGACCCGCATCCAGGCGGCGAGAGCGGCGGCGGGCATCGGCTCGAGCGTGACGGTCATAGCCTCACGATCCCACTCCTCACCGCCCCCGCGATCGATCCGCCGCGGACGGCCCGCAGGGGATCCGCGGACGGGCCGCTCGCGACGGATCGCCGCCGGCCCGGATCAGTCCGGGGTCCGCTCCGCGTGCTTCCGCTTCCCCAGGCGGGTGGCGAGGAACAGCAGCGTCCCCACGACCACGTAGACCGCTGTCGCCAGCCAGACCACGCCCGTCTGCTGCGTCAGCAGCACCACGCTCGCGATGGTCGCGAGCACCGGCACCACCCGCGGCACGGAGTAGTGGGCGTGGTCGACGCGGTCCTTCTTCAGCACCAGCACCGACACGTTCGCCGCGATGAACACCAGCAGGAGCAGCAGCACCGTCGTCTCGGCGAGCGTGCCGACGTCGCCGATCAGGCTGAGCAGCATCGTCACTCCGCCGACGACCACGATCGACACCCACGGCGTGCGGCGGCCCGGCAGCACCTTCCCGAAAGCGCTCGGCAGCAGCCCGGAGGTGGCGAGCCCGAAGCCGACCCGCGACGCCATCACCATGAACAGCAGAGCGCCGTTCGCGATGGCGACGAGCGCGATCAGGCCGAACAGCCACGGCGGCACCGCCACTCCGCTCGCCGCGACCACGTCCAGCAGGGGACCGCTGGAGGCCGCGAGCTCGTCGTTCGGCAGCACGATCACGGCGCCGAGCGCGATCAGGAGGTACACCACGGCCGCGGTGATCAGCGCACCGAAGAGGGCCCGCGGGTAGACCTTCGAAGGGTTCCGCACCTCCTCGGCCATGTTCGCCGCGGCCTCGAAGCCGAGGAACGAGAAGAAGGCGACGATCGAGGCGGCGAACGCCCCCTGCAGCGGAGCGACGTCGGGGTTGAACTCGAGGACGCGGGAGGCGTCGCCGTCGCCGGAGCCGAAGAAGACCGCGGCGCAGACGATGACGATGACCAGTCCGCTCACCTCGATCACCGAGGCGACCAGGTTCGCCGTCAGCGACTCCTTCACCCCGCGCAGGTTCACCAGGGTGAGGATCGCGATGAAGACGATCGCGGTGGGGATCGGCGGCACGTCCAGCAGAGCCCCGAGGTAGTCGCCCGCGAACGCGTTCGCCAGGGAGGCGGCCGTCGTGATGCCGGAGGCCATCATCAGGAAGCCGATCAGGAACGAGAGGTACGGCTTCCCGAACGCGCGGTCCACGTAGCGCGCCGCCCCTCCGGCGTGCGGGTACTTGGTGATCAGCTCGGCGTACGTGCCCGCGGTGAGCAGGGCGACGACCAGCGCGATCAGCAGCGGCAGCCAGATCACGCCGCCCACGTCCTCGGCCATCGTGCCGACCAGGGTGTAGATGCCGGCGCCGAGCGTGTCGCCCACGATGAAGGCGAACAGCAGCGGCCCGGTGATCACCCGCTTGAGCGACGCCTTCCCGGGAGCGGTCTCGGCGGTGTCCGTCGTGTCGGTCATCCGGACACTCCACCGAAGCGGAGGGTCCGAGCGCAAGCCTCGCCGCCCGATCGCTGCGAGATTTCTCATCATCGCGACCCGTGTGGCAGGGGCCCGGGCGGCGAGGACTCCCACAGCGCGCTGATCCCAGGACTCGGGCGATCGGCCGCATCAGAGGGAGCGGACCCGGTGCGCACAGGGTGAACAGGGGGCGACCGCGCGTGCCGCCGCGCGCCCGCACTGGGTAGGCTGGAGCGCTTCGTCGTGAGTGGAGCGGTCGCGGAGGAATCATGGGCAAGAAGCGCAACCAGGGACGATCCGGAGGCGGTCAGGGCGGGTCCGGCGGTCAGGGCGGCGGCCGCACGGCCGAGACCGCGCTGATGGTGCGGTTCCGCAGCTGGTATCGCTCGCACCTCGCCGAGGTGGGAATGCAGCACGAGCACCTCGAGGCCGACGAGGCCGTCGAAGTGCTGACCGACCTCTTCGCGATGACCCGCGACCTGCGCCCGCGCGGCTCCTTCGCCCAGCCCGACGCCGAGCTGCTCGAGGCCGTCTTCGACCAGATCGAGGCCGACCTGTCGGGGGAGGAGAGCGAGGCCGACCTCGACGACACCCTCTTCACCGTCGCCGAGGTCGTCGAGCACTTCCTCGACTTCCTCACCGACGAGGACCTCTGGACCGGCACCGACGAGGAGCTGGACGAGTGCCAGGCCGTCCTCGACGAGGTCCTCGACCTCGCCGGCTCCTTCGTGGAGGCCGTGCTCGACGACCTCGCCGAGCTCGACGAGGTCCCGGCCGAGGAGCAGCTCTCCGCCGTGCGCGCCACGGCTCTCGTGCACGCCGCCGACGTCGTGGTCGAGCACCTCGCCGCCGACGACGGCGCGACCCTCACCGAGCGCACCGCCCGCGAGATCGCGGTCGAGGCGGGCATCTCCTCCGCGGGATCCACCCCGAGCGACGACTCCGTCCGCATCCCGGTCTCGGCCTGGTGGGACGCGCTGGTCGGCTCGGCCGTGCTCGAGCAGGAGGGATCCGCCGCAGGTCTCGGCGAGGCCGCCGTGCTCTGGCGCAGCTCCGACGCGCACGAGGCCGCCGCCGAGCGCATCGCCTACGTCGCCCGCTTCCTCGAGCAGTGGATCCTCAGCGCCCAGACCGCGCTGGCGGCCGCCGACACCGAGGACGGCGCCTTCTCCCCGGAGGAGCGCGCGGTCACCACCACCGACGCCGTGCTGGTCCGCATCGCGGTCGCCTGCCAGGCCGAGATCCACCCGGGCCTGGTCGTCGGTGAGCTGGTCGACGAGCTGGCCGCCGACTCCGGAGTCTCGCTCGACGAGGCCCTCGACGAGCGCGAGCGCATGGTCGGCACGGCCGAGCGGATGCTCGACGACACCGCCGAGCTCGGGCTGCTGCTGCACTCGCCGGAATTCGGCTACGCGGTGCCGGAGGGCCTGGCGCCCGTCCTCGCCTCCGTCGTCCGCGCGACGGTCGTCCTCCTCGGCGAGCGCGAGGCCACCCGCCTCGAGATCCTCGACGAGGCGACCCAGGACACGGCGACGGCCTACGCGCTCCACGTCGCCCTGCTCGGGACCAAGCCCGTCGTCTGGCGGCGCCTCGAGCTCTCCTCCGAGTCGTCGCTGCGCGATCTGCACCTCGCGCTCCAGCTCTCGCTGGGCTGGACCGACGCGCAGCCGCACTACTTCAGCGTCGGCGTGCCCGACGAGGAGCAGGCTCCGATCGGCTCGCCGTCCGACGCGGAGGAGTTCGGCGCCGACCTCGTGGACGAGGCGGGCGTCGCGCTCGCCGAGGTGCTCGAGCAGGAGCAGGACGAGCTCTTCTACGTCTACGACCTCGAGGACGAGTGGCGCCACGTCATCCGTCTGGAGTCGATCGCGCCGCTGTCGTCGGCTCTGCCGCGCTGCACGGGCGCGCGCGGCGCGGCTCCGCTCGACGTGCCGGGAGGCCCCGCGGCCTGGGCCGACACGATGCGGGCGGCGACCGACCCGTCCTCGGCCGACCACGCGGAGGCGCTCGAGGCTCTCGGCCTCGCCGCCGGAGCCTCGTTCGATCCGGCCGCGGTCGACGTCGACGGCATCAACCGCTCGCTCGGACTCCTGCGCTCCGCGGTCTGACGCCCCGCCGGAGGGCATCACCGGAGGAGGCCCCCGCTCCCGCTCACCCCGGGCGGCGGGGGCCTCCTCCGGTGTGGGGCGTCACGGGGTGAGCAGCAGCTTGCCGATGTGGCCGGAGGAGCGCATCACGTCGTGCGCCCGCTCGGCCTCGGCGAGCGGGACCACCTCGTCCACCACCGGTCGCACCGTTCCGGCGGCGACCAGCGGCCAGACCTCCGCGCGCACCCGCGCGACGATCGCGCGCCGCTCCTCCAGGGGCCGGGCGCGGAGGGTCGTGGCGTGCACCGCCCCGCGCTTGCGCATCAGCACCCCGAGGTCGAGCGAGCCCAGCGCGCCGGACTGGTTGCCGATGAACACCACGCGCCCGCCCACGGCCAGCGCCTCCAGGTCGCGGGCCAGGTAGTCGCCGCCGACGGGGTCGAGGATCACGTCGACGCCGCGCCCGCCGGTCGCCTCGCGGATCCGCTCGACGAAGTCCTCCTCGCGGTAGTCGATCAGGACGTCGGCGCCGAGCGCGCGGCACGCCTCGAGCTTGCGGGCGCTGCCGGCCGTGACGGCGACGCGGGCGCCGAGGGCGGCGGCGATCTGGATGCCCGTGGTCCCGATCCCGCTCCCGCCGCCGTGGAGGAGGACGGTGTCGCCGGATCCGAGCCCGGCCACCATCACGAGGTTCGACCAGACGGTGGACGTCGTCTCCGGGAGGGCGGCGGCCGAGACGAGGCCGACGCCGTCCGGCACCGGCAGCACCAGGCCCGCGTCGACCGCGACGTACTCCGCGTAGCCGCCGCCGGAGAGCAGCGCGCAGACCTCGTCGCCCTCCGAGAACCCGGTCGCGTCCTCGCCGAGCGCGACGACCGTGCCGGACACCTCCATCCCGAGGATCTCGGAGGCGCCGGGCGGCGGCGGGTAGACCCCTGCGCGCTGGCCGAGGTCGGCGCGGTTGACGCCGGCGGCCGCGACGCGGACGAGGACCTCGCCGGGTCCGGGGGAGGGCGTCGGCACCTCCTCCAGCACGAGTCGGGAGTCGGGGCCGGGGTTCTCGATGCGGATCGCCTGCATGAGGGGGATGCTACGCCGCGGGCCTCGGCGCTCGCGGTGCTCCCGTCCGGCGCGGGGCCGGCTCAGCGCTGCTCCGCCAGGAACGCCAGCACCGCGTCCTTGAAGCCCCGCGCGGGCACGGTGCTGGTGTGGTCGCGGCCGGGGACGCTCACGAACCGCGCCCCCGCCTCCGCCGCCAGCAGCTCACCGCCGGGAGCGATCGGATCCGCGCCGCCGGTCACGAGCAGCGTCGGCAGGCCGGGGTGCCGCCCGTGCTCCGGGTGCGCCCCGCCGCGGACGCCGTCGGCCACCGCCACCAGCGCTGCGAGGTCGTTGCCCTGCACGCCCTCCGCCATGCCGATGAAGGCGCGGGTGAAGCCGTCGTCGATCTCGCCGCCGGAGGCGACGCGGGCCCGGGCCGCCTCCGCGTCGAAGGAGCGGAGGGGCTCGCCCACCGTCAGCCCGCCGAGGCTCAGCGATGCGAGCCGCTCCGGGTGCTCGAGCCCCAGCACCCAGCTCATCCGGGCGCCGAGGGAGTACCCGAGCACGTGGGGCGCGTCGAGGTCGTAGGAGTCGAGCACCCGCACCAGGTCGGCCACCATGGCGTCCACGCTGTAGGAGTCGGAGTGGTGCGGCTTCTCGCTCGCGCCGTGCCCGCGCTGGTCGAGCGCGACGACGCGGTACCCGGCCCGGTGCAGCGTCCGCAGCCAGCCCGACGTCTCCCAGTTGAGCACGGCGTGGGAGGCGAAGCCGTGCACGGCGAGGACGGTCGGGGCGCTCTCCTCGCCGACGGAATAGGTGGCCAGTCGCACTCCGTCGTCGGCCACGACGTACACGGGCGGAGGGAAGGCGATCACTCCACCACCCTGCCCGCCGCCGCGACGTGGAGGGGGGCACCGCGCCGCGGACACGCCGGGCGGAGTCCCAGGAGCGGAGAGCCGCCGTGCCCGGTGTCCCCGGACGGTCAGCGCGGCGGACGGGTGGAGCGGGCGAAGGGCACGGCGATCCAGAGGCGCACGGTACGGCCCTGGCCGGACCGGACTCCGAGGACGACGCACAGCACGAGGTTGAGCACGGCCAGCGCGAGGATCGCCGAGATCGTCGCGAGCGGCCAGTCGGCGCCGAGCGAGTCGCGCACCGATACCAGCGCGAGGTGCAGCGGGACCAGCATCAGCTGGAGCGCGAGGTAGGTGAGCTGCCAGTTGACGGCGACCAGGCCGTTCCGGTCGCTGAGGGTGCCGATCCGCCGCCGCGACCCCCACACCATCACGGTCGCCGTGAGGGAGATCACGGGGGAGATCACCACGAAGCCGGCGAGCGCCGACAACCCGGCGAACCAGACGGCCCGGGCGCCCTTGCGGTCCCGGGTGCGGTGCCGCAGCTCGTCGTCGTCCATCGTCGCCGCCTCCTCGCGCCGGGACCAGTCTCGCACCCGCCCCCGCCTCGAGGCGGGGGATCGCCCCCGAGTTCCGGGGGTTCCCCGGATGGGGCGGGTCCGGGCGCGTCCGTAGCGTGGAGGCATCGCCGGAGCACACCGGCAGCACCGTCGGCCCGCCCGGCGGCACCGCATCCCGCCGGGCGACCGGCACCCGAGAAGGAGCACACCGTGACCACCGACGACCGCACCGCCCGCCTCTCCACCCCCGCCGACGAGCAGCCGACCGTGGACCTGGGCGCGACAGCCGTCCTCACCGAGGAGCGGCCGTCCGCCGGGGAGCGCCCCGCCGCCGAGGAGCCCGCCTCCTCGCAGCAGGCCCGCGCCCCCTACGGCACCCCCGCCGTCCCGCCCGCGGCGCTCGCCCCGGCGCCCTCGACCCCGTTCTCGCTCACGAGCCTGATCCTCGGCGTCACCTCCGTCTTCTTCGGACTGACCGTGATCGCTCCGGCCGCGGGCCTCGTCTTCGGCATCCTGGGGCTGCGGAGGGAGCCGACCGGCCGCACGCTCTCGATCTGGGGCATCGTGCTCAACTCCGTCATGCTCGGCCTCGTCCTGCTGTTCGCGATCGCCGTGCTCGTCGTGGTCGTGCTCGTGCCGCTCGCGGCCCTCGCGTCGGGCAGCGACTACCGCTGATCCGCCGCTTCCCGCGTCCCGCGCCTCCTGTCCGCTCCGGCGGCGGGAGGCACGGTCGTTCCGCGCCCGCCGAGAGGACGCTCCGCGCCCGCGTCCGCCGCCGCCCCGTGCCCCGGCGATAGGCTGGCCGCGCAGTTCGCGAGCCCCCTGCACCCTCCGGGGCCGCACGACGACAGCAACGGAGCTGGACGTGACCCTCGCACCGAGCACCCTCCCCGACCGCGACCCGGAAGGCAGAGCCCTGGACGACACCGAGACCCCCGCCACGCGCACCGAGAGCGACTCCCTCGGCTCGATGGAGATCCCCGCCGAGGCCTACTGGGGCATCCACACGGCGCGGGCCCTCGACAACTTCCCGATCTCGAAGCGCCCCATCTCGATCTACCCCGATCTCGTCCGGTCCCTCGCGACGGTCAAGCTCGCGGCCGCCCGGGCCAACACCGAGCTCGGCACCCTCGCCCCCGCCAAGGCCGAGCTGATCGAGGCCGCGTGCCGCCGCATCATCGACGGCGAGTTCCACGACCAGTTCGTGGTCGGGGTGATCCAGGGCGGCGCCGGCACCTCGACGAACATGAACGCGAACGAGGTCGTCGCCAACGTCGCACTTGAGATCGGCGGCTTCGAGCGGGGCGACTACGCGCACCTGCACCCCCTCGACGACGTCAACCGCAGCCAGTCCACCAACGACGTCTACCCGACCGCGATCAAGATCGCGATGACCTGGTCGCTGCGCCGCCTGCTCGACGAGCTGGCGCTGCTGCGCGAGTCGTTCTCCCGCAAGGCGGTCGAGTTCGGCAGCGTCCTGAAGGTCGGCCGCACGCAGCTGCAGGACGCGGTGCCGATGACGCTCGGCCAGGAGTTCCACGGCTTCGCGACGACCCTCGGCGAGGACCACGCCCGTCTCTCCGAGACCATCTGGCTGCTCGCCGAGGTCAACATCGGAGCCACCGCGATCGGCACCGGCATCACCGCCGATCCGCGCTACGGCGCAGCCGCGGTCCGCCACCTCAACGAGATCACCGACCTCGACCTCGAGATGGCGAAGGACCTCGTCGAGGCGACGAGCGACACCGGCGTCTTCATGTCGTTCTCGAGCGCGCTCAAGCGCTCCGCGATCAAGCTGTCCAAGATCTGCAACGACCTGAGGCTCCTCTCCTCGGGCCCGCAGGCCGGCTTCGGCGAGATCAACCTGCCTCCGCGCCAGGCGGGATCCAGCATCATGCCCGGCAAGGTGAACCCGGTCATCCCCGAGGTGGTCAACCAGGTCGCCTACTCGGTGGCCGGGGCCGACGTCACGGTCACGATGGCGGCCGAGGCGGGTCAGCTCCAGCTCAACGCCTTCGAGCCGGTGATCGCGCACTCGCTGCTGCAGAGCATCACCTGGATGACGCAGGCCTGCAGGACGCTCCGCGAGAACTGCATCGACGGCATCACCGCGAACGTCGACCGGCTCGAGGCCATGGTCGCCTCCTCGGTCGGCGTCGTGACGGCGCTCACCCCGAGCATCGGCTACACCGCGTCCGCCGCCCTCGCGAAGGCCGCCCTCGCGACCGGCCGCAACATCGCCGACCTGGTGGTCGAGGCGGGGCTGATGTCCCGCGAGGAGGTCATGCGGCTCATCTCGCCGGCCCGGCTCTCGGGCATCGAGGCGATGACCGCGGCGCTCCCGATCATCGACCCCGCGCCGGAGGCGTGACCGCGGCCGCGAGGCGCGCCCCGGCGTAGCTGCGCCAGGGCGCCCAGCGGCGTCCGGCCTCGGTCAGCGCGCGCTCGCCGGCGGGCAGGCCGAGCGCCGCCGCGCCCCGCCGGAGCACGGGATCCCCGGTGAGCAGGACGTCGGGATCTCCGGTCGCCCGCTGCGCCACCTCGGCCGCCGTGGCCGCGTCGATCCCGGGGACCGCCAGCAGCTGCTCGGCGAGCTCCTCCCGGTCGGCGTCGAGCCGCAGGGCTCCCTCGGCGAGCAGCGTGCAGGTCCGCACCAGCACGTCGGCGGATCCGCGGAGCACGTCGGCGGCGTGCTCGGCGATCACCGCGGGGGAGGGGAAGGCACGTGCGATCGATCCGCTCGCCACGGACTCCGGGAGCGTCGCGCCGAGCGCCGCGACCAGCCGTGCGGCCTCCCGCCGGCCGAGCAGCGCGCGCACCAGCGTCTCGGCCGGATCGACGGAGCCGGGCACGCGGACTCCGGGGCGGGCGGCGACGCTCGGAGCGAGTGCGGGATCGGCCGCGAGGGCCTCGTCCACGGCGCGGGCGTCCGCGTCCAGGTCGAGCAGCCGCCTCACCCGGGCGACCAGCGGCCCGACGTCGGCGACGGAGACGAGCGTCGCGCTGCAGCGGACGCTCTCCCCGTCCGCCGCCAGCCGGATCAGCGCCGCGCCCCCGGGCAGGACGAGCGAGCGCGCGTAGCCGCCGGGGGACGCCTCCTCGATGCCCGGGAGCGCGGTGCCGCCGAGCACGTCGAGCACCCCGGGATCGAACGGAGCCCGCACTGCCAGCCGGAGCTCCAGCGTGGTCGCGCCGTCGTGGACGCTCGCCTCGGAGCGCGTGCCGCGGGCCGAGGCGCGCAGGGCCGTCGGGGTCCGCTCGTACACCTCCGCCAGGGTCGCGTTGAACTGCCGGATGCTCGTGAAGCCGGCGGCGAAGGCGACGTCGGACACGGGCAGGTCGGTGCTCGTGAGCAGGAGCCGGGCGGTCTGGGCGCGCTGGGCGCGAGCGAGGGCCAGCGGAGGCGCGCCCAGCTCCTCGCGCAGGATGCGGCCGAGGTGGCGCGCGCCGTAGCCGAGCCGGGCGGCCAGCCCCTCGACCCCCTCGCGGTCGACCACTCCGTCGGCGATCAAACGCATGGCGCGCGCCGCCGTGTCGTCGCGCAGGTTCCACTCGGGGGAGCCGGGGACAGCGTCCGGCAGGCAGCGCTTGCAGGCGCGGAGCCCCGCCTCGTGCGCGGCGGCGGCCGTCGGGTAGAAGCGCACGTTCGCGCGCCGCGGCGTGATGGCGGGGCAGCTCGGACGGCAGTAGATGCCGGTGGAGTGCACGCCGGTCAGGAACCGCCCGTCGAACCGGGAGTCGCGGGAGGCGACGGCGCGGTAGCGCTCCTCGAAGAGCGGATCGGAGTCGGGCACGCCTCGAGCCTCGCACGCGGCGACGTCGAGCAGGAGCGGGAATCGGACACGGGCGTCCGCACCCCGGCCCTCCTCCACGCGCCCGGCGCGTGTCAACCGCCGACAGCGCACCCCGCCCGTGCCCTACTGTCGGCCCCATGAGCGCCTATCCGCCGCCCGCACCGCCCGCCACCGCCCGCCCCTCCGTCGTGCCGACCGTGCTCGGCTCGATCGGCGTGGCGCTCCTCGGGATCCTGCTGCTGCTCGTGCTCGCCTACGTGGTTCTCGGACTCGGCGTCAGCGCCGCGGGGATCTGCGCGGTCATCGCCCTCGTCCCGCTGACCGTGGTTCTGCTGGGCGTCCGCTGGGTCGACCGGTGGGAGCCGGAGCCAGCGCTGGGCCTGTGGTTCGCGTTCCTCTGGGGCGCGGCAGGGTCCGTCGCGATCGCGCTCCTGGTCGACCTCGGCGTGCAGATCGCCGTCTACGCGTCCGGGCAGCAGCCGAGCGGATCCGACTTCGTCGGCGCCGTGATCCAGGCGCCGCTGGTCGAGGAGACAGCCAAGGGGATCGGCGTCCTCCTCGTCCTGCTGATCTGGCGCCGGACCTTCGACGGACCCGTCGACGGCATCGTCTACGCGGCCGTCGTCGCCTCCGGGTTCGCCTTCGTCGAGAACATCCTCTACTTCGGCAGCGCGCTGGTGGAGCGCGGTCTCGGCTCGCTCGCCGTGACCTTCTTCCTCCGCGGGGTGCTCTCGCCCTTCGCGCACGTGCTCTTCACCGCCTGCACGGGCGCGGCCCTCGGCTTCGCCTCGAACCGGCCCGCCGTCGCGCGGCTGCCCATCGCCCTGCTCGGGCTGGCGCTCGCCGCGTTCCTGCACGCGCTCTGGAACGGCTCGTCGTTCCTGGTGTCCGACTGGTTCGGCTTCTACGGCGTGGTCCAGGTGCCGCTGTTCGCGGTCGCCGTGGTCGTGGTGGTGCTGCTGCGCCGGCAGGAGCGGCGCGTGACGCTCCAGCGGCTCGATGACTACGCCGTCGCCGGCTGGCTCTCGCCGGCCGAGGTGCGGATGATCGGCACCGCGGAGGGGCGCCGCACCGCCGCTCGCTGGGCCCGGAGCGCGGGAGGGGACCGGCCGCGGGCGATGCGGGACTTCCTCCGCTCGGCGACGCGGCTCGCGCACCACCGGCAGCACCTCCTGCTCGGCCGCGGCGGACGCACCGGAGCGGTCGACGAGCAGGTCCTGCTCGACGAGCTCGTCGCCCGCCGGGCGGTGCTCACCCGCTGAGCCGGGGCCGCCCCCGCTCAGCCCCGGCGCGCTAGGCGGAGGCGCTGCGCACGCGGCGCTCGCCGGCCGTCACGGGCACGCCGAGCCGGTTCTGCGCGGGCGGCAGCGGGCAGTTGTAGTGGGGCGAGAAGCCGCACGGCGGGATGTACGCCCGGTTGAAGTCCAGGAGCACCGGACCGGGGGTGCCCGCGTCGGCCGCGCCGCCGATCCGCTGCACGACGAGGAAGCGGCCGACGGGGTAGCTCGCGAGCTCCGGGTCGTCGCTGCGGTTGGTCGGATCGCCGAACGGGACGAGGAGCGTGCCGCCGTCGTCGAACGCCGCGACCGTGTACTCGCGGGCGCGCCCGTCGTCCACGAGCGAGAAGGTGATGTCACCGGGCACGACGAGCTCGCGGGTGGCGCCGTTGTCGCGCAGGTGCTCGAACGGGACCGTGCGGTCCTCGGCGACCGGCTCGAACCACGCCTCGAGCACCCAGGCGGCGTCGAACGGGAAGGTCTCGATGGCGTCGAAGGACCGGATGCCGTCGGAGGCCGCGTCCCAGACGCGGTAGCCGTACTCGGGCTCGCCGGTGTCGAGGTTCTCGCGGCGCATCCGCGTCAGGGTCGCCGAGGGGCCGTAGCCGGCCAGCGCCTGCTCGTCGTCGACGCTCTCGCCGGGCTCGAGCCAGCGCGTCTCGACGAGGGCGAGATCGCCCCGGGGTCCGGTGACGCGCTCGACGCGTCGGGCGAGCCACGACTCCCAGCCGGCGCGTGCCGATTCCGTGAGGTCGATCGAGGCGCGGGAGGGGGCGGTGACGCTGCTGCTCGGAGTGGCCATGGGGCGTGCAACGCGGGGCCGTCCGGTTCTCTTCCCGGTCGATGACCGGACGGAGGACGGACACCCCGCGAGAAAGAGCTCGACGCCCTGCGGCAGCGGCAGGGCCGGCTGCTCGGACGGGGCGTCGAGCTCTTCGTGAGAGAGAGGATGCTCCTCCGCGGCGCCGAGCGCAAGAGGCATCCGGATCCCGCTGTCGGCACGGCCCGCTTCGGATCGCTCGGTAGACTGGACCGCCTGTTTTCCCGCGGCCCCCGGAGCGCATCCCGCGCCTCCCGGCCCGCGGCGGCGGACCCTCGGAAGGCGGACGATGACGGACGGCAGCACTGTGCAGGCCACCGAGCTCTCTCGGGAGCGCGACTACGTGGCGGCGCTCTACGCCCGCCTCGACGAGCTGATCGCCCAGGCCCGCGAGGCTCTGGACACGGTCCGCATCGAGAGCGTCGGCGGCAACCACCAGAGCCGCTCCGAGCGCGACGCCTATGCGCGGCTCTACGAGGACCGCATCCGCTCGCTCACCGGCGCCGACGACCGGCTCGCCTTCGGCCGGCTGACGCTCGCGGACGCCGACGCCGAGCACCGCTACATCGGCCGGATCGGCCTGCGCGACGAGGAGCAGGACACGCTGCTGCTCGACTGGCGCGCCCCGCAGTCGGCCGCGTTCTACCAGGCCACCGCCGCCCGGCCGATGGGGACGCGCGCCCGGCGCCACCTCACCACTCGGGGCCGCGAGGTCCTCCGCTTCGAGGACGAGGTCTTCGACGAGGAGCTGCTGCGCGAGGGCACCGTGCTGCAGGGCGAGGGCGCGCTCATGGCGGCCCTCGGTGCGCAGCGCACCGGCCGGATGCACGACATCGTCGCGACCATCCAGAGCGAGCAGGACCGCATCATCCGGTCCGAGCTGCGCGGCGTGCTCGTCGTGCAGGGCGGGCCGGGCACCGGCAAGACCGCGGTCGCCCTGCACCGGGCCGCCTACCTCCTCTACTCCTACCGCGACCGCATCGCCTCCTCCGGCGTGCTCGTTGTCGGCCCCTCGCGGTCCTTCCTCCGCTACATCGAGGCGGTGCTGCCCTCGCTCGGCGAGACGGGCGTCGTCCTCTCGACGCTCGGCCAGCTCTACCCGGGCCTCGACCTCGTCGAGGAGGACGTGCCCGCGGTCGCCCGCGTGAAGGGCTCGGCGCGGATGGCGGAGCTGCTCAAGCGCGCGGTCCGCTCCCGCCAGACCGTCCCGGCCGAGACCCAGGTGCTCGACGTCAACGGCGAGAAGCTCCGTCTGGAGCCGCAGGACGTGGAGCGCGCGATCACCCGGGCGCGCGACACCCGCAAGCCGCACAACGAGGCGCGCGTCTCCTTCGTCAAGACGCTGCTCTCGCAGCTCACCCGCCAGCTCGCCGATCAGCTGCGGAGCCACGGCAGCACGGTCGACGAGGCCGACGAGGCGGTGCTGCGCGAGGACGTGCGGACCGCCCACGACGTCCGCGTCGCTCTCAACACCGCGTGGATCCCGCTGACCCCCGAGAAGCTGCTGCAGGACCTCTACTCCCGTCCGAACTGGTTCGCGACGCTCACGCCGCGCTGGACCGCCGCGCAGCGCTCCCTCCTCCGCCGCGACCGCGACGCTCCGTTCACGGTCTCCGACGTGCCGCTGCTCGACGAGGCCGCGGAGCTGCTCGGCGCCTACGACGACCTCGCCGACGCCTCGAAGAAGGCCGAGAAGGAGCAGCGCAAGCGCGACGTCGAGAACGCGGAGGCCGCCATCCGCAACATGGGCGTCGACGGCCTCGTCAACGCCAAGGACCTCGCGGCCGGCTTCGCCGAGCGCTCTGTGCTCGGCACCACCGCCGAGCGGGCCGCGGCCGACCGCACCTGGACCTACGGGCACGTCGTGGTCGACGAGGCGCAGGAGCTCTCGCCGATGCAGTGGCGGGTGCTGCTGCGCCGCTGCCCGATGCGCTCGTTCACGATCGTGGGCGACGTCGCGCAGGCGTCCGGCGCCTCCGCCGCCTCGAGCTGGGACGCCGCGCTCCGCGACACCTTCGGCCGCCAGGGCCGGGGAGTGGAGGCGGCGCCGTGGCGCCTGGAGGAGCTGACGGTCAACTACCGCACGCCCGCGCAGATCGTCGCCTTCGCCGAGCGGACGGCGCGCGAGAACGGGCTGGAGATCACGCCGGGGGAGGCCGTGCGCTCCACCGAGTGGCCGGTGCGGACGATCCGCGACCGCGGCGACGCGAGCCTCGCCGAGCGCGTGCTGGCGGCCGTCGTCGAGGACCGGGCGATCGAGGCGGAGGGGACGCTCGCGGTCATCGCGCCCGACGACGACCTCGCCGCGATCGCCGAGCGCCTCGAGGAGCGGTTCGGCCGGGAGGTGGGCCGCGGAGCGACCGGGCTCGACCGTGCGATCGCCGTGCTGTCGACGAACGACGCCAAGGGGCTCGAGTTCGACTCCGTGATCATCGCCCGGCCTCGCCTCATCGCGCAGACCGGCGAGCGCGGCGCCGCATCGCTCTACGTCGCGATGACCCGGCCGACGCAGCGCCTCACGCTCGTGGAGTGAGTGCTCGCAGCCCGCTCCCAGACTCCGCTCCCGAGCGCCGTAGGATCGAGGCATGAGCAGCGAGAACCTGACCAAGCCCGAGGTCGACGCCCCTGAGGGCCCGGCCCCAGACACCCTCGTCGTCGAGGACATCGTCGTCGGCGACGGCGCCGAGGCGCAGCCCGGCTCGACCGTCGAGGTCCACTACCTCGGCGTCGAGTACGACAGCGGCGAGGAGTTCGACTCCTCCTGGAGCCGCGACCAGTCGATCAACTTCCCCCTCAACAACCTCATCCGCGCCTGGCAGCAGGGCATCCCGGGGATGAAGGTCGGCGGCCGCCGCAAGCTGATCTGCCCGCCCGCGCTGGCGTACGGCCCGGCCGGTGGAGGGCACCCGCTCTCCGGCAAGACCCTGATCTTCGTGATCGACCTGCTCGGCACCAAGTAGCTCCGAGCACGTGAAGAAGGCGCAGCTCCTAACGGGGCTGCGCCTTCTTCACGCGGTCGACCAGCTCGCGCCAGGCTCCGTCGAGCTCGGTCTCGCCGAGGCGGACGTGGTGCGTCTGCACGCGGATCTCGTAGACGAAGCGGTCGGCCCGGCCGGGGGACTCGCCGTCGGCGGCGTCCCAGGGGAGCGAGCCGAGCAGGTCGCGCCAGGCGCGCTCGTCGGGCTGCCGCTCGACGTCGACCCGCCACACCCGGCGGAGGCCGGCGACTCCGCCGCTGCGCGACACGATGACGTCCATGCGCGCGATGCTACCCGCCTCCGCCCTCGAGCGGACCGGCTCAGGCGGACAGCGTCACGCCGACCGTCGTCCAGCCGGTGCGCACGGCGGCTTCGACCTCGGAGCCGGATCCGTAGCGCTCGGCGGCGGCCTGCACGGTGAGCGCCGCGAACGCCTCGAAGTCGGCCGTCGCGGTGAGGACGCCCCCGGTCAGCACGTCGTACCAGACCTGCCCAGCGCGCTCCCACGCCTTCCCGCCGAGGGTCGTCGCCGCCACGGCGAACGCGCGGTTGGGAATCCCCGAGTTGATGTGCACTCCGCCGTTGTCGTCGTCGGTCTCGACGTAGTCGGCCATCGAGCCCGGCTGCGGGTCGGAGCCGAGGACGTCGTCGTCGTACGCGGTGCCGGGGGCGATCATCGACCGCAGGGCCGTGCCCTGCACCTCGTCGGTGAAGAGCCCCTCGCCGATCAGCCAGCTCGCCTCGTCGGCGCTCTGGCCGGCGCCGTACTGCTCCAGCAGGGCTCCGAACACGTCCGAGACCGACTCGTTGACCGCTCCGGACTGGCCGCGGTAGACGAGGTTCGCCGTGTACTCGGTGATGCCGTGGGCGAGCTCGTGGCCGATCACGCTCTGCGAGACGGTGAAGCGGCGGAACACCTGGCCGTCCCCGTCGCCGAAGACCATCCGCGAGCCGTCCCAGAAGGCGTTGTCGTAGTCGTCGCCGAAGTGCACGGTCGCGTCGAGCGGCAGCCAGGCGTCGTCGATCGAGTCGCGGCCGTACGCACCCTGCAGGAAGGCCGACATCGCGCCGAGGCCGTCGTACGCCTCGTCGACGGCCGCGTCCCCCGTGGCCGCCTCGCCCTCGCGGCGGACGACCGTGCCGGGCAGGGTCTCCTCGGTCCGCGCGTCCGCGATGGTGCGCTGGAGCGACTGCACGCGGGTGCGCGGCGAGGACGTCGCGGTGGCGGTCGGCGCCCCGCGGTCGGGCGCGGGCTCTCCGGGCCGGACGCGCCGGAACGGCACGTCCTGCTCGAGCGAGCGGCTCGCGGCCCGCGCGGCCCGCGCGAAGGCCGGATCGTCGAGGCGGGCGATGCGGACGAGGAGGTACGGCGGCACGACGGTTCGTCTCATGCCCCGATCCTGGCACCGACGTCCGACACGGTCCCGGGCTCGCCCGGCGGGCCCGCATGCGGTAGCACCGAGCGGTAGCGTGAGCGCGACGAGCGGTTTCCAGCGATCCGGGGCCAGGCCCCGAGGACGACGAGGGCGGACATGGGCATCATCACGCGGGGCTTCTTCGGCAAGAGGGAGGCGGACCCGGACCTCCCGCCGGGCCAGCACCTCGAGAACGGCTTCCCCGTCCTCTCGATCGGGCCCACCCCGAACATCCACGAGTGGGCCTTCTCCATCGACGGCGGGCCCGCGGGCGTGCGCCGCTGGAACCGGGAGGAGTTCGACGCGCTCCCGCACGAGGACGTGCACACCGACATCCACTGCGTGACCCGGTGGTCGAAGCTCGGCACCAGCTGGCGCGGCGTCTCGGTCGACACGCTGCTGGAGGGCCTGGAGACGGACGCCGGCTTCGTCATGGCGCAGAGCTTCGGCGGCTACACGACGAACCTCCCGCTCGCCGAGATCCGCGGCGGGAGGGCCTGGGTCGTCACCGAGTTCGAGGGGAAGCCCCTCGCGGCCGAGCACGGCGGCCCCGCCCGGCTCCTGGTGCCGCACCTCTACTTCTGGAAGAGCGCGAAGTGGGTGCGGACGCTCCGCCTGATGCCCGGCGACGAGCCCGGCTTCTGGGAGCAGAACGGCTACCACATGCACGGGGACCCCTGGAAAGAGGAGCGCTACTGGTGATGTGGACGGAGGCGGTGGCCGAGTCGGTCGCGCCGCTCACGCCCACGTCGCGCCTCCTGGTGCTCCGCGTGTCCGGGTGGCCGGGCCACCTGGCGGGGCAGCACCTCGACGTGCGCCTCACCGCGCCAGACGGCTACCAGGCGAGCCGCTCCTACTCGATAGGCGCCCCGGCCGACGGGGAGCGGGTCGAGCTCGCGGTCGAGCGGCTGGACGACGGGGAGGTCTCCCCGTACCTGGTCGACGGCCTCGAAGCGGGCGACCGGCTCGAGATCCGCGGTCCGATCGGCGGCTGGTTCGTCTGGCGTCCGGAGCAGGCGGAGCCGGTGCAGCTGATCGCGGGCGGGAGCGGCGTGGTACCGCTGATGGCGATGGCGCGCGAGCACGCCCGGTCCGGGAGCGCGGCGCGGATGCAACTGCTCTACTCGGTCCGCTCGCCCGTCTTCGCCTACTACCGCGAGGAGCTGGCGGCGCTCGCCGAGCGGCCGGCCGAGACGGGCGGAGTCGCGGTGGACCACGTCTTCACCCGGGTGGCGCCGGCGGGAGCGGCGCGTCCGGCCGGCCGCGTCACTCCGGAGCTGCTCGCCGAGGCGGCTCTGCCGGCCCCGCTCGAGCCGACCGTCTACGTGTGCGGCCCGACCTCGTTCGTCGAGACCGTCGCCACCGCCCTGGTCGAGCAGGGCCACGCGCCCGAGCGCGTCCGCACCGAGCGCTTCGGCGGCGCCTGACGCCTTTCCCCGCGAGGCGCCGCGCCTCGGCGGCGCCCCGGGGGGAGGGATCACTCGAAGGAGACGGTGCGGTTCTCGCCGATGTCGGGCTGTCCGCCGGTGACGGCGGCCTTGAGGACCTTGAACAGCACGACCGGACGGGGCTCGTCGGTCGCCCACAGCTCGACGGTCTCGGCCTCGACGCGGATCAGCGCGACGGTCGGGTCGTCCTTGCCGTCGGGGAACCAGCCGGCGACGGCCGGGGACCACAGCTCGTCCACCTTCGCCGGGTCGTGCACGACGGTCGCCGAGCCGGCCACGGACAGGTAGCCCTTCTTCGACTCGAACGCGACGTTGACGCTCGGGTTCGCGCGGATGTCGTCGACCTTGGGCGACGGGTCCTGCGTGAAGAACCACAGCTCGCCGTCGAAGTCGATGTCCTGGGCCTTGAGCGGACGGCTGACGAGCTGCCCGGTGGCGTTGACGGTGGTGAGGAGCCCGATCCCGGCGCTCTTCACCATCTCGGTGATCTGCTCGCGGTCGTCGGAGTCGGCGGGAGTGATGTCGGTGTCGGTCATGGTGCCGACGCTACGCGGACCGTGCGCCGCCGCAAGGGGTGGCGACGCCTCGCCGCGCGTGTCTAGCGTCGAGGCATGGACACCGAATCGACGTACACCGCCATCCTCGACAGCGGAGCGGAGCAGGAGAGCATCCGCCTCGAGATGATCGACGGCTCCCCGCAGCGCTCCTTCACCCGCCTGGCCGACATCGACGGCGAGGAGGTCGAGGTGGTCTGGGAGCTGGAGCCCGACGACGACGGCTTCCACGTCTACCGCCCGGTGCGGGTCGAGGGCCGCGACGACGACAGCGGACTGGTCTCGGACGACCGGCTGACCGACGGCGGCGGCGCCGACGCGGCCTCCGGCGACTGATCCCCGGCGCGCCCGTCCGCCGGCCTGAGCCGAGCGGGCGGGCGCGCTGTCCCGTCCGGCTCGAGGGAGACGCCCCTCCGCTCAGGCCGTCGGGTGCAGGGCGTCGTACCCACGGAACCCCGGTCGGAGTCGCAGAACCGCGGCGAGGATCGCGATGATCGCGAGCCCGCCCGCGAGCGGCGGCAGCCAGAACAGCGCGAGCGAGGCGAGCAGTCCCGTGTAGAGGTCGCCGACCCGCGGGCCGCCCGTCACCACGACGATGAACACGCCCTGGAGCCGACCCCGCATGTTGTCCGGGACCGCGGTCTGCAGCATCGTCTGCCGGAAGATCGAGCTGACGTTGTCGGAGGCGCCCGCGCCGGCCAGGGCGACCGCCGCCAGCGCGATGAGCACCGCGTTCGGCGCCGACGCGTCGTGCTGCACGAGTGCGGCACCGAGCAGGACCGCGCCGAACGCGACCACGAACGCTCCGTACACCTGGATCGAGCGGCCGATCGCGAGGCCCTGTCGGCGGACCCCGGTGAGCCGGCCGGAGAAGACGCCGCTGATCAGCGCCCCGATCGCGAACGCGGCCGTGAGGGCGCCCACCGTCACCGCGCCTCCGCCGAGCAGCACGGCGGCGGCCGCCGGGAAGACCACGCGCGGCTGTCCGAAGGTCATGGCCACGATGTCGACCAGGAAGGACATCCGGATGTTCGGGGCGCCCTTCAGGAAGCCCAGGCCGTAGCGGAGGGACTCCAGCCCCGGCCGCTGCCGCTCGCCCTCGGGCACGAGCGCCGGCAGCCCCGCGATGCCGAGGAACGCGGCGAGGAACAGCACGACGTCGATCGTGTACGTGATCGCGAAACCGGAGGAGGCGACCAGCACGCCGGCGAGGGCGGGCCCCACGGTCACCTCGACTCCGCTCGCGATGCCGCCCAGCGCGGCGGCGGCGGGGACCAGCTCGGTGCGGAGCAGCCGCGGAGCCAGCGTCATCCGGGTGGTCACGATCACCGTCGTCGCCACCGCGTTCACGGCGGTGAGCGCGTAGAGGGAGAGCGGGGTCTCGGCGCCGAGCCAGGCGAGGGCCGCGATCCCCGCGGTCGAGCCCCAGGCCACGACCGCGGCGAGCAGGAGCACCAGGCGGCGGTCGAACGCGTCGGCGAGCATCCCGCCGTAGAGGCCGGCGATCACGGTCGGGACCAGCGCCACCACGCCGACCAGCGCGACCGCGAGGGTCGATCCGGTGAGCTCGTAGATGTGCAGGCCGACCGCGACGATCGTCATCTGGCCGCCGATGCCCGAGATCACGTTGCCGGCCCAGAGCCGGGCGAAGGCCGGGGACTCGCGGAGGGGGGAGACGTCGAGGACGTGGCTGCGCCGGGGGGCGCGGGGGGTCTGGCTCACTCGCTCCATTCTGCTGACTCCGCCGCCCCGGCGGGCCGCGTCGCGCCGATCCGGGGGCTCAGGGGTCATCCCCTAGGGTGAGAGGCATGAGCACGTCATCCGACGGCGCGCCCGGGCGTCAGGGTCCTCCTGCCCCGCGAGCAGCCGGAGCCGCCCCCTCGCGACGCTCGATCCGCACCGCCGCCGAGGCGGGCGCGCGTCGCGCGGCGGCCGCCACGGGCGGTCGGCGCAGCTCCACCGGCGGCGTCCGCGCCGGAGCCGCTCGGACCGGTGCCACGGCCTCGGGAGCCCGCGGATTCCTCCGCCGCTACGGAGCCGGGATCGTCTCGGTCCTCCTGGCCGTCCTCGCCGTCCCGCTGTCGTTCTTCGTCTGGTACGCCCTCATCTCGCTCGGCGCCTACCCGGGCGACCAGGCCGTCAGCGACCTGCTGGTCGGCGTGCTCTACACCGCGCTCGTGCACGCGGTCCTGCTCGCCGGGATCCTGCTCGCCGTCTCCACCCTCCGCGCCCGGCGTCGCGAGAAGCGCCCGCCGATCGCCGGCTGGATCGGCGTGGTCCTCAACGTCCTCGTGCTCGTCTACTGGCAGCTGCTGGTCTCGCCGTGGCTCGTCGTGCTCTGGAACCGGGCCACCGGCTCCTGATGCCGCCCTCCCTCTGGTAGAGTCGTCCGGTTGCCGTTCGACGGCCGCGGATCAAGAGAGCCCACGCATCAGGCGCCGGGCACCGCGCAACGAGAGAGAGGGGATCCCATATATGGCACTCGAAGCAGATGTCAAGAAGGCGATCATCGAAGAGTACGCGACCCACCCCGGTGACACCGGATCCCCCGAGGTGCAGGTGGCCGTCCTGACCAAGCGGATCAAGGACCTCACCGAGCACCTCAAGGAGCACAAGCACGACCACCACTCGCGTCGTGGTCTGCTGTTGCTCGTGGGTCAGCGTCGTCGACTCCTCGGCTACCTGTCGGATGTGGACATCAACCGCTACCGCTCGCTGATCGAGCGTCTCGGTCTGCGCCGCTAGCTCCTCCTGGAGCAGGGCGCGGTCTCGATGACACCGCGAACTTCTTGCCGAACGGGCCGTCCTCCTCGCGGAGGGCGGCCCGTTCCGCGTTCCCGGGCGGACGAGGCGCGCGGCGCCGGTCAGGGCAGGGGAGCGGGGCGGTCGATTCCGCCCCACGAGTAGCCGCTCGAGGCCGAGAACCAGTCGGCCGCGGCCCGCTGGAGCGCCGTGTCCTCCTCGGGGCGGCCGGGAGCCTCCACGGCGTCGACGAGCCCGGGCAGGGCGATCCGCCACGCCGCCGCGCTGCGCTGGGCGCGGGCCCAGTCGCGCGCGCACACCGGGTCCTCGGCCGCCGCGGCGAGAGCCCGCGGCGAGGTCACCCGCCAGCCGGTGTCCGACTCCGCGACCACGACCGCACAGGTGAGCGCGGCGCCGCGGATGATGCTGTCGGGACCGGCGGAGGGGCCGATCGCCTGATCCTGAGCCGCGACCACCGCGGTGAGCGCGAGCTGCAGCCGGGTCGAGGGCTCGTCGGGCCGCGGTCGGATCCTCCCGTCGCCGGCCGAGACCGAGGCCGCCGATCCGGGTGCGAGGAGCAGCCCGGAGGAGGACTGCGACGCGTGCAGGCTCAGCAGACCCGTCACTCCGTCCGTCCCGCTCGTCACGCCCCGCACCGAGGAGTCGCCGAGACTCCAGACGACGGGGGTGCGGTTGTGGATCGTGAGGCGCCGGTGGTCCTCGTCGAGGCAGGCCACGAGGTGGCCGGCCGGCACGCCCGCTCCGCCCTCGAAGGCGGACGAGGCGGCCAGCAGCTCCCGGGCGTCGTCGCACTGGGCGGGGGCGTCGGAGGCGGCGGCGGCCTGGTCGGCGACCGGCGCCCGGGGGGCGAGGGAGCCCTGCACGCCCGCGACCGCCGCCGTGGTGAGCGCCGCGGCGGCGAGGAGGAGGACCACGCCGCGCCTGCCCATCCTCCGCACCTCCTGGTCGGAGGCTAGCCCGGCGCGGGCGCTCGGGCCAGCGCTGCGAGGGGCTCGCGAAGTGTCCGGCAGAAATTCTTTCGAAGAATCTCAGACCGGGTGCATCCGAGGAGGCGCCTCGGCCGGAAGTAGTGGTGAAGGCCCTTCTCGACCACCCCCCGACCCCTCGCGGGTCCCATCGTGAAAGAGGAACACCGTGACCACCTCCCGCTTCTCCCGCAGCCTGCTCGCCGGTGCCTGCATCGGAACCCTGGCCGTCGTCGGCATCGCAGCCACGCCCGCCGCCGCCGCCGACGCCGACTCGGCCGACCTCTCGGTCCTGCACGCCGTCCCCGACACCCCGGTCGACGTCTACGTCGACGGCAAGCTGACGCTCGACGACTTCACCCCCGGCTCGCTCGCCGGCCCGCTCGACCTCCCCACCGGCACCTACAAGGTCGCCATCACGGCCTCCACCGCCGCGGACGCCAGCGCCCCCGTGATCGGCCCGATCGACATCAGCCTCGAGGCGGGGAAGAGCTACACCGTCGCGGCGCACCTCAAGCCGGACAACACCCCCACCGCGACCCTCTTCACCAACGACATCTCGAAGACCGCCGCGGGCGAGGGCCGGCTCACGGTCCGCCACATCGCCGCCGCTCCGGCCGTGGACATCCTCGCCGGAGGGTCGCCGGTCCTGACGAACGTGACGAACCCGAACGAGGGCGTGCTGAACCTCGCCCCGGCCACGATCTCGACCGTGGTCGCCGCGACCGGGACCACCGCGCCGGTCATCGGCCCGGCCGACGTGCAGGTCCAGGAGGGCGTGAACACGATCGTCTACGCCTGGGGCAGCCTGGAGAAGGGCAACCTCGCCCTCGCGACGCAGACCATCGACGGACTGCACTCCTCGCCGTCGGGCGTCCCCGCCGGTGAGGCCGGCCTCGCGGCGGACAACCGCCCCGACGCCGCCGCGGGCTGGTGGGGCGGAGCACTGCTCGCCGCCCTCGCCGCTGCCGGCGCCGTGCTGATCGGCCGCCGCACCGCCGCCTCGCGTCGCTGACCCGAGGATCCGACCGCCGGGTCGGCCGTGCTGGAGCGCGGCCGTCCCGGCACCCCCGACCACGACCCAGGAGGACGCCATGAGCCGGAGCCCCTTCCCTCTGCGCGTCCTCGCCGTGGTCGGGCTGATCGTGGCCGGTGCCGGTCTCGCCGGATGCGCGGCGCAGGAGTCCCGGGTGGAGCCCGCTCCCGCCGCCGTCTCCTCGGCGCCCCAGCAGCCGGTGCCGACCACGGTCCCCTCCTCGCCCGCGGCGGCCCTGCCGGAAGCGGTGCCGTCCGTCCCGGTGGCGGACGCCCGGCTCGGCGCGACCCCCGCCCTCACCGCGCTCGCTCCCGAGCGGCTCGTCGTCGACGGGCTCCCCGTCGACATGGCCGTCGAGCCGGTCGGAGTCGCGGACGACGGCACGATGGAGCTCGTGCCCGACACGCAGGTCGCCGGCTGGTACCGCTTCGGCGCCGGCCTCGACGAGCCGGAGGGCACGGTCGTGATCGCCGCGCACGTCGACTCCCTCGCCTACGGCCTCGGGCCGTTCGTCGAGCTGAAGAAGGCGGTCCCGGGCCAGACCGTGACCCTCACCGGCGCGGACGGCGCGGAGCGCGCGTACACCGTCTCGACGGTGGAGACCACGGAGAAGACCACGGTCGACCTCTCGGCCGTGTTCGCCGCCGACGGACCGCCGCGGCTGGTGCTGATCACCTGCGGCGGCGACTTCGACTACGACACCCGCCACTACCTCAGCAACGTGGTGGTCACGGCCGTCCCGGCCGGCTGATCCGCCCGCCCGAGCCTCAGCGACGTACGATGAGCCTCGCAGCGCCGCACGCCCCCGGGCGGCAGCGCTCCCCGCAGCCCTGGAGGGACCCCCTGATCGAGACCATCGAGCCCGCCGACGGCGCCGAGGCCGACAGCGCTCTCGTGGCCCGGCTCGGCCGCCGCTTCGCCGCAGGGGAGGAGGCGGCGCTCGCCGAGGCGTACTCGCGCTGGTCGCCTCTGGTCTTCACGCTGGCGCTGCGCTCGCTGGGCGACCGCGGCGACGCGGAGGACGTGGTGCAGCGCGTCTTCGTCTCGGCCTGGACCTCGCGCTCGGGCTTCGACCCCGGACGGGCGGCTCTCGGAGCCTGGCTGGTGGGGATCTCCCGGAGGAGGATCGCGGACGCGCACGAGGCGCGGGCGCGCGAGCGGAGGCTCACCGAGGCCCTCGTCGCCGTCACGCCGGTCGAGGAGGGGGAGTCCCCCGTCGACCTCGAGGCGCGGATCCTGATCGCCGACGAGCTGGCCCGCCTGGATCCCGTCCCCCGGCGGGTGATCGGCCTCGCCTTCTACGAGGACCTCACCCACACCGAGATCGCCGAGCGCACCGGCCTGCCGCTCGGTACCGTCAAGAGCCACATCCGCCGCAGCCTCGACCGGCTCCGCTCCCGCCTGGAGGTGAGCAGCACATGACCCACCTCGATCCCGACGAGCTCGCCCTGCTCGCCCTCGGCGAGCACTCGAGCGACGCCGAGCAGGCCCACCTGCGCGACTGCCCCGACTGCGCCCGGCAGCTGGTCGAGCTCGGCCACGCCGCGGGCCTGGGCCGTGCGAGCCGTGCTGTCGAGCTGGAGGCGCCGCCCGCGATCGTCTGGGACCGCATCCGCGAGGAGCTCGCCCTCGACGACCTCGGGCCCGGCGCCCTGCCGTCGTCGGCCGCTGCCGTGCCGCCTCCGCTCGCCCTTCCCCGGGGACGGCACCGTCCCGCGCGCCGCCGCCGGCCCCGCGCTCTGAGCGCCGTGCTGGCCGCTCTCGGCGCGCTCGTCATCGGGGTTGCGGGCGGAGCCTGGTGGCAGGCCTCGCGGAGCGACGACACCGCCGCCGTCGTGGCGCGCGCTGATCTCGCCGCTCTCCCCGACTGGCAGGGAGCGAGCGGAACCGCGGAACTGGAGGACGTCGACGGCGCCCGCCGCCTGCACGTGCACCTCGATGCGCAGAGCGCGGACGACTCGTACCGGGAGGTCTGGCTCCTCGCCGCCGACGCCTCCGGGCTGGTGGGCCTCGGCGTGCTCGACGGGACCGACGGCGTCTTCGCCGTCCCCGACGACGTCGACCTCGCCGAGTACTCGCTCGTGGACGTCTCCCAGGAGCCGTTCGACGACGACCCGGAGCACTCCGGCGACTCGATCGTCCGCGGCCCCCTGCGCGAGGGCTGAGGCCTAGGCCGACCGCTCCGCCAGCACGGCCGTGAGCGCCTGGACCGCGGCGGAGGGGCGCGGCGCCGTGCAGACCGAGAGCTCCCAGACCAGCCCCGGCCAGTCGAGCGCGAGGGCCGTGACGCCCTCCAGCGGCTCGACGCCCGCGCGCGGCACGATCGCCGGCCCCAGCCCCGCCTGCACGAAGCGGGGGATCCCCGGCAGATCGGCGACCTCGGTGGCCACCCGGCGCGACGCCCCGGCCTCGCGGAAGGCGAGGTCGACGGCGACCCTGTTGCCGAAGCCGGCGGGCGTGTCCACGAAGGTGAGCCCGTCGAGGTCCTGCGGGGAGGGCGGTCCCGCCGCGGCGAGCGGATGCGCGCTCTCCACCAGCAGGACGTAGTCGCTGCGCACCAGCCGCGTCACCGCCAGGCCCCGCAGCTGCGCCGCGGGCAGTGCCAGCAGAGCGGCGTCGAGCAGGCCGCGGCGCAGGTCCTCGGCGAGACCGGTGGAGCCGGTGGTCGAGGTGCGCAGGAGCAGGTCCACCAGCGGGTGCCGGGTGCGGAAGACGCCGAGCGCGCCGGGCAGGTCGACGAGGTCGAGGGCGGAGAAGGTGCCCACCCGCACCCGCCCGCGGAGCCCCGCCGCGTCGTCGGCCGCGAGCGAGCGCATCCGGTCGAGGCTGTCGATCGCCGATCGGGCCGAGGGCAGGAGCGCCTCGCCGACCGCGGTGAGCGCCACCCGCCGGGTCGAGCGGGCGAACAGCGGCGAGCCGAGCTCCTGCTCGAGCGAGCGGATGCTCGCCGAGAGGGTCGACTGCACGACGAACAGGCGCGCGGCCGCCCGGGTGAAGCTGAGCTCCTCGGCGACGGCGACGAAGGCGGCGAGCTGGCGGTCGTCCATGCGCCCATTATCCAACAGGGACGATCAATCCATCCGTGATCCTCCGTTGGACACGGATGATGGGGCGGAGCACTGTGGACACCGTGACCACCACCGAGCGCTCCCTCCCGTCCGTCCACCGCCGCGAGCTCCCGCACCGCCACGGCTTCTGGGTGATCGCCGTCGCCTTCCTCACGGTGATGGCGTTCTCGACCGTGCCGACACCGCTCTACGCGATCTACCAGCAGCGCGACGGGTTCCCGGCCTTCGTCGTCACCGTGGTCTTCGCCGCGTACGCGGTCGGAGTCGTGGCGAGCCTCTTCCTCGCCGGGCACGTCAGCGACCGGCTCGGCCGCCGCCGGATCCTGCTCGCGTCGATCCTCGTCGAGGTCCTGGCGGCCGCCGTGTTCCTGCTCTGGCCGGACGTGCCCGGGCTGATCCTCGCCCGCCTGCTGACCGGGCTCGGCGTCGGCGCGCTCACCGCGACGGCCACCGCCCACCTCTCGGAGCTGCGCGCCGTCGCCCGCCCGGAGGAGGGCCACGGCACCTCCCGCGCCGTCTCCGCCCTCGTCAACATGGGCGGGCTGGCGCTCGGCCCGCTCGTCGGCGGGGTGTTCGCCGTGACGGTGCGCGAGCCCCTGGTCGTCCCGTACGCCGTGTTCCTCGTCCTCCTGGTCGTCCTCGGGATCGGCGTCGCGCTCGTCCCCGAGACGGTCGAGCGGCGCGAGGTCCTCCCGGCCTACCGTCCGCAGCGCCTGGCCGTGCCGGCCGCCTCCGGCGGCGTCTTCCTCTCGGCCGCGGTCGGCGCGTTCGCCGGGTTCGCCGTGCTCGGCCTCTTCACCTCGCTGGCGCCGACCTTCCTCGCCGCGCGCTTCGGCGAGACCTCCCACCTCGAGGCGGGCGCGGTCTCCTTCGGGGTCTTCGCCGCCGGAGCCGTCGCGCAGCTGGTCTCGATCCGGCTGTCCTCGCGGACGGCGCTCCGCCTCGCGGCCGTGGCGCTGACGGCCGGGCTGCTGCTGGTCGCGACCGGCGCCGTGATCGTCTCGGTGTCCGCCTTCATCGTCGGCGGGGTGCTCGCGGGAGCGGGCGTGGGCCTGCTCTTCCGCCTGGCGCTCGGAGTCGCCGGCTCGCTCGCCACCGACGAGACCCGCGGCGAGGTGCTCGCGGCCGTGTTCCTCGCCGCCTACCTCGGCCTCGCGGTCCCGGTCCTGGCGATCGGTGCCGCGCTCGCCCTCCTGCCGGCCGTCCCGGTCCTGCTCGGCTTCGTCGCCGTCGTGCTCGTCCTGGTGCTCGCGGCGATCGCCCGGATGCGGCGCACCGCCTGACGCGAGCGGGGGAGGGGCCGCGCGCTGGACAATGGGGGCATGAAGCTCTTCCCGTTCGGACGCGGCGACGCGAACCCCCTCCCCTCCGACGACCGCGGCTCGGGCAAGCTCGACGACTACGACTACGAGCTGCGCCCGAAGTCGCGGCGCGGTGACACCCTCCTCCGCCTCGCCGACTCCCGGCCGCACCAGGACGAGATCGCGCGGGTGCTCGCCCTCGGCGAGGACGAGGTCACGGCCGTGATCCCGCGCCGCACCGCGGAGGAGGAGCGCGTCGACGCTCCGATGCCGGTCCGCCTGTTCGCGGCCCAGCGCCCCTCGGGGCTCGTCGGCCAGGTGCCGCGCGGTCTCGAGAACGTGGTCGAGGCCGCCCTCGCCCGGCTCTCGGAGGCGGGGAGGTCGCCCCGCGTGCCGGCCCGCATCGTGACGGTGAGGGGCGGGCTGCGCGTCGAGCTGCTGATGCACGAGACGCGGGGCTGACGGGCGGAGGGCCTGCCGGGTCGGCGCGGTCCATGGAGGAACCGCACCGCGGCTGATAGCATGAACCGGTTCCGAATCCGAAAGCGACCGCCGGTCGACCCAGGATTCGAGCCACGGAGCAGGCCGGCAGGAAGCTGGTCCTCGGTGGTGGAGTCCCGGACGGCGGCAGCGTGCGACAGAGCACGGGCCGCCGCGGCACGAGTCGCAGGCGGCACGTCCCGCTCGCGGCACAGGTCGCGACAGCCCGGAGCTCTTCTACTGGTGGCCAGCACGAACGCCCTCCACACGACGGCGCGGCGCGAAGCCCTGCCGTGGGATCGTCTCGATTCCTGACCGGACCGCTGCTCCGACGAACGCCGGCGCCCAGAAGGGGCGCCGCTGCAGACGTTAAGGAGACAGACCTCTTGGAAGGTCCTGAAATCACATTCGCCGAAGCCGTTCTCGACAACGGCTCGTACGGCACCCGCACCGTCCGCTTCGAGACCGGCCGCCTCGCGCAGCAGGCTCAGGGCGCCGTCGCCGCCTACCTCGACGAGGACACCATGCTCCTCTCGGCCACGTCGGCATCGAAGAACCCGAAGGACAACTTCGACTTCTTCCCGCTGACCGTCGACGTCGAGGAGCGCTCCTACGCCGCCGGCAAGATCCCCGGCTCGTTCTTCCGCCGCGAGGGCCGCCCCTCCACCGAGGCGATCCTGGTCTGCCGTCTGATCGACCGGCCGCTGCGCCCCTCGTTCGTCGAGGGCCTGCGCAACGAGGTCCAGATCGTCATCACGGTCCTCAGCATCGCGCCGGACGAGTTCTACGACGCCCTCGCGATCAACGCCGCGAGCGCGTCCACGCAGATCTCCGGCCTGCCGTTCTCCGGCCCGGTCGCCGGCGTCCGCCTGGCGCTCATGTCCGACGGCTCCGGCAACGACCAGTGGGTCGCCTTCCCCAAGGCCTCCCAGCTGGAGAACGCCGTCTTCGACCTCACCGTCGCGGGCCGCGTCGTCACCAACGAGGACGGCTCCTCGGACGTCGCCATCATGATGGTCGAGGCCGAGGCCACGGAGTCCTCCTGGAACCTCATCAAGGCGGGTGCGACCAAGCCCAGCGAGGACGTCGTCGCCGAGGGCCTCGAGGCCGCCAAGCCCTTCCTCCGCGCACTCGTCGAGGCGCAGGCGAAGCTCGCCGCCGAGACCGCGAAGCCGGTCAAGGACTACCCGGTGTTCCTGCCCTACGCGCAGGAGACCTATGACAACGTCGCCGAGCTCAGCTACGACGAGCTCGTCCGCGTGTACCAGATCGCCGACAAGGTCGAGCGGCAGGACGCCGACGACGCCCTCAAGGCGCGCGTCAAGGAGCAGATCGCCGAGCGCATCGCCTCGGGCCAGCTCTCGGCCGAGGCCTACAACCAGGTCGGAGCGGCGTACAAGTCCGTCACGAAGGTGGTCGTCCGCGGCCGCATCCTCCGCGACGGCGTGCGCATCGACGGACGCGGCCTGGCCGACATCCGCCCGCTCGACGCCGAGGTGCAGGTCATCCCGCGCGTCCACGGCTCGGCCATCTTCCAGCGCGGCGAGACCCAGATCCTGGGCGTCACCACGCTGAACATGCTCAAGATGGAGCAGCAGATCGACTCGCTGTCGCCCGTCACCAAGAAGCGGTACCTGCACCACTACAACTTCCCGCCCTACTCGACTGGTGAGACCGGCCGCGTCGGATCGCCGAAGCGTCGCGAGATCGGGCACGGCTTCCTCGCCGAGCGCGCCCTCGTGCCGGTGCTGCCGAGCCGCGAGGAGTTCCCCTACGCGATCCGCCAGGTCTCCGAGGCGCTGAGCTCCAACGGCTCGACCTCGATGGGCTCGGTCTGCGCGTCGACCCTGTCGCTCCTCAACGCCGGAGTGCCGCTGCGCGCCCCGGTCGCGGGCATCGCGATGGGCCTCGTGTCCGACGTCGTCGACGGCCAGACCCGCTACGCGGCGCTGACCGACATCCTGGGCGCCGAGGACGCGCTCGGCGACATGGACTTCAAGGTCGCCGGAACCGCCGAGTTCGTCACGGCCATCCAGCTCGACACGAAGCTCGACGGCATCCCGTCGTCGGTGCTCGACGCCGCGCTCAAGCAAGCCAAGGACGCCCGCACCACGATCCTCGCGGTGCTCACGGCGGCCATCGACCAGCCCGACGAGATGGCCCCGACCGCGCCCCGCGTGATCTCGGTGCAGATCCCCGTCGACAAGATCGGCGAGCTGATCGGCCCCAAGGGCAAGACGATCAACGCGATCCAGGACGAGACCGGCGCCGACATCTCCATCGAGGAGGACGGCACCGTCTACATCGGAGCCGTCGACGGCCCGTCGGCCGAGGCCGCGCGTGCGCAGGTCAACGCCATCGCGAACCCGACCAACCCCGAGGTCGGCGAGCAGTTCCTCGGAACCGTCGTCAAGCTCGCGACGTTCGGCGCGTTCGTCTCGCTCCTCCCCGGCAAGGACGGACTGCTGCACATCAGCGAGGTCCGCAAGCTCGCCGGCGGCAAGCGCGTCGAGAACGTCGAGGACGTCCTCGGAGTCGGTCAGAAGCTGCTCGTCCAGATCACCAAGATCGACGACCGCGGCAAGCTGTCCCTCGCGCCCGTCGTGGCCGAGGAGGCCGAGGCAGAGGCTCCCGCCGAGAGCTGATCCCTCCTGCACGACCGTGACGCCCGTCCCACTCCGGTGGGGCGGGCGTCCGTCGTCGGCGGGGGCATGGGGTACGGTGGCGGGACCGCGCCGCACCGCCCCGACCGGAGGACTCCGTGACCGACCCGACGCCCCTGGCCACCGAGCCGGAGACGCCCCTCCTCTCACGCACCCTGGGTCGGACCGGCCTCCCCGTGCATCCGCTCGCCCTCGACGGCTCCGTCTTCGGCTGGGCCGCCGGGATCGACGACACCACCGAGGTGCTCGACGCGTTCGGCCGTCTCGGCGGCACCCTGATCTCGACCGCGGACCACTACGCGACCGGTCGGAGCGAGTACATGATCGGCCGCTGGCTCGAGCAGAGCGGGCTGCGCGAGCGGATGCTGGTCGCGACGAAGGTCGGCAGGCACCCGGACGCGCCGGGCCTCGCCCCGGAGGACGTCCGCATCGCGATCGAGGGGAGCCTCGAGCGGCTCGGCACCCGGATCGACCTGCTCTCGTTCGACAGCGAGGACCCCGGGATCCCCATCGCCGACAGCCTGGCGGCGGTCGCGCCGTTCCTGGCGGACGGCTCGGTCGGCGCCCTGGGCGCCGCGCACTTCAGCGGAGCCGCGATCACGGCGCTGCACGAGACGGCGACCGCGTTCGCGCTGCCGTCGCTCTCGGCCGTCGTGTCGGAGTACAGCCTGATGGAGCGCCGGACCTACGAGACCGACGTCGCCCCCGAGGTGGTGCGGCTCGAGCTCGGCACCCTCGCGCGGCTGCCCCTGGCGAGCGGCTACCTCACCGGCGCCCTGCGCAGCCGCACGGACGAGCCGGAGTCGGCCCTGTTCGAGGCGGGCCTGGACTACGTCGGCCGCCACGGCTCCCGCGTGCTCGCGGCCCTCGACGAGATCGCCGGGGCCCACGGCACGGAGCCCGGCGTGGTCGCGCTCGCCTGGGTGCTCTCGCACCAGGAGGTCTCGGCGGCGATCGTCCGGGCGCGGAACGCCGCGGAGCTCGAGTCGCTGTTCGCGGCGGCCGCGCTCCCGCTGACCCGCAGCGACATCGCCCAGCTGGACCGCGTCTCCGCCTGAGGCCCTCGCCCGCTGGTCCACCGCCGTCGGGCGCCGCGCCCCGCGCCGGGCTCGGAGCGGGGCGCGGCGAGGTTCAGCGGCGCAGGATGCGCGCCTCCCACGGGCCGAGCGTCGACCCGGTCGCACCGGCGACGTTGCCGAGGACCGTCTCGGCAGCCGCCCACTCCTCGAGCAGCGGCACGTCGATCGGCTCGCCGGACACGTTCCCGACGACGAGCAGCTCGCCCGGTCCGGTGCGCGTGAAGGCGAAGAGCGCGGGGTGCTCGGGCTCCAGCAGCGCGAAGCGGCCGAGCTGCACCGTCTCGTCGGCGTGCCGCAGCGCGATCAGCGCCCGGTAGTACTCGAAGACCGACCGCTCGGCGGCCCGATCGGCGGCGACGTTCACCTCGGCGGCGTTCGGGTTGACCGCGATCCACGGCTCGCCGGTCGTGAAGCCGGCCTGGAGGCTGTCGTCCCACTGCACCGGCGTGCGGGCGTTGTCGCGGCTCTGCGCGCGCAGCCCGGCGAGCACGGTCGCCGGGTCCTCGCCGCGCTCGCCGACGGCCTCGGCCCAGTAGTTCAGGGACTCGACGTCGCGGAAGTCCTCGATGCCGGCGAACGGGACGTTCGTCATCCCGATCTCGTCGCCCTGGTAGATGTACGGCGTGCCGCGCTGGAGGTGGAGGAGCGTCGCCCAGAGGGTCGCGGACTCGTAGCGGTGCGCGCCGTCGTCCCCGAAGCGCGAGACGAGACGCGGCTGGTCGTGGTTGCCGAGGTACAGGCTGTTCCAGCCGCGCTCGGCCAGGCCGTCCTGCCAGCGCGCGAGGTTGGCCTTCAAGGCGACCAGGTCCAGCGGCACCGGGTGGAACTTGTCGACTCCGTGGTCGATGCCGACGTGCTCGAACTGGAAGACCATGTCGAGCTCACGCCGCTCGGGATCCGTCACGAGCACCGCCTCCTCGAGGGTGACCCCGGGCATCTCGCCGACGGTGAGGAAGGAGCCCTCGCGGTGCGCGAACACGGCCTCGTGCATCTCGCGGAGGTACTCGTGGAGCCGCGGACCCACCCCTCCGACGATGCCCGCGCCGCCCTGCTCGCCGTCGACGGCTCCGACGTCCTTCGAGACGAGGTTGATCACGTCCATCCGGAAGCCGTCCACTCCGCGGTCGAGCCAGCGGTTCATCATCGCGTGCACCGCGTTCCGCACCTCGGGGTTCTCCCAGTTGAGGTCCGGCTGCTGCACCGCGAAGAGGTGGAGGAAGTACTCGTCCGTCGCCGGGTCGAGCGTCCAGGCCGGGCCGGAGAAGTAGGAGCGCCAGCCGTTCGGCTCGGCGACGTCGAGGCCGGCGCCGGCGGCCGCCTCGAGCTCGCGGCCGGGCTCGGCCGAGCGGCGCCCGCGGCGCCACCAGTACCAGTCGCGCTTCGGGTCCTCCTGCGAGGAGCGGGACTCGACGAACCAGGCGTGCTCGTCGCTCGTGTGGTTGACCACGAGGTCCATCACGATGCGGATGCCGCGCTCGTGGGCCTCCGCGAGGAGCAGGTCGAACTCCTCCAGCGTCCCGAACCGCGGGTCGATGTCCTCGTAGTCCGAGATGTCGTAGCCGTTGTCGTGCTGCGGCGACGGGTAGACCGGCGAGAGCCAGATCACGTCGACCCCCAGGTCGGCGAGGTGGTCGAGCTTCGAGCGGATGCCGCCCAGGTCGCCGATGCCGTCGCCGTTCGAGTCCGCGAACGAGCGCGGGTAGATCTGGTAGACGACGGCGCTCGTCCACCAGGGCGCGGACGTCTCCCGCTCGGGGGAGTCGGAGGTCGGGGCGGCGGTCTCGGAGGGGGTCGGGGTGGCGGAGTCCATGGTCGCGAATCTAGCCCGGACGGCCGACACGGAGGGGCCCGCCGCACCGCTGCCCGGCGCGAGTCGACCCCGCCGGCGGCGCCCGTGTAACGATCTGGTGAACCGTGCGCGACCCGGCGGAGTGGCGGCTCCGGCGCTCGGATACTCTCTCCCCTGGCGGGACCCGAGCCGCCGCAGGGAGAGTGGTGGCGTGCCCAGGGACAGGACCGGCGCCGTCGTGCGGGCTCCCCGTCACAGTGCCGTCCCGCTCCCGCCCGCGGCCTCCCGCGCAGCCTCCTCGAGCGGCGTCCTCGCCGAGACCGGCCCCGTCGAGCCGACCGCCGTCGCACCCTCGCACCGCCGGCCGATGGGCGACTCCGGCCACGATCTCTTCCCCTTCGTGCTCGACGCGGCGGCGCTCGGCCGCGACGACGGTGCCGCGCTGCTCGAGCGCTACGCGGCGTGGGGCGGCAACGGCGTCGTCGTCACCGACTCGAGCCTCGCGGAGGGCGTCGGCGGCTGGCCCGCCGGACACCGCGACCGGGACCGCTTCCTCCTGATCGGCCGCTTCGCCGCTCCGGTCGGCGCCCCCGCGACGCCACGTGCGCTGGTGGACCGTGTCGAGGGGGCGCTGCGCCGCCTCCGCACCGATCGCCTCGACGTGCTGGCGGTCCGCCCCGACGGGGCCGGGCGCCTCGACGAGCTCCTCAGCGCTGTCGACGTGCTGCTGGCGCGCGGGCTGGTGCGGTCGATGGTCGCCTCCGGGTTCTCCCCGGAGGAGCTGTTCGAGGCGCGCGTCCTGGCCGCCCACGGGCTGCCCCGCCTCGCCGGCGCGGAGGTCCGCTGGAACCTGCTCGAGCGGCCCGGCTCGGAGGGCGATCTCGGCCTCGTCGCCGCCGGCCAGGGACTCGCCCTGCTCGCGACCGTCCCCCTCGCCCACGGGTTCCTCCGCGGCGCCGAGCGCACCCGCCGCGAGCTCGGCCGCCTGCCCGACGGCGCACTCGCCGCCGCCCACCTCGGGCGCCGCGGACGCCGGGTCCTCGCCGTCCTCGACGCGATCGGTGCCGAGCTCTCGGCCGCTCCCGCCGCCGTCGCCCTGGCCTGGCTGCTCGGCCGGCCGCGGCTGACCGCCGCGACGGTCGCCCCGCGCTCACCCGCCGACGTGGACGCGCTGGTGCGCGCGGTCTCGCTCGAGCTCGACCCCGGACACCTGGCCGCGCTGGAGCGCGCGCGCCGCTGACCGCGCCCGTCCGCGACGCCCCCTGCACCTCTCCCGCCACGGCGCGACAGCCCGGCTCGGGCCGCCGTCGCGGTGGCCTAGGGTGGGCACGATGAATCACGGAGTCGCACTGCCCCTCGACCAGCCGGAGACGTCAGTCCGGGCCGCAGGCGGATCCACGGTCCGCCGCTCCGTCCTCCCGAGCGGTGTCCGCATCCTCAGCGAATCGGTGCCCGGCGCCCGCAGCGCCACGATCGGCTTCTGGGTCGCCGCGGGTTCTCGCGACGAGCGGCCCGGCCGCCCCGCGACCGCGGGCGAGCCCGCCGTGCCCTCCAACGTCGGCTCGACGCACTTCCTCGAGCACCTGCTGTTCAAGGGCACGCAGAAGCGGTCCGCCCTCGACATCGCCGTGTCCTTCGACTCCGTGGGCGGGGAGCACAACGCTCTCACCGCCAAGGAGTACACCTGCTACTACGCCAAGATCCAGGACCGCGACCTCCCGATGGCGGTCGAGGTGATCGCCGACATGGTGACCTCGAGCCTGATCGATCCGGACGAGTTCGAGACCGAGCGCGGGGTCATCCTCGAGGAGCTGGCGATGGCGGACGACGATCCGGCCGACGTGGCGGGCGAGAAGCTGTTCGAGGCCGTGTTCGGCGACCACCCGCTGGGCCGCCCGATCGGGGGCACCGCCGCGACCATCGGCGAGGCCACCCGGGACGCGGTCTGGGCGCACTACCGCGCCGCCTACCGCCCGCGAGACGTGGTGATCACCGTCGCCGGCGCCGTCGACCACGAGGCGCTCGTCGCGCTGCTCCAGCGGGTCCTCGTCGCCGACGGCTGGGACCTCGGCACGGCGGCCCCGCCCGTCGAGCGGCGCGTCGGCGGCCGTGCGTCCTACACCCGCGGCAGCGCCCTGTCGGTGGTGCACCGCCCCACCGAGCAGGCGAACCTGCTGGTCGGCTTCCCCGGTCTCGCCGCGGGCGACGAGCGGCGGATGACGATGGGCGTCCTCAACTCGATCCTCGGCGGCGGCATGTCCTCGCGGCTGTTCCAGGAGGTGCGCGAGAAGCGCGGCCTGGCCTACTCCGTCTACTCCTTCGCCCCGTCCTACTCGGACGCGGGCCTCTTCGGGCTCTACGCCGCGTGCACCCCGGCGAAGGCGGGGACGGTCGCCGAGCTCCTGCTCACCGAGTTCCACCGCCTCGCCGAGGACGGCGTCACCGACGACGAGCTCGCCCGCGCCCGCGGCCAGCTCTCGGGAGCGGCGGCGCTCGCGCTGGAGGACTCCGACACCCGGATGTCGCGCCTCGGACGCGCCGAGCTGACCTTCGGCGAGTTCGTCGACCTCGACGAGAGCCTGCGCCGACTCGCCCTCGTCGGCGCGGAGGACGTCCAGGCACTCGCGGCAGACTTGGCCCGGGGGCCGTCGTCGATCTCGGCCGTCGGCGCGGTCGACGAGTCGGCCTTCGCCGGGATCGCCGGGATCGAGAGCGCCTCCGCGATCTGATCCGATCGTCGAACGCCCGCTGACCGCGCACCGCCGCGCCGCACCAGGGAGGACCCCGTGTCCCACTACATCTACCTCGTCCGCCACGGCGAGCAGCAGGACGCCGAGCACGGCATGCCGGACGGCCCGCTCTCGGCCCGTGGTGAGCGCCAGGCGAGGCTCATCGCCGAGCGGCTCGGCGGAGTCCCCTTCACCGGAGCGTGGCACTCGCCGCTGCGCCGGGCCGAGGAGACGGCCGCGCGCTTCCAGACGCTTCTGCCGAGCCTGCCGCTCCAGCCGTCCTCGCTGCTGTTCGACTGCATCCCCTCGGGGCCGACCCCGGACATGCCCAAGGCGTTCGAGCCCTTCTTCGGCAGCGTCACCGCGGCCGAGATCGAGGCGGGGCACGCGCAGATGCAGGACGCGGTGGCCGAGTTCCTGGCGCCGTCGCGCGAGGACCGCCACGACCTCCTCATCACCCACAACTTCGTGATCGGCTGGTTCGTCCGCCACGTGTTCGACGCTCCCGACTGGCGGTGGCTGGGCCTCAACCAGGCCAACTGCGGGCTGACGATCATCCGCGTCCGCTCCCGCAAGCCGCCGGTGCTCGTCGTGCACAACGACCTCTCGCACCTGCCCGTGGAGCTGCGCACCGGCCTGCCCGAGGCCCAGCCGTACTGAGCCGCGGGCTACGCTGAGTCGGTGACTACCTCCGTCGCCGTGGTCGGCGCGTCCGGCCGACTCGGCTCGTTCACCTGCTCGCTCATCGAGGCGTCGAGCGAGTTCTCGCTCGTCGCGCGGCTCGGCTCGCGGAGCGATCCCGCCGAGATGCTCGCGGCCGACGTCGTCGTCGACATGACCGTGCCGGCCGTCAGCCAGCAGATCGTCGACTTCGCCGTGGCCAACGGGAGGAAGGTGCTCGTCGGCACCTCCGGCTGGACCGGCGACCGGATCGCGGCCCTCCGGCGCAGCGTCGCCGAGCAGCCGGAGGCCGGCGTCGTGATCATCCCCAACTTCTCGCTGGGCTCGGTGCTCGCGACCGCGCTGGCCACCGTGGCCGCGCGCTTCTTCGACGCCGCCGAGATCGTCGAGACCCACGGCGCCCGCAAGGTCGACTCGCCCTCCGGGACCGCGGTCCGCACGGCCGAGCTGCTGCTGCGCGCCCGGGCCGAGCTCGGTCCGGTGCAGGCTCCGCACACCGACCAGCGGGCCCGCGGCCAGCAGGTCGCGAGCGTCCCGGTCCACAGCCTCCGCCTGCCCGGAGTGGAGGCGCGCCAGGAGGTCGTCTTCGGCGGCACCGGCGAGACGGTCACCATCCGGCACGACACCACCTCGCAGGCGTCCTACGAGCAGGGCGTCCTGCGCGCTCTCGACGCGGTCCGGACGACCACGGGCGTGGTGGTGGGCCTCGACGCGCTGATCGACCTGCGCGCCGCCTTCGACGCCGCGCCTCTCGACGAGCGGCCGGTCGACGAGCAGCCCGTCGTCGACCGGGCTCCGTCCGGCCAGGCCGCCGCAGCGACGAGCACCCCGTGAGGACCCGCATCGGCGTCGTCCTGATGGCGGTCCTGCTCGCCCTCTACCTGTTCGTCTGCCTGCAGTACTCCGTCGTCGCCTTCGCCGCGGCGACGGTGCCCGGCATCGTGATGGGCGTCGGCCTGCTGATCCTCGGCGCCGTCGGCGTCTGGGGGCTCGTGCGCGAGCTGCTGTTCGGGCTCCGCGCCGAGAAGCTGGCCCGTCGGCTGGAGGGCGAGAACGCGCTGCCGCAGGAGGTCCTCGACTCGCGGGCCAGCGGGCGTCCGCTCCGGGAGGAGGCGGACGCGCTGTTCCCGCAGTACGCGGAGGAGGTCGACGCGCAGCCCGGGAGCTGGCGTGCCTGGTACCGCCTCGGCCTCGCCTACGACGCCAGTGGCGACCGCAAGCGCGCCCGAGGCGCCATCCGCCGGGCCATCGCGCTGGAGCACGAGGCTCCGGCCTGACCGCTCGGCCGCGACTCGAGCGCGGCTCTCCGGGCGAGAACCGCTCGGGCGGCCGGGATCAGGCGAGCACCCACTCCAGCGCCGCGCCGACCGTGCGGTGGCGGAACTCGAAGCCGTCGTCGAGCAGCCGCTGGGGGACCAGGCGCTGGCTCGAGAGCAGGAGCTCGTGCCCGGCGTCGCGCAGCGCGAGCTCGATGATCTTCTCGGGGACGGCCAGCTTGAACGGGCGGTGCAGCTGCTCGGCGAGGGTGCGCATCACGTCGTTCGCGGTCGCCGGCACCGGTCCGGCGAGGTTCACCGGGCCCGAGAGCGAGGACGTGAGCAGGTGGCGGATCGCCGCGGCCTCGTCGTAGAGGCTGATCCAGGGCCAGGCCTGGTTGCCGCTGCCGAGGGGTCCGCTGAGGCCGAGCTTCGTCAGGGGCAGGAGCGGCTTGAGCGCGCCGCCGTCGCCGAGGACGAGCCCGGTGCGAGCGGTGACCACCCGCGTGGCCTCGGGCGCGAGGTGAGCGGCCTTCTCCCAGCGGTCGACGACGTCGGCGAGGAACCCGTCGCCGCGCGAGGACTGCTCGGTGAGCTCCTCGCCCGGGCGGTCTCCGTAGTAGCCGACCGCGGAGGCGTTGATCAGCGTCGTCGGCGGGGTCGAGGACATCCGCATCGCGTCGGTGAGGGTCTGCGTGGACTGGATCCGCGAGTCGAGGATCTCCCGCTTGTAGGACGCGGTCCACGGCAGGCGGCTGATCGAGGCGCCGGAGAGGTTGATCACGGCGTCGACGCGGTCGAGCACGCTGAAGTCGAGCATGTGCGAGGTGGGCGCCCAGTGGAACTCGTCCGGGCCCGACGGCGCGTGGCGCACCAGGCGCAGGATCTCGTGCCCCTCGGCGCGCAGCTGGCGGGTCAGCTCGGAGCCGATCATCCCGCTGGCGCCCGAGATCAGGACGCGGAGCCGGGGAGCGGACGCGTCCGGCCGGGCCGAGGGCAGCTCGGACGGCGTCGACACGTGCTCGCCCGGCGTGCGCGTGGCGCGTCGCGGCGAGCCGGAGTCCGTGGTCCCGTCGTGGTCGGAGTGCCGTGCGGATGAGTCGCTCATGGTGCCTCCCGGAGCCGGTCGCGGGCCGCCCGCGAAGCGGACCCAGCCTAGAGCCTCACGCCCGGGAGCCGGCCGAGCGCCCGACCAGGCCGGCCCGCGCGAGCACGAGGTAGAGCTCGCAGCCCAGGCAGAGGCCGAACACGGCGTTGAGGAAGGCGGCGAGGAAGGCGACGGCCGCGGCGACCGGAACCGATCCCGGGACGCCGGCGACGTGCAGGAGGACGCCGGCGCCGGTCACCACCAGGCCGATCAGCTGGGCGAAGCGCGGCGGGCGGGCGTCCTCCCACTCGCGCGGCGGTGCCAGGTGCGGCCGGACCACCCGGCGGAACAGCACCGCCCAGGGGCCGGAGCCGACGCCGCGCGCGGCCGACCAGGCGAAGAGGGCGGCGAGCGCGAGCAGCAGGAGGAAGCCGGGCTGGGAGAGCCGGCCGTCGAGGTCGGCCCGGGCCGGGGCCGCGAGCCCGAGGCCCACGGCCGTGAGGAGGAGTGCGGCGGTGACTCCGGCGGCGACCCTCGGACCGCGGGGATCGACGGTGCCGGACGGGGGAGTGGCGCCGGTGGTGGAGGGGGAGCGGGTGCCCATCATGTCTCCTGGAGTCGGTCGAGCTCGATGGTCAGGGCGGCGCGGGTCGGAGCGCCGCCGATGCGGCTGCGCGGCACTCCGTCTCGATCGAGCAGGAGGAGCGTGGGCGTCTGCCGGACGCGGAAGCGCGCCGCGAGGTCGGGGCGGTGCGTCAGATCGACGTCGAGGTGCGCCAGCCCGGGCCGCTGCTGGGCGAGCTCCCCGAGCATCCGTCGCACTGCAGGGCACCGCGTGCAGACGTCGGTCGAGAACTGCACGACTGTGGCCCGGGTCCCGAGCACTGCGCCGGGGACGAGCTCGCCGGGGTCGATCGCGGGGTCCTGGCGCGAGGGGGCGCTCGCGACGCGCCCGGAGCGGGCCCGATGGACAGCCCCGAGGACGACGCCCAGCACGACGAGGCCGAGCAGTGCGGCGAGGATCGTCACGGGCTCCATCCGGGAAGCGTAGGTCGGCGCGGGCGCTGCGCGGACGACTGTTTCGGGATGTGACGACGGCCGCGGTCGGAGCGTGGTCTAGGTTCGATCCGTGACCGAACAGAGCAGCCTCAGCGCAGACCCGAGTAGTCCCGTCTTCCGCAGTGATGTCGTCGTCGAGCTGGTCCGTGCGAGCGCCCACGACTCCGACGTGCTGTTCGCGGCCCGCGTCTCGACCCAGGGCGAGAAGACGCTCGCCGAGGCGCTCGACGGCGAGGAGTCCGACGCCGAGTTGCAGCGCAAGCGCGACCGCGGCCTGATCAACTACCTCATGCGCGACCGCCACGGCTCGCCGTTCGAGCACAACTCGATGACCTTCTACGTGCAGGCGCCGATCTTCGTCTTCCGCGAGTTCATGCGGCACCGCATCGCCTCCTACAACGAGGAGTCGGGCCGCTACCGCGAGCTCCGTCCGGTCTTCTACGTGCCCGGCCCCCGCCGTAATCTCGTGCAGGTCGGCAAGCCCGGCGCCTACTCCTTCGAGCCCGGCACCGCGGAGCAGGCCGAGCTCGTCGCCGAGGAGACGCGCCGCGTCAGCACGCAGGCCTACGAGTCGTACCGGCGGATGCTCGGCGAGGGCGTCGCCCGCGAGGTCGCCCGGATCGTCCTCCCGCTGAACATCTACTCGTCGATGTACGTCACGCTCAACGCCCGCTCGCTGATGAACTTCCTCTCCCTGCGCACCAAGCGCGAGGACTCGACGTTCCCCTCCTTCCCGCAGCGCGAGATCGAGATGGCGGCCGAGCAGATGGAGACGCACTTCCAGGAGCTGATGCCCCTCACGGCCGCCGCCTTCACAGCGAACGGCCGCGTCGCCCCGTAGCCCGCCGCCCGGCGAGGACGAGCGGGCCGTCCCGCCCGATCCGCCTGCTGCCGTCCGCGCGGGCGGCTCCGGGAACCTCCTCCCGGCGGCGCGGCGGCGACCCGCTACCCTGGCAGCGTGTCAACTCCGGAGAATCCCTTCGGCCAGGTCCTGGTCGCCCTGGTCACCCCGTTCACCGCCGACGGCGAGGTCGACTGGCCCGGTGTCGAGAAGCACATCGACGACTGCATCGCAGCGGGCGCGGACGGCATCGTGGTCACCGGGACCACGGGCGAGACCAGCACCCTGACCGACCCGGAGAAGATCCGCCTCGTCGAGGTCGGCCGCTCGGTCGCCGGGGGCCGCGCCAAGATCATCACGGGAGGCGGCTCGAACGAGACCGCCCACGCCATGCAGCTCGCCCGTCAGAGCGAGAAGGCCGGCGCCGACGGCAACATGGTCGTCACCCCGTACTACAACAAGCCCACGCAGGCGGGCGTGCTCACCCACTTCCGGATGATCGCGGATGCGACGGACCTGCCGGTCATCCTCTACGACATCCCCGGCCGCACCGGCGTGCCGATCCGCTACGAGACGATCCTGCGGGCGGCCAAGCACCCGAACATCCTGGCCGTGAAGGACGCGAAGGGCGATCTCTCCGAGGTCAGCCGCGTGCTCAACCAGACCGACCTGATGTACTTCTGCGGCGACGACGCGAACGTGCTCCCCGAGCTCGCCATCGGCGCCACGGGGCTCATCGGCGTCACCGCGAACATCGCCGCCGCGCCGTACCGCACGATCGTCGACGCCGTGAACGCGGGCGACCTCCACGCGGCCACCCGCGCGCACCAGCAGCTCGAGCCGCTCGTGCGCGCCGTGATGACGCACGTCCCCGGTACCGTCGCCGCGAAGTACATCCTGCACGGCCTCGGCCGCATCTCCTCGCCGCGCGTGCGGCTGCCCCTGGTCGGCCCGGAGGAGTCGGAGGCGGCGCTCATCGAGGACGAGCTCGGCCTGGTCCGCGACATCCCGGGCGTCGACTTCCGCAACTTCCGGCCCGACCGCAACGCCGCGGCCGGCGGCGCCCTCCCGAAGGTCGCCGGCACCACCCGCTGAGCCCGAGCGGCACGTCCCGAGAAAGCACCGCTGGAGAAGGAGGGCGCATGCCCGGTCCCGTGATCATCCCCGCCCCGCTCGCTCCGGGAACGCTCCGGATCATCCCCCTCGGCGGCCTCGGCGAGATCGGCCGCAACATGACCGTCTTCGAGATCGACGGCAGGCTCCTGGTCGTCGACTGCGGCGTGCTCTTCCCGGAGGAGGACCAGCCGGGCGTCGACCTGATCCTCCCGGACTTCACACCCATCCGGGACCGGCTCGACGACGTCGTCGGAGTGGTCCTCACCCACGGCCACGAGGACCACATCGGCGCCGTCCCCTACCTGCTCCGGCTGAAGCGCGACATCCCGCTGATCGGCTCCACCCTCACGCTCGCCCTCGTCGAGGCGAAGCTCAAGGAGCACCGGATCACGCCGTACACGCTCACGGTGAAGGAGGGCGACGTCGAGAACCTCGGGCCCTTCGAGCTCGAGTTCGTCGCCGTGAACCACTCGATCCCGGACGCGCTGGCCGTGTCGATCGTCACCGACGCGGGCTCGGTGCTGCACACCGGCGACTTCAAGATGGACCAGCTGCCGCTCGACGGCCGGATCACCGACCTGCGCGCCTTCGCCCGCCTCGGCGAGGAGGGTGTCGATCTGTTCATGGTCGACTCCACCAACGCCGACGTCCCCGGCTTCACGCCGAGCGAGCGCGACATCGGCCCGGTCATCGAGAGCGTCATGGCCAGGGCGACCCGCCGCGTCATCGTCGCGAGCTTCTCCAGCCACGTGCACCGGGTGCAGCAGGTGCTCGACGCGGCTCACGCCACGGGCCGCCGCGTGGCGCTGCTCGGCCGCTCCATGGTCCGCAACATGCGCATCGCCGCGGATCTCGGCTACCTGCACGTCCCTCCGGGAGTCCTGGTCGACATGAAGAAGTCGGGCGACGTCCCCGAGGACAGGATCGTCTACATGTCCACCGGGTCGCAGGGCGAGCCGATGGCCGTCCTCAGCCGGATGGCCAACCTCGATCACCAGATCGAGCCGGGGGAGGGCGACACCGTGATCCTCGCCTCCAGCCTCATCCCCGGCAACGAGAACGCGGTGTACCGGGTCATCAACGGGCTCACCCGGCTCGGAGCGACCGTCGTGCACAAGGGCAACGCGAAGGTGCACGTGTCCGGGCACGCCGCGGCCGGCGAGCTCCTCTACTGCTACAACATCCTCAAGCCGCTGAACGTGATGCCGGTGCACGGCGAGTACCGGCACCTGGTCGCGAACGCGCAGCTCGCGCGCGAGACCGGGATCGCGGAGGAGAACACGATCATCGCCGAGGACGGCACCGTGATCGACCTGCTCGACGGCAGGGCGACCGTCGTCGGACGGCTCGACCTGGGGTTCGTCTACGTCGACGGATCGTCGGTGGGCGAGATCACGGACGCCGACCTCAAGGACCGGCGGATTCTCGGCGAGGAGGGCTTCATCTCGATCATCGTGGTGGTCGAGGCGGGCACGGGGCGGATCGTCGTCGGCCCCGAGATCCACGCGAAGGGCTTCGCGGAGGACGACAGCGTCTTCGACGAGGTCAAGCCGCGGATCGCGGCCGCGCTCGAGGAGGCGGTGCGGAACGGGGCGAGCGACCAGCACGCGCTGTCGCAGGCCGTCCGTCGCGTCGTCGGTCGCTGGGTCAACACCTCCTACCGCCGCCGGCCCATGATCGTGCCGCTCGTCATCGAGGCCTGAGCCTCCCGGCCGGCGGCGGATCGGCGCCGGCCGTCGCGGCGCGGGTCACCGGCCCTGACGGGGGCGGCGGGTACGGTGGCCTCATGGCGACCAGTACCAAGACGACCTCGCGCGGGCGCGGCAGCGCGACTCCGCGCTCCGGCGCGCCGCGATCCGGACGGGGCTCGGGCAAGGCGGCCGCCGAGACGAAGACGGTGGCCTTCGAGTCCGCCCCGCGCACCAACCCCGCCGTGCGGCTCTGGATGGCGCTGGCCCACCTCGCGGGCGGCGCCGCCCGCGCCCTCGGTCCCGAGCGGCTGGCGAAGGAGGAGCGCCGCGACGGCGTCCCCTTCCTGCTGCTGCTGCTGGCCGTCGCGGGCGCGGTGGTCGAGTGGTTCCTCGCGACCGACCCGGTCGCCCTGGTGCTCGACGCGTGGAGCTTCGGCGGCTTCTTCGGCCGGGTCGCCTACGTGCTGCCGGTCGTCCTTCTCCTCTTCTCCCTCTGGCTCTTCCGGCACCCCCGGTCCGTCGACGACAACGGGCGGATCGGCGTGGGCGTCATCACGCTGCTCGTCGCCTCCGCCGGCATCTGCCACGCGCACCTCGGCCTGCCGCAGCCCGGCCAGGGAATCGAGACCATGGCGGCCGCGGGAGGCGTCCTCGGCTGGCTGGTGGGCGCCCCGCTCGCGGCGATCGCCACCGTCCCCGGCGCGACCGTGCTGCTGTCTCTCGTGATCCTGCTGTCGCTGTTCATCATCACCAAGACCCCGCCGAACCGCATCGGCGCGCGCTCGCGGGAGCTCTACGGCTACCTCTTCGGCGCCCCTGTGCTCGACGACGAGGAGCGCGCCCGCCTCAAGGCCGAGCGGGCCGCCGCGAAGGCCGCGGCGAAGGCGGAGGCCGAGCAGGAGGAGGACGCGCAGCAGGACGGCGGAGAGCTGCCCTGGTGGCGGCGCACCGAGTCCGGGCGCGAGGACGAGCCGACCGTGCAGACCGAGCTCCCGATCGACTCCTTCACCGAGGTGCTCGAGGGTGCCGCGCCCGCCCGCGGCCGCGCGAAGGGCTTCGACACCGCGCTCGAGGAGCGCGACGACGAGGCCCACCCGCCGACCCGCTCCTACGCCACCGAGGTGCTGGCCGAGGCCGAGACCGCCGAGGCGGCGCTCGCCCGCTTCGAGCAGACGGGCGCTCCCCGCGGCGCGACCGGCGTGGTCGACGACGACGCGACCGAGGTCATCCGGCTCGACCGCCTCGACGTGGCGCCCGCCGTCCCGATCCCGCCCGTCATCGAGACCGGCCCGATCGCGCCCCTCGCCGAGGAGGATCCGACCGCCGGCTTCGACTCCTCGTTCGAGGACGACGCGCCGTACCGCCTCCCCTCGGCGGCCGCCCTCTCGACGGGCACGCCCTCCAAGGCGCGCTCGGCGGCCAACGACGAGATGGTCCGCGCCATCACCGAGGTGCTGCAGCAGTTCAACGTGGACGCGACGGTCACCGGCTTCTCCCGCGGCCCGACCGTCACCCGCTACGAGATCGAACTCGGCCCCGGCGTCAAGGTCGAGCGCGTCACCGCGCTCAGCAAGAACCTCTCCTACGCCGTCGCCAGCAACGAGGTCCGGATCCTCTCCCCGATCCCGGGCAAGAGCGCGATCGGCGTCGAGATCCCCAACACGGACCGCGAGATCGTCTCGCTGGGCGACGTCCTCCGCTCGCCGGCCTCGACGACGTCCACGCACCCGATGACCATCGGCGTCGGGAAGGACGTCGAGGGCGGCTACGTCGTGGCGAACCTCGCCAAGATGCCGCACCTCCTGGTCGCCGGCTCCACCGGCTCCGGCAAGTCCAGCTTCGTCAACTCGATGATCACGAGCCTGCTGATGCGCGCGCGCCCGCAGGACGTGCGCATGGTCCTGATCGACCCCAAGCGCGTGGAGCTCACCATCTACGGCGGAGTGCCCCACCTGATCACTCCGATCATCACGAACCCCAAGAAGGCCGCCGAGGCGCTGCAGTGGGTCGTGAAGGAGATGGACATGCGCTACGACGACCTGGCGTCGTTCGGGTTCCGTCACATCGACGACTTCAACGCGGCCGTCCGCGCGGACGAGATCAAGCTCCCGGCGGGCAGCAGCCGCGTCCTCAAGCCGTACCCGTACCTCCTCGTGGTGGTCGACGAGCTCGCCGACCTGATGATGGTCGCCCCGCGCGACGTCGAGGACTCGATCGTGCGCATCACCCAGCTCGCGCGCGCCTCGGGCATCCACCTCGTGCTGGCCACGCAGCGGCCGAGCGTCGACGTGGTGACCGGCCTCATCAAGGCGAACGTGCCCAGCCGCCTCGCCTTCGCGGTGACCAGCGTCACCGACTCGCGGGTCATCCTCGACCAGCCGGGAGCCGACAAGCTCATCGGGCAGGGCGACGGCCTCTTCCTCCCCATGGGCACCAACAAGCCGATGCGCGTGCAGGGCGCCTGGGTCCGCGAGGACGAGATCGCGAAGGTCGTCGAGCACGTCACCCGTCAGGCGCAGCCCGAGTACCGCCAGGACATCACCGTGCAGGCGCAGCGCAAGGAGATCGACTCCGACATCGGGGACGACCTCGAGCTGCTGGTCGCGGCGGCCGAGCTCGTCGTCAGCACGCAGTTCGGCTCGACCTCGATGCTGCAGCGCAAGCTCCGCGTCGGCTTCGCCAAGGCCGGCCGACTGATGGACCTGCTCGAGTCGCGCGAGGTCGTCGGCCCCTCCGAGGGGTCGAAGGCCCGCGACGTGCTGGTCACCGCCGAGCAGCTGCCGGGCGTCCTCGCGCGGATGCGCGGCGAGGACCCGGGTGAGGGGCCGGCCGCGCCGTCCTCGGTCGCCCCGGACCCGTACGCGGATCCGCTGGCCGAGCCGACGGGGCCCGCCGCCACCGACTACCACGACGACGACGAGGGGTCCGGCGAGGACGCCTGGACGCTGACGGGACGCGAGTGACCGTCCCGGTCGCCCGCACTGCGAGGAACGGCGGAGCACGATGACGAACCCCACCGCACCGGCTCCGGCCGCGTCGGGCAACTGGAACCTGCCGAACGCGATCACGGTCGTCCGGATCCTGCTGGCGCCCGTCTTCTTCTGGCTCCTGCTGGCCGACGGGGGGCAGGACGGCGGGATCCGGATCGCCGCGGCGCTCCTCTTCATCGTCGCGATCGCCACGGACGGCATCGACGGGCACATCGCCCGGAGCCGGGGCCTCGTGACCGATCTCGGCAAGCTCCTGGATCCGATCGCCGACAAGGTGCTCACCGGCGCGGCGCTCGTCGGGCTCTCGATCCTCGCGGAGCTGCCGTGGTGGGTGACGATCGTCATCCTGGTGCGCGAGATCGGCATCACCGTGTTCCGGATGGCCGTGCTCTCGGATCGGGTGATCCCCGCGTCGCGGGGCGGCAAGCTCAAGACGATCGTGCAGTCGATCGCGATCTCCCTCGCTCTGCTGCCGCTCTGGGCCGTCCTCGGCGAGTGGGTCCACTGGCTGAACGGCATCACGATGACGGCCGCGGTGGTGCTCACGGTCGCCACCGGGATCGACTACCTCGCCGACGCCGCCCGCCAGAGCCGGGCCGCCCGGCCGACGCGGTGACGGCCGCGCAGCTGATCGCCGAGCTCCGGCGGCGGGGTGTCGACCTCGCCGTCGCGGAGTCCCTCACCGGCGGCGCGCTCAGCTCCGCCCTCGTGGAGGTGCCCGGCGCCTCCGCCGTGTACCGCGGGGGAGTGGTGAGCTATGCCACCGACCTCAAGGACCGGCTCCTCGGGGTCGACGCGCGCGTCCTCGGCGAGCGGGGTCCCGTCGATCCCGGAGTCGCCGTGCAGATGGCGCGCGGAGCGTCCTCGCGGCTCGCAGCCGACGGGCGTCCGACGCTCGGCCTGGCGACGACGGGGGTCGCCGGTCCGGATCCGCAGGGGGACGCGGCCGTCGGCACCGTCATCGTGGCGGCCGTCCTCGGCGAGGACGAGCTCGTCCGTGAGCACCGGTTCGACGGCGACCGCGCCGCGATCCGCGCCGCCTCGGTCGACGCGGCCCTCGCCCTCGGCGCGGAGCTGATCGCCCGCGGCGCATGAGGCGGATACCCAGCCGGGGCCCTTCGGGAATCGGAATGCGCCGCATTGCGGCCCGGTTACAACTGGTGTCGCTCACACGCAAAGTCCAGTCATCCGGTATTAGAGTCGACACCATACGAACCGGGTAGTGAACAGCTATCCGGTTCTCTCGTCCCAGCCCCCCGATCACCCCCTCCGGAATCTCCGGCGCTCGTGCTCGCGGTGCAGGTGCACGACATGCGGTTGACGTGGAGAAGGAGGGTCCAGTGGTTCTAGTTCGTCAGGAGATCGGCGATGTCCTCAGGGACTTTCGCCTGCAGAAAGGTCGTACGCTCCGTCAGGTGGCGAGCAAGGCGAGCGTTGCGCTCGGCTACCTGAGCGAGGTCGAACGCGGTCAGAAGGAGGCCTCCTCGGAGATCCTCGCCTCTGTCGCCGACGCCCTCGACACCCCCATCTCGGTGATCATGCGCGAGGTCGGCGATCGTCTCGCCGTCATCGAGGGCATCGACACCATCCCCGACACCATCCCGGCAGACATGGTCGCCGGCTTCGACGCGGACCTCGTCACGCAGTAGTCGGATTCCGTCCCCTCCACTCACCGCACCCGTTCCACGCGAAGGGCGCCCAGGCTCCGGCCGGGCGCCCTTCGGCGTTCCCGGGGGAGTGCGGCTTCCGGGCAGCGGCTACCGTGGACGCATGCGCTTGAGCGAGTTCCGGCAGCTGGTGGACGACGAGTTCGGCGGCGCCTACGCCCGTGTCCTGGTCTCGGACCTCGTGCTGACCGAGCTCGGGGGCCGCACCGCCGAGCGCGCCCTCGCGGATGGAGCGGAGCCGCGCGAGGTCTGGCTCGCCCTCTGCCGCGCCAACGACATCCCGGAGGCCCGGTGGCACGGCGTGGATCCGCGGAAGCGCCACCGCTGACGCTCCCGTCGCCGAAGCCGTGTTCGACACGCCGACGGCTCGTGCTCGAATCCGTGTTCGAACGGGTCTAGGCTCCTCCACAGAAGCAGGATCGGCTCCGTCTCCACGGAGTCGCTCTCGCTCGGCCCCGATGTCGGTGGTCGGGCGTACCGTCGGAGACACCTGAACGGACCTGCTTCACCGCCTTGTCGCAGCCGGCCGGCACTGTCACTCCGACAGCCGCCGGCATGTCGCGACAGCCTGTAGGCGACACCACCACGAACACGAGAGCGAGACGGCCATGCCCAGTTCCTCCGACCGCGAGAAGTCCCTCGAGACCGCACTCGCCCAGATCGACCGCCAGTTCGGCAAGGGCGCCGTCATGCGCCTCGGAAGCGACGACCGCGCTCCCGTCGAGGTGATCCAGACCGGTTCTATCGCGCTCGACGTCGCGCTCGGGATCGGCGGGCTCCCCCGCGGCCGCATCGTCGAGATCTACGGCCCAGAGTCCTCCGGAAAGACCACCCTCACGCTGCACGCGATCGCGAACGCGCAGCGCAACGGCGGCATCGCCGCCTTCATCGACGCGGAGCACGCGCTCGACCCCGAGTACGCCAAGAAGCTCGGCGTCGACATCGACTCCCTCCTCGTGTCGCAGCCCGACACCGGAGAGCAGGCGCTCGAGATCGCCGACATGCTCGTGCGCTCGGGCTCGATCGACCTCATCGTGATCGACTCCGTCGCGGCCCTCGTGCCGCGTGCCGAGATCGAGGGCGAGATGGGCGACTCCCACGTCGGCCTGCAGGCCCGCCTCATGTCCCAGGCGCTGCGCAAGCTGACCGGCGGACTGAACACCACGAACACCACGATGATCTTCATCAACCAGCTGCGCGAGAAGATCGGCGTCTTCTTCGGAAGCCCCGAGACCACGGCGGGCGGCAAGGCGCTCAAGTTCTACGCGTCGGTCCGCCTCGACATCCGCCGCATCGAGACGCTGAAGGACGGCACCGACGCGGTCGGCAACCGCACCCGCGTCAAGGTCGTGAAGAACAAGATGGCCCCGCCCTTCAAGCAGGCCGAGTTCGACATCCTCTACGGCGTCGGCATCTCCCGCGAGGGCAGCCTGATCGACTTCGGTGTCGAGCACGAGATCGTCCGCAAGTCGGGCGCCTGGTACACCTACGACGGCGACCAGCTCGGCCAGGGCAAGGAGAAGGCGCGCCAGTTCCTCATCGACAACCCCGATGTGGCCGCCGAGATCGAGAAGCGCATCCTGGTCAAGCTCGGCGTGATCGTCGACCCGAACGCGGCCGTCGAGGCCGCGCCGGTCGCGATCGAGACCAAGCAGCCCGTGCGCAAGGGCGCCTAGCCCGTGGCGGAGAAGGCCGCGGAGGGGGCGAAGGGCCGCCCCGTGGCCTTCCTGCCCTGGGTCGACCGGGGTGCGGCGGGCGACGACGGCTGGGCTCCGGCGGCGCCGGACGCCGACGGGGCCGGGTCGCTTCCGGAGCCGTCCGGAGCCGGGACGCCGCGTACCAGAGCTCCCGGGACGGTCGCAGGCGAGTTGGAAGGCTCCGCCGTCGGGGGCGCCGCGTCTCCGGCCTCCGAGCGGATCGCCGAGCTCTCGGCTCATGTCGCCCGGCGCGCGCCGGCGTTCGTCGAGAACGCGGACGACGAGGACGACGACGACGCGATCGAGGTCCCGGAGGAGATCGATCCCGAGCAGGTCGCGGATCGGATCGTACGGGGGCTCTCCCGCAAGAGCCTCTCGGTCGCCGAGGTCGAGGCGCGCCTCTACACGGAGGGCGTCGCCGAGAAGGACGCCCTCGAGATCCTCGAGCGCTTCACGCGCTTCGGCTACCTCGACGACCTCCGCATGGCGGAGCAGCTGGTCGTCTCGCTCCGTGACCGCAAGAAGCTCGGCCGCTCCTCCATCCAGCAGGAGCTGCGCGCGCGGAAGATCGACCCCGAGGCGATCGCGTCAGCGCTCGACGAGCTGGACGGCGACGATGAGTACCGCACGGCGCTCGAGCTCGCGCGCAAGCGCCTGCCGAGCCTGCGCTCTCTCTCCGACGAGGTCGCCGAGCGCCGGCTCACGGGATTCCTCGCGCGCCGCGGCTACGCCGGCGGACTCGTGCAGCGCGTCGTCCGCGAGACGATCCGCAAGCCGGGGTCGAGCGTCCGCTTCCGCTGACACGGCGGGCCGGGAGCGGTCCGACCGGAGCGTAGAATCCCACACCATGAGCACGCTCGGTACCGCCCCGTCGCCCGTCGCCGAGACCCGGCCGAGGACCTACGAGGTCCGTACGTTCGGGTGCCAGATGAACGTGCACGACTCCGAGCGGCTGAGCGGTTCGCTCGAGGCGGCGGGCTACGTGTCCGCCGATGGAGCCGAGGCCGACGTCGTCGTGATCAACACCTGCGCGGTGCGCGAGAACGCCGACAACAAGCTCTACGGCAACCTCGGCCACCTCGCGTCGGTGAAGCGCCGACACGAGGGGATGCAGATCGCGGTCGGCGGCTGTCTCGCGCAGAAGGACAAGAACGTCATCCTCGACCGTGCCCCGTGGGTCGACGTAGTCTTCGGCACGCACAACATGGGCGCCCTCCCGAGCCTGCTCGAGCGCGCCCGCCACAACGACGAGGCGCAGCTCGAGATCCTCGAATCGCTCGATGTCTTCCCCTCCACGCTCCCCACGAAGCGCGACTCGACCTACAGCGGCTGGGTCTCGATCTCGGTCGGCTGCAACAACACCTGCACCTTCTGCATCGTCCCCTCGCTCCGCGGCAAGGAGAAGGACCGGCGTCCCGGCGACGTGCTCGCCGAGATCCAGGCGCTCGTGGACGACGGCGCGATCGAGGTCACCCTTCTCGGCCAGAACGTGAACTCCTACGGCGTCGAGTTCGGCGATCGCCAGGCGTTCTCGAAGCTGCTCCGCGCGGCGGGCACCATCCACGGGCTCGAGCGGATCCGCTTCACGAGCCCCCATCCCGCGGCCTTCACGGACGACGTGATCGACGCCATGGCCGAGACGCCGGCGGTGATGCCGCAGCTGCACATGCCGCTCCAGTCCGGCTCCGACCGCGTCCTCAAGGCGATGCGCCGCTCCTACCGCTCCGAGAAGTTCCTCGGGATCCTCGACCGGGTGCGCGATCGCATCCCGCACGCGGCGATCAGCACCGACATCATCGTTGGCTTCCCCGGCGAGACGGAGGCCGACTTCCAGGAGACCCTGCGGGTGGTCGAGGCGGCCCGCTTCGCCTCCGCCTTCACCTTCCAGTACTCCATCCGGCCCGGCACCCCGGCCGCGACGCTGCCCGACCAGATCCCCAAGGCGGTCGTCCAGGAGCGCTACGAGCGGCTCGTCGCCCTGCAGGACGCGATCAGCGAGCAGGAGAACCGCACGGTCGTCGGCCGAGAGGTCGAGGTCCTCGTCGCGACCGGCGAGGGCCGCCGCGACACGGAGACGCACCGGCTGAGCGGACGCGCCGAGGACAGCCGTCTGGTGCACTTCGACGTGCCCGAGGGCTCCGAGCAGCCGCGTCCCGGAGACGTGGTCTCCGTCCGGGTCACCCGTGCCGCCCCCTTCTACCTCCTGGCGGATTCGCCCGACGGCGCGCCGCTCCGCATCCGCCGCACCCGCGCGGGCGACGCCTGGGACCGGGCGCAGACCGAGTCCTGCGGAGTTCCGGCCGCCCCGGGCGCGAGCGGGGCGCCCCGGGTCTCGCTGGGCCTGCCGTCGCTGCGCGTGCGCGACGCCGGCACGCTGACGACGCCGATCTACGACGCCCTCGATGGCGAGCGCTGAGACCGGAGCCCCCGATACCGCGCCGGAGCTGATCGCGGTCGTCGGCGCGACCGGCACGGGCAAGTCCGACCTCTCGCTCGATCTCGCCGAGGCGATCCGGCAGGACGGCGGCGCCGCTGAGATCGTGAACGCCGACGCGATGCAGCTCTACCGCGGGATGGACATCGGCACCGCGAAGCTGCGCGCCGACGAGCGGCGGGGCGTCCCGCACCATCTGCTCGACGTCCTCGACGTGACGGAGGAGGCGTCGGTCGCCCGCTACCAGAGCGAGGCGCGGCAGGTGATCGAGAGCGTGCTGGCGCGCGGGGCGACGCCGGTCCTGGTCGGGGGTTCCGGCCTGTACGTCTCCAGCGTCGTCTTCGAGTTCTCGTTCGCGGGCACCGACCCGGCCGTCCGGCGCCGGCTCGAGGAGACCGCCGAGCGGGAGGGCCTGGGCGCCCTCGTCGAGCGGCTGCGCCGGATCGACGCCGGAGTGGCCGAGCGGATCGGTCCGCACAACACCCGGCGCATCGTCCGCGCGCTCGAGATCGCGGAGCTGAACGGCGGGAGCACGCACAGCGCGCTGATGTCCGACGAGCCGGTTCCGTGGCGCCCCGCCTCGATCCTGTTCCTCGAGGCTCCGCGGGAGGAGCTGGTGCAGCGCCTCGACCGGCGGGTGGAGCGGATGTGGGCGGCCGGGATGCTCGACGAGGTCGAGCGGCTCGTCCCCCTCGGCCTGGAGCGCGGCGTCACAGCCGGGCGGGCCATCGGGTACGCCCAGGCGCTCGCCCAGCGTGCCGGCGTCCTCCGCGAGGAGGAGGCGATCGCGGCGACGCAGGCGCTCACGCGCCGCTACGCACGTCGGCAGAACAGCTGGTTCCGGCGCTACGCCGGCGCCCACCGGCTCCCGTACGACGCGCCGGACCTGGTGTCGCGGGCGCACGCCGCCGCCCAGGCCGCCGCTCCCGCTCCTCGCTAGGCTGTGCGCCATGACGATCGAGCTGCACTTCACCAAGGGCCAGGGCACCGGCAACGACTTCGTGCTCTTCAGCGACCCGGACGGTGAGGTCGACCTCTCGCCCGCGCAGATCGCGATGATCTGCGACCGCCACTTCGGCGTCGGCGCCGACGGCGTCATCCGTGCCGTCCGCTCCCGCGCGATCCCGGAGGGCGCCGCGGCTCTAGCCGAGGAGAGCGAGGCGGAGTGGTTCATGGACTACCGCAACGCCGACGGCTCGATCGCCGAGATGTGCGGCAACGGCATCCGCGTCTACGCCGCGTTCCTGCTCGCGGGCGGCCTCGCGGCGCTCGAGCCCGGCGACACCCTGCCGATCGGCACCCGCGCCGGCGTCCGCGACGTCACCCGCAGCGGTGCCGGGTTCCAGGTCGACCTCGGCCGCTGGGAGCTGGCGGGCGGCGAGCCCCTGGTGCGGGCGAAGGAGCTCAAGGTCGCGCGCCCCGGTCTCGGGATCGACCTCGGCAATCCGCACGTGGTCGTCGCCCTCAGCAACGACGAGGAGCTCGACTCCGCCGACCTCTCCTACATCCCGCAGCTCGACCCGGAGCCCGAGGACGGCGCGAACGTCGAGTTCGTGGTTCCCGGCGAGCCCCTGGTCCACGACGGGATCGGGCGGATCCGGATGCGCGTGCACGAGCGCGGCAGCGGCGAGACCCTGAGCTGCGGCACGGGTGCCGCGGCGGCGGCACTGGCGGTGCGCTACTGGGCGGGAGCGCGCGCTCCGCAGGCCTGGCGCGTGGAGGTCCCGGGCGGCACGCTCGGCGTGACGATGTTCGCGGCGGAGGAGGGCGAGCACGTCGGGCTCTCCGGCCCGGCCGACCTCGTCTTCACCGGGACGATCCGGATCGACTGAGGACCCGGTCAGGCCAGGCGGGTCGTCCGCAGCACGCGGAAGCCCTTCGCCGAGGAGACGCGCTCCACGTCGAGCCGCCCGGCGAACGCGGCGCCCAGCCAGGTCTGGAGCGAGTCGGAGCCGAGGTTTCGCTGCACGACGAGCCAGGCGTCCGCGCCCTCCTCGAGCCGCGGCAGCCAGCGTTCGAGCAGGAGGTGCAGCTCCTCCTTGCCGATGCGGATCGGCGGGTTCGACCACACGGTGCGGAAGCGGACGTCGTCGGGAACATCCTCGGGCAGCACGGCGTTGACATTGAGGACGCCGAGTTCCTCGCAGTTGCGACGGACCAGCTCGAGCGCCCGCTGGTTGACGTCGACCGCCCACACCCGGGCGTCGGGGGAGGCGAGGGCGAGCGCGAGGGCGATCGGGCCCCAGCCGCAGCCGAGGTCGAGCAGGTCCCCGTCAGCGGGGGCGTCGGGCACCGCGTCCAGCAGGACGCGCGTGCCGAGATCGACGTGACCGGGGCTGAACACCCCTCCTGCCGTCGTGACCTCGAGGTCGCGGCCGGCCAGGCGGGCCTGGATCCTGCGGGGCCGGAGGTCGCCGTCGGGAGTACTCGAGAAGTAGTGCTCGGCGGCCATGAGAAGTGAACCTATCAAGACCTGAGGAGTTAGTGTTATCCGGATGACGGAAGACCTGAACGAGACCGACACGACCGAGGCCGTGGACGTCGTCTCGAGGGTCCTGGCGAACGCGCAGTCGCGTTCGGCAGGGTACTCGCGCTTCGTCGCGGGTGGAGCCCAGGCGCTGCAGAGCGCCGGCCACGAGGGCGAGAACAGCGACGGCGAGCAGTTCGACCGCGACGACCGGCAGGCGCTGCGACGCGTCGCCGGCCTCTCGACCGAGCTCGAGGACGTCACGGAGGTCGAGTACCGCCAGCTGCGCCTGGAGAACGTCGTGCTCATCGGCGTGTACTCGCAGAATTCGCTGCAGGACGCGGAGAACTCGCTGCACGAGCTCGCCGCGCTCGCGGAGACGGCGGGAGCGACGGTCCTCGACGGCCTGCTCCAGCGCCGCCCGCACCCCGATCCGAGCACCTACCTCGGCAAGGGCAAGGCCCAGGAGCTCGCGGGGCTCGTCGCGGCCCTCGGCGCGGACACGGTCGTCGCCGACACCGAGCTCGCACCGAGCCAGCGGCGTGCGCTGGAGGACGTGGTGAAGGTCAAGGTGATCGACCGCACCGCGGTGATCCTCGACATCTTCAGCCAGCACGCGAAGAGCCGTGAGGGCAAGGCGCAGGTCGAGCTCGCGCAGCTCGAGTACCTGCTCCCGCGACTGCGCGGCTGGGGCGAGTCCATGTCCCGCCAGGCCGGCGGCCAGGTGGGCGCGGGAGCCGGAATGGGCTCGCGCGGTCCGGGTGAGACGAAGATCGAGCTCGATCGTCGCCGCATCCACACCCGCATGGCGCGCCTGCGCAAGCAGATCACGGCGATGAAGCCCGCCCGCGAGGCCAAGCGCGCGAACCGCAAGCGCAACGCCGTCCCCTCGGTGGCGATCGCGGGGTACACGAACGCCGGCAAGTCGAGCCTGCTGAACCGGATGACGCACGCGGGCGTCCTCGTCGAGAACTCGCTCTTCGCGACCCTCGACGCCACCGTCCGCAAGGCCCAGACGAAGGACGGGCGCCTCTACACGCTCGCCGACACGGTCGGCTTCGTGCGAGCGCTTCCGCACCAGCTCGTCGAGGCCTTCCGGTCGACGCTCGAGGAGGTCGCGGACTCCGATGTGATCGTCCACGTCGTGGACGCCTCCCACCCCGATCCGGCCGGACAGATCGCCACCGTGCGCGACGTGATCGGCGAGGTGGGCGCCCGCAGCATCCCCGAGATCATCGCCTTCAACAAGGCCGATCTGGTGGACGAGGGCACGCGGCTGGTGCTGCGCGGTCTCGCTCCCGACGCGGTCTTCGTGTCGGCGCGCAGCGGCGAGGGCATCGACGAGCTGGAGGCGCGGATCGCCGAGATCCTGCCCGAGCCGGACGTCGAGATCGACCTGCTCGTGCCGTACGACCGGGGCGACGTGATCTCGCATCTGCACCGCAGCGGCCGGATCCTGTCGACGCAGTACGTCGAGGGCGGCACCCACGTGGTCGCCCTCGTGCACGCCGACCTGGCGGGCTCGCTCACCGAGTTCGCGGTTCCGCGCGCGGCCGTCCAGGCCTGATCGCCACCACCCGAGCGCCCGTCTCCCCGTCCGGGAGGCGGGCGCTCGGCGCATCCGTGAGGGGGTGCGGCGTCCCGCATCATCGACCCACTCCGGCGGCCGGAGGGTTCGGCGATCTCGTGTCGGCAGCTCTCCTCCGCCTTCCCGTGACCGCGACGGAGGGGCGCGCGCCCCGATCACCCGTGCCCGTCGAATGCAGGAGGGGCCCGACCGGCTGCACGCCGGTCGGGCCCCTCCTGCACGCCCGGTGTCAGACGGAGCGGAGGACCGCCACGATCTTCCCGAGCACCTCAGCCTCGTCGCCGAGGATCGGCTCGAAGTTGGAGTTGCGGGGCAGCAGCCAGGTGTGGCCGTCGCGCTGGCGCAGCACCTTGACGGTGGCCTCGCCGTCGAGCATGGCCGCCACGATCTCGCCGTTCTCGGCGGTGCGCTGCGAGCGGACCACGACCCAGTCGCCGTCGCAGATCGCGGCGTCGATCATCGACTCGCCGACGACCTTGAGCATGAAGAGCTCGCCCTTGCCGACGAGCTGCCGGGGAAGCGGGAACACCTCGTCGATCTGCTGGTCGGCCATGATCGGCACGCCCGCCGCGATCCGGCCGACGAGGGGGACCATCGCCGCGTCGCCGACCGTCGCGGTCGACTCGAACGACCCGTCGTCGTCCGTCGAGCTGGGGACGTCGATGAGGATCTCGAGGGCGCGGGGCCGGTTCGGGTCGCGGCGCAGGTACCCGCTGAGCTCGAGCTGGTTGAGCTGGTGGGTGACGCTCGACAGCGAGGCGAGGCCGACCGCGTCGCCGATCTCGCGCATGCTCGGCGGGTAGCCGCGGCTCGACACCGAGCGCTGGATCGCGTCGAGGATCGCGAGCTGCTTGGCGCTCAGGCTCTTCCGGCGCCGGCCCGCGGCCGCCTTCGTCTTGGCGGCCGGGGTCCCGGCCCTCTGCGCGTCGCTCACGATGCTCCCTCTTCCCGGTGCGCACGCCGCGTGCGCGCCCGCCCGGTCGCGACCCGACAAGGAATGTCGGTGGTCGCTGCTGTACTACGACCAGGCTCTCGAAACTGTATCCGCCGGAACTCACGACTCGGAACATTCGTTCGAGTGTGTCGCGCGCGAGTCCGCCCGCGGATCAGCCGGAACGGTCCCTTGACCGCTCCGTCGTTCGAAGATATGTTCGGTACAGGCGTTCGGGGCGGCCCTCCCGGCCGAGGGCCTCCCCGAATCCCTGTTGAAAGGAGCGATCCCATGACCGCACAGCTCACCTCCCGCCCGCTCCAGCGCTCGTCCGCGGCTCGGCCCGTCGAGGTCCTGCCGTCCGCTCCCGAGCCGATGAGCGCGTTCGGCGAAGCGCGGATCGTTCGCACCCGTCTGCGCCTCACGCGCCGCGGCCGCGCCGTGGTGGCCGCTCTGGGGGCCCTGCCGATCGTGGCGGGCGCCTTCGCCTTCGGGCTCAACGGCGGTGGAGCGGTCGCGTCGAGCGACGCCGCTGCGGTCGAGTTCCAGTACGTCACCGTTCACGCGGGCGAGTCGCTCTGGTCGCTCGCCGAGGAGCTCGCCCCGCAGGCGGACCCGCGCGACGTGGTCGACGACATCCTCTCCCTCAACCAGCTCTCGAGCGCGGGCGTCGAGCCCGGGCAGCGCCTCGCGGTCCCGGCCGAGTACGACACCGCTCGCTGAGCCGGGCTGCCCGGACGTCCGCGCCGGGTGCTTCGCTACCATTCCCTGGTGACGACTCTCGATGACCTGCCCCTCCGCGACGACCTCCGAGGCAGGCACCCGTACGGTGCACCCCAGGCGGTCGTGCCCGTCGCCCTCAACGTCAACGAGAACACCCACCCGGTCCCGGACGACGTGATCGCCGACATCGTCGGGCGGGTCACGGAGGCGCTGCGCACCGTCAACCGGTATCCCGACCGCGAGTTCCGAGAGCTGCGCGACTCCCTCGCCGGCTACCTCGGTCACGGGCTCACCGCGGACGGCGTGTGGGCTGCGAACGGATCGAACGAGGTGCTCCAGCACGTCCTTCAGGCGTTCGGCGGTCCCGGGCGCTCGCTGCTGGGGTTCGCGCCCACCTATTCGATGTACTCGATCCTCGCGTCGGGGAGCGGAACGGAGTGGATCCCCGCTCCGCGCGAGGCGGAGTTCGAGATCGGAGCCGAGTACGCCGCGGAGCAGGTGCGCCGGGCCCGGCCCGACATCGTCTTCCTCTGCGCTCCGAACAACCCGACCGGGACGCCGCTCGACCTCGCCGTGATCGAGGCGGTCTACGACGCGACCGACGGCATAGTCGTCGTCGACGAGGCGTACGCCGAGTTCGCGGGCAGGGGCGCGCCCACCGCGCTGAGCCTCCTCCCCGGGCGACCGCGCCTGCTCGTGTCCCGCACCATGAGCAAGGCCTTCGCCTTCGCCGGCGTCCGCCTGGGCTACCTCGCCGCCGACCCCGCGGTGATCGACGCGCTCCGCCTCGTCCGCCTCCCGTACCACCTGTCGGCCCTCACCCAGGCCGCCGCGACCGCCGCCCTCGCTCACGCCGACGAGATGCTCGCCATGGTCGGCGAGATCATCGTGCAGCGCGACCGGATGATCGACGGCCTGCGCGCCCTCGGCTACCGCCCGGACGCGACCGGCAGCAACTTCGTCCTCTTCGGCGGCGTCGCGGATCCGGCCGCCGTGTTCGAGGGCCTGCTCGCCCGCGGCGTGCTCATCCGCGACGTCGGCATCCCGAACCACCTCCGCGTCAGCGCCGGCACCGAGGAGGAGACGACCGCGTTCCTCGAGGCGCTCGCCTCCCTCCCCGCACCGTCGGCCGACGCCACGGTGGCGCTCTCGCGTGAGTGAGCTCCGCCCGGGGGCGGTGACGCGGCGCGAATAGACTGGGAGGCATGACCTCCCCGAGCGCCGCACCCGGGCGCACCGCCTCCCTCAGCCGTGCCACCAGCGAGTCGAGGATCGAGCTCTCCCTCGACCTCGACGGCACGGGCGTCGCCGATCTCGAGACCGGCGTGCCCTTCTTCGACCACCTGCTGACGGCGTTCGCGAAGCATTCGCTCACGGACCTGCGCGTCCGGGCCCGCGGCGACATCGAGATCGACATCCACCACACCGCGGAGGACATCGGCATCGTGCTCGGCACGGCCATCCGACAGGCTCTCGGCGACAAGGCCGGGATCTCCCGCTTCGGCGACGCGCTCGTCCCCCTCGACGAGGCGCTCGTGCAGGCCGTCGTCGACATCTCGGGGCGCCCCTACCTCGTGCACACCGGCGAGCCGGAGGGCTTCGCGCTGCACCTGATCGGCGGCCACTTCACCGGGTCGATGGTGCGCCACGTCTTCGAGGCGATCGCGTTCAACGCCGGCCTCACCGTGCACGTCACGGTGCTCGGCGGCAGGGACCCGCACCACATCGCCGAAGCGGAGTTCAAGGCGTTCGCCCGCGCCTTCCGTCAGGCCAAGGCCCTCGACCCGCTCGTCTCCGGCGTGCCGTCGACGAAGGGCGCGCTGTGAGCTCGGCCCGCCCCTCCGTCGTGGTCTACGACTACGGCTCGGGGAACGTGCACTCCGCCGTCAAGGCGCTCGAGCTCGCCGGGGCCGACGTCGAGCTGACGGGGGACCGGCAGCGGGCGCTGGAGGCGGACGGCCTCCTCGTGCCCGGCGTCGGCGCCTTCGACGCCGTGATGTCGGCGCTGACCCGCGCCCGCGGCGGCGAGATCATCGAGAAGCGCCTCGCCGGCGGGCGCCCCGTCCTGGGCATCTGCGTCGGGATGCAGGTGCTCTTCGAGCGCGGCGTCGAGCGCGGGGTCGAGAGCGAGGGCCTGGGCGAGTGGCCGGGGACGGTGGACCTCCTCCCGGCCGAGGTCGTCCCGCACATGGGCTGGAACACCGTCTCCGCTCCCGAGGGCTCGGTGCTCTTCGACGGCATCGCCGAGGAGCGCTTCTACTTCGTGCACTCCTACGGCGCCCGCGAGTGGTCGCTCGACGTGATGCCCCCGTTCCCGCGTCCCGCGGTCACCTGGGCCGATCACGGAGGCCCCTTCATCGCCGCGGTCGAGAACGGGCCGCTCTCGGCCACGCAGTTCCACCCCGAGAAGTCGGGGGCCGCCGGGCTCCGGCTGCTGGCCAATTGGCTGGGCACCCTCCGCACGAACTAGGATCGGCCGGTGGTCGGCGCCTCCAGGGGCCGGCACCGGCTCCGAGACTGAGGATGACGATGAGCGAGTTCACCAAGGCCCCGGGCCTGGTCCTCCTGCCCGCGATCGACGTGGCGGGCGGCAGGGCCGTGCGGCTCACGCAGGGCGAGGCCGGGACCGAGACCAACTACGGCGACCCGATCGACGCCGCGGCCGACTGGGCCGACCAGGGCGCGGAGTGGATCCACCTCGTCGACCTCGACGCCGCCTTCGGCCGCGGCGACAACCACGGCATCATGAAGAAGGTCATCCGGCAGGTGAAGGGCGTCAACGTCGAGCTCTCCGGCGGGATCCGCGACGACCGCAGCCTCGAGTCCGCGCTGAGCGCCGGCGCGAAGCGCATCAACCTCGGAACCGCGGCGCTCGAGAACCCCGAGTGGGCCGCGAGCGTCATCGCGCAGTACGGCGACCAGATCGCCGTCGGGCTCGACGTCCGGGGCACCACGCTCGCCGCACGCGGCTGGACCAAGGAGGGAGGCGACCTCTGGCAGGTCCTCGACCGCCTGGAGGAGGCCGGCTGCACCCGCTACGTCGTCACCGACGTCACCAAGGACGGCACGCTCAAGGGCCCGAACCTCGAGCTCCTCGAGCAGGTCATGGCCCGCACCCACCGCCCCGTGATCGCCTCGGGCGGCATCTCGAACCTCGACGACATCGCCGCTCTGCGCGACCTCGTGCCCCAGGGGCTCGAGGGCGCGATCGTCGGCAAGGCGCTGTACGCGGGCGCGTTCACGCTCGCGGAGGCCCTGGATGTCGCATCCGAGTGAGCCCCGCCCGCTCCCGGCGCATCTGACCGACTCGGCCGGCACCCCCTGGGCGGGCCGGCACTTCGAGCCGAGCGCAGCGCCGGAGGACGACGGGAGCGCCCCGGAGGCGCTGGTCGCCGCGCTCGAGTCCTTCACCCGCGGCACTCGCGGCCCGGAGGCCGTGGTCGACGCGATCCGCACGTCCCGCCTGCTCATCCCTCTGGTCGCCCGCCTCGGCGAGGAGGCCGAGGGGGTCGGGGGACTCCGGGCGGACAAGACGCAGGAGCTCGCGATCGTCACGGTCGCCGGACCCGACGGCCGCACGGTGCTCCCCGTCTTCAGCGGCGTCGAGAGCATGCGCCGGTGGGACCCGGCCGCCCGTCCCGTCCCTGTCGACGGGCGCCGCGCGGCCCTGGCGGCCGTCGCGGAGGGCACCGAGGTGATGGTCCTCGACCCCGCGTCCGAGCGGGAGTTCGCGGTCCGGCGCCCGGCCCTCTGGGCGATCGCGGAGGGCGGCGACTGGCGGCCGGCCCCTGCCGATGCGGAGGTGCTCCTGGCTCTGCGCGCGGCTGCGGAGGGGGAGCGGGCGGTCGCCTCGCTCGAGGTGCGCGCGGGAGACCCGGAGCAGCGCCTCGCGGGGCCCGAGCTCGTGGTGGTCCTGAGCCTGCGCCCGGGGCTCGATCAGGACGCGCTCGGCGCCCTCGTCGCGCGATTGGGGGAGCGGTGGGCGGCCGACGAGACCGTCGCGCAGCGCGTCGACTCGATGACGCTGCAGCTCGCCGCCGCCCGCTGACTCCCGATCAGGTGACCGGGCCGGTCCACTTCTCGCCCGGGCCCTTGCCGATCGGGTCGGCGATCGGGGACGCCTCACGGAACGCGAGCTGGAGGGTGCGTAGGCCGTCGCGCAGGCTCCGGGCGTGCATGTCGCTGATGTCGGGCGCCCCGGCCGTGACCAGGCCCGCGAGCGCGTTGATGAGCTTGCGCGCCTCGTCGAGGTCGACCTGCGCTCCGGGCTCGTCGGCGAGCCCGCACTTGACGGCGGCCGCGCTCATCAGGTGCACGGCGGCGGTGGTGATGATCTCCACCGCCGGGACCTCCGCGATGTCGCGCGCGGCCTCCACGTCGGAGGCTCCGCCGTCCTCGCCGAATCGTCGCGTGTAGTCGTCGTCGTACTGGGCCATGGGTCCTTCGTTCGTCGTCCGTGGTGGAGGGGCGCGGCCGCCGGAGCAGAGGATCGAGGGGCGGCCGGATCCGGACTGTCGGGCGGGCCGCCGGTCTGCTATGGTTGTCCGGGCTCCGAGGCATGTCCTCGGTTCGAAAGTGGAGATTCTCCCACCCGCGCTTGACCGCTTCACAAGGTTACCGGGTCAGAAGCACTCCGCCCCCGAGGGTCGTCAGACCACCGGAGGCAGGGCTGCGGCTCTCGAGGTCCGCCTCGGGAACCGCGTCACAGGGTGCGAGCGCCGTGCTGCAGGCACGACGTGGACGGGACGATCACCTCTCTCGGGTGCGCTGGAGAAGACTCCGGCAGCGCAGCTGCACTCACCGAGATCAGAGGAGAAACGCAATCAGCGATCCCCGTACCAACGACCGTATCCGCGTCCCCGAGGTCCGCCTCGTGGGTCCCGCAGGAGAACAGGTCGGCGTCGTCAAGATCGAGGTCGCCCTGCGACTCGCGCAGGACGCAGACCTGGACCTGGTCGAGGTCGCCCCCAACTCCAAGCCGCCCGTGGCCAAGATCATGGACTACGGGAAGTTCAAATACGAGCAGGCTCAGAAGCTCAAGGAAGCCCGTCGCAACCAGGCGAACACGATCCTCAAGGAGGTCCGTTTCCGCCTGAAGATCGACAAGCACGACTACGAGACCAAGCGCAAGCGCGCCGAGGGCTTCCTGAAGGCCGGCGACAAGGTCAAGGCGATGATCCTCTTCCGCGGTCGCGAGCAGTCGCGCCCCGAGATGGGCGTCCGCCTGCTCCAGCGCTTCGCGGAGGACGTCGCCGAGTTCGGCCAGGTCGAGTCCACCCCGACCATCGACGGTCGCAACATGGTGATGGTCATCGGCCCGCTGAAGAACAAGTCCGAGGCGAAGGCCGAGGCCAATGCGGTCCGCGCCGCTCGTCGCGAGGCCAACACCCCCGAGGACACGGCCGAGGCCGAGTCCGTCTAGTACTTCGCCGCCCCGGCCTCGGGGCCGGTGGACGCCCCGCTCGCGGGGCACCGGTTTCGCCCCGCCGAGCGCGGAGTGACGTTCACAAGGAGAGAACATGCCCAAGATGAAGACCCACTCGGGTGCCAAGAAGCGCTTCAAGGTGACCGGCTCCGGCAAGGTCATGAAGCAGCAGGCCGGCATGCGTCACAACCTGGAGTCCAAGTCCAGCGTTCGCACGCGCCGCCTCAACCAGGACCAGGTCCTCGCCCCGCAGGACGCCAAGGTCGCCAAGAAGCTTCTCGGTCTGTAGCCCACCGCCGGCGCAGCCCGCTGCGCCGCGTGGTCGCTACTCAGCCGACACGGATCGATAGGAAGAAACAGCAATGGCAAGAGTGAAGAGGGCCGTCAACGCCCACAAGAAGCGTCGCGTCATCCTCGAGCGCGCCTCGGGCTACCGCGGCCAGCGGTCGCGCCTCTACCGCAAGGCGAAGGAGCAGGTCACCCACTCCCTCGTCTACTCGTACCGCGACCGCCGCGCCAAGAAGGGCGAGTTCCGTCGTCTCTGGATCCAGCGCATCAACGCCGCGTCCCGCGCGAACGGCCTGACCTACAACCGCTTCATCCAGGGCCTCGCCCTGGCCGGCGTCCAGGTCGACCGCCGCATCCTCGCGGACCTCGCGATCACCGAGCCGGCCACGTTCGCCTCGCTCGTCGCGACCGCGAAGAGCGCGCTGCCCGCCGACACCTCGGCGCCCAAGGCCGCAGCGTAGTCAGCACGGCTTCCCGGAGGGGGTCGCGACCGAGAGGTCGCGGCCCCCTCCGTCGTTCGCGGGCCCTTCCGCGCCGTGTCTGCGGGGGCGGCGATCACCGCGCCGATAGGCTCGCCGCATGCTCGACAACCCCCGCTCTCCCCGTGTCCGCTCCGTGGCGAAGCTCACCCGCCGCCCGGCCCGGCTCGAGACGGGGCTCTTCCTCCTCGAGGGCCCGCAGGCACTCTCCGAGGCGCTGCAGTACCGCCCGGAGCTGATCGTCGAGTCGTTCGCGACTCCGACCGCTCTGGAGCGCTACCCCGAGATCGTCGCCGCCGCCGCCGAGGCGGAGGTGGAGATCGAGTACGTGACCGAGGACGTCCTCGACGCGATGGCCGACACCGTCACTCCGCAGGGCTTCGTCGCGGTCTGCCGTCAGTTCCCCACGTCGCTCAAGGACGTCGTCGCCTCCGAGCCGCGCCTCGTGGCGGTGCTCGAGGAGGTCCGCGATCCGGGCAACCTCGGCACGATCATCCGTGCCGCCGACGCCGCCGGCGCCGACGCGGTCGTGCTGTCCGGCCGCTCGGTCGACCTTTACAATCCCAAGGTCGTGCGCTCCACGACCGGCTCGCTCTTCCACCTCCCGGTCGCGGTCGGCGCCGACCTCGCCGACGTGCTGGGCCGGCTCCGCGGCGTGGGCCTCCGCTCCGTCGCGGCCGACGTGAAGGGGGAGGACCTGCTCGACGTCCGCGCACGCGGGGACCTCGCCCAGCCGACCGTCTGGGTCTTCGGCAACGAGGCGCGCGGCCTCGAGGACGAGTCGCTCGCCCTCGTCGACGGCGTGGTCGCGGTGCCCATCTACGGGGCGGCGGAGTCGCTCAACCTCGCGACCGCGGCCTCCGTCTGCCTGTACGAGAGCGCCTTCGCGCTGCGTTCCTGAGAGGAACCGGGCCGAGGGTGCCGCGAACCTGGAGAACAGGGTGCGTTGTTACCCTTCGGTTAAGAATTCCCTCATGATTTGACCGGCCCATCCCCGTGTGCTTCTCTGACGGCATGGTCACAGCCCCGCAAGACGAGCGCGCCGCCGCTCCCGCCGGTGAACCCCTCGTCGTCCTCTCCGGGGTGCAGAAGCACTACGGCGACTTCCAGGCTTTGAAGGACATCGATCTGACGGTGCACCGGGGCGAGGTCGTCGTGGTCCTCGGTCCCTCCGGATCCGGCAAGTCGACGCTCTGCCGCACGGTCAACCGGCTCGAGACGATCTCGGGCGGCACCATCACCATCGACGGTCAGAAGCTCCCGGAGGAGGGCAAGGGCCTCGCCGCGCTCCGCGCCGACGTCGGGATGGTCTTCCAGTCGTTCAACCTCTTCGCGCACAAGACGATCCTCGAGAACGTCACCCTCGGCCCGATCAAGGTCCGCGGGCTCTCCCGCAAGGACGCGGAGGCCCAGGCCACGGCACTGCTCGACCGGGTCGGCGTCGGCCACCAGGCCGCCAAGACCCCGGCCCAGCTCTCCGGCGGGCAGCAGCAGCGCGTCGCGATCGCGCGGGCGCTGGCGATGAAGCCCAAGGTGATGCTGTTCGACGAGCCGACCTCGGCGCTCGACCCCGAGATGATCAACGAGGTCCTGGACGTGATGGTCGGGCTCGCCAAGGACGGGATGACGATGATCGTCGTCACCCACGAGATGGGCTTCGCCCGGAAGGCCGCCGATCGCGTCGTGTTCATGGCCGACGGCGAGATCCTCGAGGACACCGACCCTGAGTCGTTCTTCACCGCGCCCCGCACCGACCGGGCCAAGGACTTCCTCTCCAAGCTCATCACGCACTAGAAGGCCGATCAGCAGCCACCAGGCAGGTCGGACCCGTGACCCGGGAGCCGATCCGACATCGCCCGCTCCGGCGGGCCGAACCCCAGGAAGGACGATCATGCGCACCAGGCTCATGTTCATGACCGCGGGACTCGCGGCAGCGACCCTCGCCCTCGCCGGCTGCTCCGGCGATGCCGGAACCGCCGGCGGCGGCGCCGGTGGAGGCTCCGAGGGAGGGACCTCCGCGTACGAGGTCGCCTCCGACGTCACTCTCGAGGGCAGCCCGACCTTCGACGCGATGACCGCGGACGGCAAGGTCGTCATCGGCGTCAAGGAGGATCAGCCCGGGCTGGGCTACCTCGACGCGGCGACCGGCGAGCGCTCCGGCTTCGACATCGAGATCGCCAAGTGGACCGCGGCCTCGCTCGGCTTCGCGGCCGACGCCATCGAGTTCAAGGCGATCCCGTCGGCCAACCGCGAGGCGTCGATCGTGAACGGCGACATCGACTACTACGTCGGCACCTACTCGATCACCGACAAGCGCAAGGAGCAGGTCGGCTTCGCCGGACCCTACTTCGAGACCGGCCAGCAGCTGCTCGTCGCGGCCGACAACGACACGATCACCGGACCGGACGACCTCACCGCCGACACCACCGTGTGCTCGGCCACCGGCTCCACCCCGATCCAGAACATCCGCACCAACTACCCCGAGGTGAAGACCGAGGAGTTCGACACGTACTCGCAGTGCGTGGACGCCCTCTCCGACGGCACCGTCGACGCCGTCACCACCGACGGCGCGATCCTGATCGGCTACGCCGCTCAGAAGCCCGACGAGCTCAAGGTCGTCGGAGAGCCCTTCAGCACCGAGCTCTACGGCATCGGCCTGCCGAAGGACGACGACGCCCTGCGCCACTTCGTCAACGGCATGCTGACCGACGGCGGCGAGACCTGGAGCGCCATCTACGACGAGACGCTCGGCCAGTCCGGCACGACCGTCACCCAGCCGGCGGTGAACGACTACTAGGAGGCGCCCCGGGCGGCCCGACCGCCGCCCGGGGGTCCCCTCTCCTCGACCACCACCACCGCTCCGACAGAAGGGCCAGCCGCATGGATGTCCTGTTGAACAACCTCGACGTCTACGTCCCGGCCTTCGGCAACACCCTGATCCTCTTCAGCGTCTCGCTCGTGTTCGCCCTGCTGATCGGCACGGTGGTCGGCGCGATGCGCGTCTCGCCCGTCCCGATCGCCCGCGCGGTCGGCACGGTGTACGTGAACACCATCCGGAACACCCCGCTCACGCTGGTGATGTTCTTCTTCGCCTTCGGCTACCCCAAGCTCGACCTGCCGCAGGTGGACTACACGAACCTGGCGATCTGCGCCCTCAGCCTCTACACCGCGACCTACGTCGCGGAGGTGCTGCGGTCGGGCATCAACACCGTGCCGATCGGCCAGGCCGAGGCGGCCCGCGCGATCGGCCTCGACTTCGGCCTCACGATGACGCAGGTCGTCCTGCCCCAGGCCTTCCGCTCCGTGATCCCGCCGCTCATGAGCGTCCTGATCGCACTGCTGAAGAACACCACCGTCGCCGCCGGCTTCTCGGTCGCGGAGGCGGGCACCATCGTCCGCGTGCTCAACGAGCGCGGCGAGAACAGCCTCATCGTCGTCCTCTGGGTGGCCCTGGTCTTCGTGGTCCTGGTCACCCTGCTCTCGCTCGTCCAACGTCAGCTCGAGAAGAAGTGGAGGGTCGCCCGATGAGCTCCGTCCTCTTCGACAACCCCGGCCCCCGGGCCGTCGTGCGCAACCGCGTCATCGGCGTCGTCGTCGTCCTGCTGATCGCGGCGTTCCTCGGCTTCGTGGTCTGGCGCTTCGCGGAGTCCGGCCAGTTCGACGCCTCCAAGTGGCGCGCGTTCGGCTACCCGCTGGTCTGGCAGAGCATCGGCGGCGCCCTCGGCCGCACGCTCGCGGCCTTCGCCACGGCGGGCGTCGCCAGCCTCGTCCTCGGCCTCCTCCTGGCGATCGGCCGGCTCTCGGACCGGCGCTGGATCAACGTCCCCGTCACGCTCTTCATCGAGCTGTTCCGGGCGATCCCCGTCCTGATCCTGATGATGCTGATGTACTACGGCCTGCCGTTCGCTGGCCTCAAGCTCAGCCCCTACCTCGCCGTCGTCATCGCCCTGACCCTCTACAACGGCTCCGTCTTCTCCGAGATCTTCCGCGCCGGCATCGAAGCCCTCCCGCGAGGACAGAAGGAGGCGGGCTACGCGATCGGCCTGCGCAAGTCCGGCGTGATGCGGCTCATCCTGTTCCCCCAGGCGATCCGCTCGATGCTGCCCGTGATCATCGCCCAGCTCGTCGTCGCCCTCAAGGACACGGCGCTCGGCTCGATCATCACCTACAACGAGCTGCTGTACTACGCGCGCTACCTGGGCAACCAGTCGAGCCTCGACAGCCCGATCATCCCGGCGGCGATCGTCATCGGAGCGATCTACATCGGCATCTGCCTCCTCCTCTCGGGGCTGGCGAAGTGGATCGAGATCCGCACGAAGAGCGGCGGACGCGGCGGCCGCACCATCGGCGGCCACCCCGCAGCCCGCGCGCAGACGGACACGCAGCTGATCGCTGTGCAGGATTGAACTGTGAGGATCGCCCGAGGGCGATCCTCACCGCGGTCGGCTTCCTGACGGGGTCGGGTTCCGCAGAGCGTCCTGCGTCCGGCTAGGAGGAATCGCTCGCACGCGATTCCTCCGATCGCCTCGAGGGTCCGGCGATCGCTCAGCGCATCGAGCGGTGGTGCTCCGCTCCGGCGTCGTCGACGCGGAGGCGGTGGTGATCGGGGAGTCGCGATCGGTCCGGGCGTCTTCCCGTCCGGCGGCGCCCAGCTTCCTGCCGGTCGAGCAGCCTCCGACCCCGGCGTAGCGAGAACCCGCCCCTGCTGGTCGAGCAGCGCCGGTGGCGGGGCTTCGAGAGCCGTCGGCGCAGACGGGGGCCTGGCCGCGGGCGAGCGCGACGAGCACCGCGCGCGGGCGGCGGGAGGGGGCGGAGGCCCTCGCCTACACTGGGGGATCGTGTCAGACAGCAACCCGATCACCGACGAGGCCGTCTCCGCGGCGGTCGCCGACGCCCTCGCCGCCATCGGCGCGGCGGGCGACTCCACCGCTCTGAAGTCCGCCCGAGCCGCCCACCTCGGCGAGGGGTCCGCCCTCGCCCGCCTCAACGCGCGGATGCGCTCCGTCCCGCCCGAGCACAAGGCGGCGTCCGGCAAGCTCGTCGGCGGTGCCCGCAAGCAGGTGGGCGACGCCTACGCCGCCCGCGAGGCCGAGCTCGTCGAGGCCGAGGACGCGGCCGCGCTCGAGGCCGAGCGCGTGGACGTCACCGCCGGCGCCAGCTTCGTGCGCCGCGGCGCCCGCCACCCCCTCTCTCTGCTCCAGGAGTCGATCGCCGACGTGTTCGTCGGGATGGGCTGGGAGATCGCGGAGGGGCCGGAGCTCGAGAACGAGTGGTTCAACTTCGACGCCCTGAACTTCGACGAGGACCACCCGGCCCGCGCCATGCAGGACACCTTCTTCGTCGACCCCGTCGACTCGCACCTGGTGCTGCGCACGCACACCTCGCCGGTGCAGATCCGCTCGATGCTCGAGCGCCCGCTGCCGCTCTACGTGATCGCTCCCGGACGGGTGTACCGCACCGACGAGCTCGACGCGACGCACACGCCCGTGTTCACGCAGTTCGAGGGTCTCGCCGTCGACCGCGGCCTGACCATGGCGCACCTGCGGGGCACCCTCGAGCACGTCGCGCGGATCCTCTTCGGCGACGACGCGCGCATCCGCCTGCGCCCGAACTACTTCCCCTTCACCGAGCCCAGCGCCGAGCTGGACGTCTGGCACCCGACCTTCGTCGGCGGTGCCCGCTGGATCGAGTGGGGCGGCTGCGGCATGGTCAATCCGAACGTGCTGCGCGCGGCCGGGATCGACCCGGAGGAGTACTCCGGGTTCGCCTTCGGCATGGGGATCGAGCGGACCCTGATGTTCCGCAACGACGTGAAGGACATGCGCGACATGGTCGAGGGCGACGTCCGCTTCAGTGAGCAGTACGGGATGGTGATCTGATGCGCATCCCGCTGAGCTGGCTGGGGGAGTACGTCGACCTCGAGCAGGACGTCACGACGGAGTCCGTGCACGCGGCCCTGGTGTCGGTCGGCCTGGAGGAGGAGGACGTCCACCGGTTCGAGGTGACCGGGCCCGTCGTCGTCGGCGAGGTGCTCGACCTCGCTCCGGAGCCGCAGAAGAACGGCAAGACCATCAACTGGTGCCACGTCCGCGTGGCCCCGGAGGGCGGACGGGCCGCCGACGGCGGAGAGGACGTCCGCGGCATCGTCTGCGGAGCCCACAACTTCGCGGCCGGCGACAAGGTCGTCGTGTCCCTGCCGGGTGCGGTCCTGCCCGGGCCGTTCCCGATCTCCGCGCGGAAGACCTACGGGCACGTGTCCGACGGGATGATCGCCTCGAGCCGCGAGCTCGGCCTCGGGGACGACCACGACGGCATCCTCCGCCTCGCCTCGCTCGGGCTCGACCCGGAGCCGGGCACGGACGCCGTCGCGCTCCTCGGTCTCGACGACGCCGCGGTCGAGGTCAACGTGACGCCCGACCGCGGCTACGCCTTCTCGATCCGCGGCATCGCCCGCGAGTACGCCCACGCCACCGGAGCCGCCTTCCGCGACCCCGCTCAGGCGCTCCCTCCGCACGAGCGCACGGAGACGGCGCCCGTCTTCCCCGTGTCCGTGGCCGACGAGGCGCCGATCCGCGGCCGTGTCGGCGCCTCCGTGTTCGTCACGCGCGTCGTCCGGGGCGTCGACGTCTCACGACCGACGCCGCCGTGGATGCTCGCGCGACTGCGACTGGCCGGCGTCCGCTCGATCTCGCTCGTCGTGGACATCACCAACTACGTGATGTTCGAGCTGGGCCAGCCGCTGCACGGCTACGACCTGGCGACCCTGCAGGGCGGCATCGTGGTGCGCCGCGCCGCACCGGGGGAGACCCTCGAGACGCTCGACGGCCATAGCCGGCGCCTGCACGCGGAGGACCTCGTCATCGCCGACGACGGCGGGGCGATCGGCCTCGCCGGAGTGATGGGGGGCGCGCGCACCGAGATCTCGGACGCCACGTCCGATGTCCTGCTCGAGGCGGCGAACTTCGACCCGGTCTCGATCGCTCGGACGGCTCGCCGGCACAAGCTGCCGAGCGAGGCGTCGCGGCGCTTCGAGCGCGGCGTCGACCCCGAGGTGGCCTCGGTCGCCGCGGCCCGCGCGGTGCAGCTGCTGGTGGAGCTCGCCGGCGGCACGGCGGATGAGCTCGGCTCGGTCCTGGCCGACCCGCGCACGGCGGAGCCGGTCGAGCTGCCGGACGGCTACGTCGCAGGCCTCATCGGGGTGGAGTACACCCCGGCGGAGATCCGCGGCGCGCTCGTCGAGATCGGCGCTTCCGTCGAGGCCGGCGGAGCGGGCCTGCTGGTGACTCCGCCGAGCTGGCGCCCGGACCTCGTCGACCGCGCCTCGCTCGCGGAGGAGGTCGCCCGCATCACCGGGTACGACCGCATCCCGGCGATCCTGCCCGTCGCGCCTCCCGGCCGCGGTCTGACCCCGGGCCAGAGGCTGCGCCGCACCCTCGCCCAGGCGCTCGCCGCCGCGGGTCTGACCGAGGTGCTCTCGTACCCGTTCCTCTCGCGCTCGATCAACGACCGGCTCGGCTCGGTCGACGGGGAGCCGCAGGAGCAGATCACGCTCGCGAACCCGCTCGACGCGACCGCGGGCCAGCTGCGGATCTCGCTGCTGCCGGGTCTCGTGCAGATCGCGGCCCGCAACCGCTCGCGCGGCCTGACGGATCTCGCGGTCTACGAGCTCGGCTCCGTCTTCCTCCCGGCCGCCGGCGGCCCGTTCGGCTCCGGGGCGCTCCCTGCGGGCGGGGCGCGTCCGTCCGCGGAGGTCGAGGCCGAGCTGAACGCGGGCATCCCACCGCAGCCGCGGCACCTCGCGGCGCTGCTCACGGGTGCCGCCGTCGTGCGCCAGCCCGGTGTCGCCGGCCGTGACGTCGACTGGCGCGACGCCCTCGACGTGGTCCGCGAGGTCTCCGCGGCGACCGGCACCGAGCTGGTGCTGCGCCAGGGGGCCCACGCCGCGCTGCACCCGGGCCGCACCGCCGAGGTCGTTCTCGACGGCGCGGTCATCGGGCACGCGGGGGAGCTGCTCCCGGCGCTCGCCGAGGAGCTCGACCTGCCGCGCCGCGTCGCCGTGGTCGAGCTCGACCTGGAGCCGCTGCTCGCGCGGGCCGGGAGGGTCGTCGTGGCCCGCCCGGTGGGCGCGCTGCCCGCCGCGACCCAGGACCTCTCGCTCGTCGTGCCGGTCGGCACCGCGGCGGCTGACGTGCGCGCCGCCGTCGCCGAGGGGGCGGGCGAGCTGCTCGAGGCGATCCGCCTGGTCGACGACTACCGCGGCACCGGGCTCGCCGAGGGGACGAAGTCGCTGACCTTCGCGCTGCGCTTCCGCGCGCCGGACCGCACGCTCACCGCGGCCGAGGCGACGGCCGCGAAGGAGAACGGCGTGGCCGTGGCGGCGGAGCGCTTCGGCGCCCGACTCCGCGAGTGAGGCCGGGGGTCCCGTCCGGTTCGGCCGGGCGGGGCCCCGCACCCGCACCGGCTAGGCTCTCGGGCATGACTTTCTCCGTGGCGGTGGCCGGTGCGAGCGGCTACGCGGGCGGCGAGCTGCTGCGACTGCTCGCCGACCACCCCGAGTTCGAGGTGCGCACGGTGACGGCGCACGCCAACGCGGGTCAGCCCCTCGTCGCCGTGCACCCGCACCTCCGCTCGCTCCGCGACCTCGTCCTCGTCGACACGACGACCGGGAACCTCGCCGGGCACGACGTCGTCTTCCTCGCCCTCCCGCACGGGAAGTCGGGCGAGATCACCGCGACCTTCCCCGAGGACGTCCTCGTCGTCGACTGCGGCGCCGACCACCGGTTGACCGACCCGCAGGACTGGGCCGACTTCTACGGGGGCGACTTCGCCGGGGCCTGGCCCTACGGGCTCCCGGAGCTGCTGATCGGCGGCGGCGGACGCAAGCAGCGCGAGGCGCTCGCCGGAGTGCGGCGCATCGCCGTCCCCGGCTGCAACGTCACGGCGATCACGCTCGGCCTGGCCCCCGGCCTGCACGCCGGAGTGATCGAGTCGTCGGACCTCGTCGCGGTCCTCGCCGTCGGCCCCTCGGGTGCGGGCAAGAGCCTGCGGACCGACCTCCTCGCCAGCGAGCTCCTCGGCTCCGCGCACGCCTACGGCCTCGGCGGAGCGCACCGTCACAATCCCGAGATCCGGCAGAACCTCCTGCTCGCCGGAGCCGGACCCGTCTCGATCTCGTTCACGCCGGTCCTCGTGCCGATGTCCCGGGGCATCCTGGCGACCTCGACCGCGCGCCTCGCCCCCGGCGTCTCGGCGCAGGACGTGCGCGCCGCGTGGGAGACCGCCTACGGCGACGAGACCTTCGTCCAGCTGCTCCCGGAGGGCTCCTTCCCCCGGACGGCCGACGTGGTGGGGGCGAACACCGCTCTGATCGGACTCGCCGTGGACGAGCGGGCCCGCCGCGTCGTGGTCGTCTCGGCCATCGACAACCTGGTCAAGGGCACCGCGGGTGCGGCCGTCCAGTCCACCAACATCGCCCTGGGACTCCCGGAGTCCCTCGGCCTGAGCGTGAACGGAGTCGCGCCGTGAGCGTCACCGCAGCAGCAGGGTTCCGGGCGGCCGGAGTCGTCGCCGGGCTGAAGTCGACCGGAGCGCGCGACGTCGCGCTCGTGCAGAACCTCGGCCCGCTGCAGAGCGCTGCCGCGGTCTTCACGAGCAACCGCTGCAAGGCGAACCCCGTCCTCTGGAGCGAGCAGGTGATGCGCGACGGCGTCGTCTCGGCGATCGTCCTCAACTCCGGCGGCGCCAACTGCTACACGGGTGCTCAGGGCTTCCAGGTCACCCACCGCACCGCGGAGCTCGTGGGCGAGAGCCTCAAGGTGTCCGCCGGCGACGTGCTGGTGTGCTCCACCGGGCTGATCGGCGACCAGCTCGACCTCGCGAAGCTCACCACCGGCGTGACCGGCGCCTCCGCCGAGCTCGCCGGGGGACCCGAGGCGGGCGAGGCGGCCGCCCGCGCGATCATGACCACCGACACGGTCCCGAAGCAGGCGGTGGTCCGCTCCGAGCAGGGCTGGAGCATCGGCGGCATGGCCAAGGGCGCCGGAATGCTCGCGCCGGGTCTGGCGACGATGCTGGTCGTGATCACGACTGACGCGGCCCTCGAGTCCGCCGCTCTCGACACCGCCCTGCGTGCCGCGACCCGCGTCACCTTCGACCGCCTCGACTCGGACGGCTGCATGTCGACGAACGACACCGTCGCACTGCTCGCGAGCGGCGCCAGCGGCGTCGAGGCCGACGCCGACGAGTTCACCGCGGCCCTGACCGCGGTCTGCCGCGACCTCACCCTGCAGCTGCAGGCCGACGCGGAGGGCGCCGCCCACGACGTCGCGATCCGCGTGCTGAACGCCGCGACCGAGGACGAGGCCGTGGTCGTCGCCCGCGCCGTCTCCCGCAGCAACCTGTTCAAGGCCGCGATCTTCGGCAAGGATCCCAACTGGGGCCGCGTCCTCGCCGCCGTGGGCACGACCGATGCGCAGTTCGACCCGTACGGCATCGACGTCGCGATGAACGGGGTGCAGGTCTGCCTCGCGGGCGAGCCGCACGAGAGCCGCGACCTCGTCGACCTCGCCCCTCGGGAGGTCGCCGTCGACATCGACCTGCACGCCGGCGACGCGACGGCCACGATCTGGACCAACGACCTCACGCACGACTACGTGCACGAGAACTCCGCGTACTCGAGCTGAGGCGGCCATGAGCGACGACACCACTCTCTCGGCCGAGAGCCGCGCCGAGCGCGACGCCGCGCCCGGGAAGGCCGCGACGCTCATCGAGTCGCTGCCCTGGCTGCAGAGCTTCCACGGGCGCACGATGGTGATCAAGCTCGGCGGCAACGCGATGGTGTCGGAGGAGCTGCAGCGCTCTTTCGCCCAGGACATGGTCTACCTGCGCTACGCCGGGATCCGCCCCGTGGTCGTCCACGGCGGCGGGCCCCAGATCTCGCGGATGCTCGACCGGCTCGGGATCGAGAGCGAGTTCCGGGGCGGCTACCGGGTCACGAGCCCCGAGGCGATGGAGGTGGTGCGGATGGTGCTCACCGGCAGCATCAGCCGCGACATCGTCCGCCGGATCAACGAGCACGGCCCCCTCGCCGCCGGCATCTCCGGTGAGGACGCGGGCCTCTTCGTCGGCCGCCGCCGCGGTGTCGTGCTCGACGGCGAGGAGCACGACCTCGGACTCGTCGGAGACGTGATCGCTGTGGACCCCGCCGCCGTCCTCGCTCAGCTCGAGGCCGGCCGGATCCCGGTCGTGTCCTCGATCGCCCCCGATTCGGACGACCCCACGCAGTCGCTGAACGTCAACGCCGACGCCGCCGCCGCCGCGCTGGCCGTCGCGCTCGGCGCCGAGAAGCTCGTCGTCCTCACCGACGTGGCCGGCCTCTACTCCGACTGGCCCGACCGCGAGTCGCTCGTCTCGCACATCCGCTCGGACGACCTCGCGGCTCTGCTGCCCTCGCTCGAATCGGGCATGATCCCCAAGATGACCGCCTGCCTCGACGCCGTGCGCGGGGGAGTGCCCAAGGCCGCCATCATCGACGGCCGCATCCCGCACTCGATCCTGCTCGAGGTGTTCACCTCGGAGGGCATCGGCACCGAGGTCGTCGCCTCGCTCGACCCCCGCGACCGGGAGCGAATGTCGGGCCGCTGATCCTCAGCGGCCCCGGCTCCGAGCGCCCGTCCCGTCCGGGACGCGCGCACCGTCGGCCCTCGCGGCCGGACCGCTCCGATCGAAAGGCCACCATGTCCACCCCCACGACCGCGTCCCGCACCGGCTCGGCGCGCGACCGCTACTCCGCCGCGATGATGCAGACCTTCGCGCCGCCGCTCGCCGTGCTCGAGCGCGGCGAGGGCTGCCGGGTCTGGGACGTCGACGGGCGGGAGTACCTCGACTTCCTCGGCGGCATCGCCGTCAACTCGCTCGGCCATGCGCATCCCGTGTTCGTCGAGGCCGTGACGCGCCAGGCCGGTGCGCTCGCCCACGTCTCCAACTACTTCGCGACCGCCCCGCAGATCGAGCTCGCCGAGACCCTGCGCCGCCTCACCGGGGCCGGGGAGACGGGCCGCGTCTACTTCGCCAACTCGGGCACCGAGGCCAACGAGGCGGCCTTCAAGCTGGCGCGGCTGAACGCGGCCGGCGGCCGGCACCGCGTCCTGGCGCTGCAGAACGCGTTCCACGGGCGGACGATGGGCGCGCTCGCTCTGACCGGCAAGGCGGCCATGCGCGCGCCGTTCGAGCCGATGCCGGGAGGGGTCGAGCACCTCGAGGCGAGCATCGAGGCCCTCGAGGCGGCTCTCGACGAGTCCGTCGCCGCGCTGATCGTCGAGCCCATCCAGGGGGAGGCGGGCGTCATCCCGCTGCCGGCCGGCTACCTCGAGCGCGCGCGGGAGCTGACCCGCGAGCACGGCGCGCTGCTCATCGTCGACGAGATCCAGACCGGGGTCGGGCGGACCGGACGCTGGTTCGCCTACCAGGAGGCGGGAATCCTGCCCGACGCCGTCACCCTGGCCAAGGGGCTCGGCGGAGGCTTCCCCGTCGGAGCGCTGGTGACCTTCGGCGAGGCGTCCGACCTCCTGCAGAAGGGCCACCACGGCAGCACCTTCGGCGGCAATCCGCTCGCGACCGCCGTGGCCGGAGCCGTGCTCGCCGAGATCGAGCGCGCCGACCTTCTCGGCAACGCGCGGGAGCGCGGGGCGCAGATCGTCGACGCGCTGACCGCTCTCGACTCGCCCCTGATCGGAGGGGTCCGCGGCGCGGGCCTCCTCCTGGGCATCGCCCTGACCCGGCCGGTCGCCGCCGAGCTCGCCGCCGCCTGCCTCGACGCCGGCCTGATCGTGAACGCGGCGAACGACTCGAGCATCCGGCTCGCGCCTCCGCTCGTGGTGACCGCCGCCGACGTCGCCGAGTTCGCCGAGCGCTTCGGCCGCGCACTGCAGACCCTCTGACCCCGTACCTCCACCGAAAGCGACCAGCACCGTGACCCGCCACTTCCTCCGCGACGACGACATCACTCCCGCCGAGCAGGCCGAGATCCTCGACCTCGCCCTCGAGCTCAAGCGCGACCGCTTCTCCCGGAAGCCCCTCGCCGGGCCGCAGACCGTCGCCGTGATCTTCGACAAGTCCTCCACGCGCACCCGTGTCTCCTTCGCGGTCGGCATCGCCGATCTCGGCGGCAGCCCCCTGATCATCTCGACCGCGAGCAGCCAGCTCGGCGGCAAGGAGACCGCCTCCGACACGGCGCGGGTCCTGGAGCGCCAGGTCGCCGCCATCGTGTGGCGCACCTACGCGCAGTCGGGCCTGGAGGAGATGGCGCGCAGCACGCGCGTGCCGGTCGTCAACGCGCTCTCGGACGAGTTCCACCCGTGCCAGCTCCTCGCCGACCTGCTGACCATCCGCGAGCACCGCGGTCACCTCGCGGGACTCACGCTCACGTTCTTCGGCGACGGAGCGAGCAACATGGCGCACTCGTACCTCCTGGCGGGGGCCACGGCCGGCATGCACGTCCGCATCGTCTCCCCGGAGTCGTACTCGCCGGACGCGGCGGTCCTGGCCGATGCGCAGCGCATCGCCGCGACCACAGGCGGATCGGCGATCACCACGACCGACCCCGACGAGGGCGCGGCCGGCTCCGACATCGTGATTACGGACACGTGGGTGTCGATGGGCAAGGAGGACGAGAAGGCGGCGCGCGTCGCGACCTTCGGCACCTACCGGGTCGACGCGGCCACGATGACCGCCGCCGCTCCCGATGCGCTGTTCCTGCACTGCCTGCCCGCGGATCGCGGCTACGAGGTGACCGCCGACGTGATCGACGGCCCGCAGAGCGTGATCTGGGACGAGGCGGAGAACCGCCTGCACGCGCAGAAGGCCCTGCTCGTGTGGCTCCTGGAGCGCGCCGGCACCGCCGACGCCGCTCAGTAGACTCGACAGCCGAACCCGAGGAGAACCATGACGGAACGACCCTCCGCCCGCGCGGGCGAGGCCGGAGCCCTCTGGGGCGGCCGCTTCGCCGGCGGCCCCTCGCCCGAGCTCGCCGCGCTCTCGAGGTCGACCCACTTCGACTGGCAGCTCGCCCCCTACGACCTCGCCGGCTCCCGCGCCCACGCCCGGGCGCTCGCCGGAGCGGGCTACCTCGACGACGCCGAGCTCACCGCGATGCTCGCGGCGCTCGACCGGCTCGAGGCTGCCGTCGCCGACGGGAGCTTCACCGCCGACGAATCCGACGAGGACGTGCACGGCGCCCTCGAGCGCGGCCTGATGCTCGAAGCCGGTCCCGAGCTCGGCGGCAAGCTCCGCGCGGGGCGCTCGCGCAACGACCAGATCGCCACCTTCGTCCGGATGTACCTCCGCGACCACGCGGCGCTCGTCTCGGAGCTGGTGGTGCAGCTCATCGACGCCCTCGCCGCGCAGGCGTCGGCGCACCCGACGGCGATCATGCCCGGGCGCACACACCTCCAGCACGCTCAGCCCGTGCTCCTCGCGCACCACCTGCTCGCCCATGGCTGGGCGCTGCTGCGCGATCTGGAGCGCCTGCGGGACTGGGCCGTCCGGGCGGACGTCTCGCCCTACGGCTCGGGCGCCCTCGCCGGCTCGACCCTCGGCCTCGACGCCGAGGCGGTCGCCCGCGATCTCGGCTTCGCGTCGAGCGTGCCGAACTCGATCGACGGGACGGCCAGCCGCGACCTCGTCGCCGAGTTCGCCTTCGTCACCGCCATGATCGGGATCGACGTCTCGCGCATCGCGGAGGAGGTCATCCTCTGGAACACGCGGGAGTTCGCCTTCGTCACGCTCGACGACGGCTACTCGACCGGGTCCTCGATCATGCCGCAGAAGAAGAACCCCGACATCGCCGAGCTCGCCCGGGGGAAGTCCGGCCGCTTGATCGGCAACCTCACCGGGCTGCTCGCGACCCTCAAGGCCCTGCCGCTCGCCTACAACCGCGACCTGCAGGAGGACAAGGAGCCGGTCTTCGACTCGGTGACGACCCTCGAGGTCCTGCTGCCCGCGTTCAGCGGCATGATCGCGACCCTCACCTTCCACACCGACCGGATGGCGGAGCTCGCGCCCCAGGGCTTCTCCCTCGCGACCGACGTGGCCGAGTGGCTCGTGAAGAAGCACGTGCCCTTCCGGGACGCCCACGAGATCACCGGCGAGCTGGTCAAGCTCGCGGAGTCGCAGGGGAGGGGGCTCGAGGATCTCGACGACGCCGCGCTCGCCTCGGTGTCGCCGCTGCTCACTCCAGACGTGCGGTCGGTCCTCAGCATCGAGGGATCGGTGGCGAGCCGGGACGGTGTCGGCGGCACGGCTCCCGACCGCGTCGCGGAGCAGCTCGCCCGGCTGACCGAGCGCGTCCGGGTCGTGCGCGGATCCCTCCGAGGGGAACGCCCGTGACTCTTCGAGGAGCGCCGGGCGACGACGGCCGTCCGCCGCTGCGCCCCTGGCAGCAGCGGACTCTGGTGCTCGTCGCCGCAGTCGTCATCGTCGCGGTGATCGTGATCACCCTCGTGTCGGGCCAGAGCTTCTTCTGAGCGCCGACCTCCCCGATCTCTCGCGCTCGGCCCTCGAGGTGGCACCGGAGCTGCTCGGCCGCGTCCTCCTGCACCGCACGCCGGAGGGCGTGGTCGGCGTCCGGCTGACCGAGGTCGAGGCGTACCTCGGAACCGGTGAGGATCCGGGCTCGCATGCGCACCGCGGACCGACACCCCGGACGGCTCCCATGTTCGGTCCGCCCGGGTCCGTGTACGCGTACTTCACGTACGGGATGCACACCTGCGTGAACATCGTCTGCTCCCCGGCGGGCGCGGCGTCGGCGGTGCTGCTGCGCGCCGGCGAGGTCGTATCGGGGGAGGATCTCGCGATGATCCGGCGCGGACCCGTTCGCAGCCGGGATCTGGCCCGCGGACCCGCACGGCTGGCGAAGGCCCTCGGAGTCCGTCTCACCGAGTCGGGCGACCCGCTCGAGGCGGCGTTCGAGCTGCTGCCGGGGGAGAGGCCGTCCTCCGTGGCGGCGGGCCCGCGCACCGGAGTCTCGGGCCCGGGCGGCGGGGACGACTTCCCGTGGCGCTTCAGCATCCCGGCCGACCCCACCGTCTCGCCCTACCGGAGAGCAGTGCCCCGGCGGCGGCCCGGAGCTCAGCCCGCGAGGTAGAGCCGGGCGAGAACGCCGAGAGCCGCCGCCCAGGCGAGGCTCGCCAGCGTGCCGATGATGAACCGCTCGCGCGCTTCCGGGGAGGCGAGCTCGCTGAAGCGGCCGACGCCCTTGATCGCCACCACGACCGCGATCCCCTCGGGGAGACCGCTCATCAGCGCGCCGGCCGTCGCGATCCGCTCGAGGACCCCGATCGTCGTCCCCCCGCGCAGCACCTCGATCGCCTGGCCGATCGCCGAGGGCGCGCTCCCGGCGGCGGGGCGGGAGGTTCCGGCGACCATGATGCCGCCGTGGCTGCCGCTGCGGGAGTCGGCCGTCGCGAGCCGGAGGGTGAGCAGCACGACCGGCCCGCCGCCCGCGATCGCCAGCGCGAAGGCCAGCACCGCCACCAGGACGGAGTGGATCGGGGGCGCGGACGGTCCGGCGACCGCCGTGAGCAGGAAGGCGGCGGCCGCCGCCACGAGGGGGATCCAGGCGAGCTGCGGACGGCGAAGGCGCACGGCGAGCACCGCACCGGCGAGTCCGGCGAGCAGCACGAGCACCACGCCCGTCCACGAGGCGGACTGCAGCGCGGAGGCGAGGAGCAGGGCGGGGGATCCGGGGGGTGCCGTCATCGGGGTGTCCTCTCGTCGGTGGGGTCGAGCGTACGGTCGACCACTGTCAGCAGGCGCGCGAGCGCGTCACGGGCGGGAGCGTCGACTCGAGCACTCGCCGCGCGGACCCGGAGGCTGACCGCCTGCGGGCTGACGGCGAGGCGCTCGGCCGCATCCTTCTGGGAGAGGCCGCTCTCGAGCAGGTCGACGATCTGCCAGCCGGCCTCGGAGCGCGCGTCGCGCAGCAGGAGGAGCGGATCGATCAGCGCCTGGACGTCCGCCGGTGCCGGCGCCGCCGTTCCCGGTGCGTCCGGATCGAGGGAGAAGCGCGTCGGCCGGCCCTTCGCCGCCTCGACCGCCCGGCGCGCCGCGAAGTACGCCTCCCCGGTCGCCGCTCTCGTGGTCGCGGGGAGTGGCCGGTCGACGGGGCCGATCCCGAGGCCGATGCTCCAGTGGCCGGTCCGGTGCAGCTCGAGCACGAGCGCGACGACGGCATCGGCCCGGTCGAGCACGCACTGGAACTCGTCGCCCGCCGTCCGCTCCGGGGGCAGGACGAACGTCGTCCGACCGTCGTCGATCAGGCTCGCGATCGCCTGGTCCACGCGGTCGTGGTCGTGCCTGCTGTCGCGCTGATCCGCGGTGACGACGAACATCGGACCTCCCCGATCAAGTATCCTCACTTGATCGCCCGAGATCAAGCCTGTGCGCTTGATTAGTGGAGACCGGCTTCTTCCCGCCACGGTAGCCTGGTCGGGTGATCGACCAGCACCTCTCCGGGTCCGCGACGAGCCCGCAGCTCGACCCCGCCTTCGACTCCGTGTGGGACGAGCTGGTCTGGCGAGGCTCGGTGCACGTGTCGACCGACGCCGGAACGCTGCGCGAGCTGCTGTCGGGGGAGCCGATCACCTACTACTGCGGGTTCGACCCGACCGCGCCCAGCCTCCACCTCGGGAACCTGGTGCAGCTGATCGTCATGCGCCGGCTCCAGCTGGCTGGGCATCGGCCGCTCGGGCTCGTCGGCGGCTCGACCGGGCTGATCGGGGATCCGCGTCCGACGGCCGAGCGGACGCTGAACTCGCGCGAGACGGTGACGGCGTGGGTCGAGCGCCTCCAGGCGCAGGTGTCCCGGTTCGTTCCCGCGGGCGGCGACAACGGGCTGCGCCTGGTCAACAACCTCGACTGGACCGCTCCGCTGTCGGCGATCGACTTCCTGCGGGAGATCGGGAAGCACTTCCGCGTGGGGACGATGCTCAAGAAGGACGCGGTCAGCGCCCGCCTCAACTCCGACGCGGGGATCAGCTACACCGAGTTCAGCTACCAGATCCTGCAGGGACTCGACTACCTGGAGCTCTACCGGCAGTACGGGTGCGTCCTGCAGACCGGCGGCAGCGACCAGTGGGGCAACCTGACGAGCGGGACCGACCTGATCCACCGCACGGAGGGCGTGTCGGTCCACGCGATCGGCACACCCCTGGTGATGAACTCCGACGGCACCAAGTTCGGCAAGAGCGAGGGCAACGCCGTCTGGCTCGACTCCGAGCTCACCAGCCCGTACGCGTTCTACCAGTTCTGGGTCAACACGGACGACCGTGACGTCGCCGACCGCCTGCGGATCTTCACCTTCCTGCCGCGCACGGAGATCGAGCGCCTGGAGAAGGCCGCCGCCGACGAGCCGTTCCGCCGGGAGGCGCAGCGCGCGCTCGCCTGGGAGGTCACGTCGCTGGTGCACGGAGCGGAGGCGACGCGCTCGGTGATCGACGCCTCGGCCGCGCTCTTCGGCAAGGGCTCGCTCGAGGGGATCGACCCGGTCATCCTCCGCGGCGCGCTCGAGGCGGTGCCCTCGATGGAGGCGACCCCGGAGACGCCGGCGCTGCAGGCGTTCGTCGAGACCGGACTCGTCGCCAGCACGGGGGAGGCGCGGCGGGCTCTCGCCCAGGGCGGGCTCTCGGTGAACAACACCGCCCTCCCGTCCGAGACCGTCACGCTCGGCGAGCTCCCGTTGATCGACGGGATCGCCGTCCTCCGTCGCGGCAAGAAGAGCTTCGCCGGGGCCTTCGTCCGCTGACCGCGTGCCCGCTCTCCTCGAGCGGACGCGGACGATGACGGCGTCGGCGGTCTCATTAACACGGTGTCCCGTGTCCGGTGTCCGGTAGCCGGTAGCCGGTAGCCGGTAGCCGGTAGCCGGTAGCCGGTAGCCGGTAGCCGGTAGCCGGTAGCCGGTAGCCGGTAGCCGGTGTCGGGTACCGAGTCGGACACTCAGCGACGCACGGCCCCTGAATCGCGACACGCCCGGGACGCAGGCGATTTGCCGCTCGGCCGAGGCCCGACGTAATGTAACTCCTCGTCACCCCAAAGGAGCGGCAAGCGGGAGTCAGGCGCAGAGCGTCGAGACCAGCTGGCCCACCTCAAGCGGGGACCATCCCCTCGCTCCCAGGCCTGTTAGAGATTCGTCTCTTGAAGACTGCGGGATCGCGAGCGTAAGATGCAAAGCCTCCACGGGACACGGTCCCGGCTTCGTTGCAAGGCCTCACGGCCGAGCCCGGTGCAGCGGTGCGGTCCTCGATCGTGCAGCGAACACCACGAAGAAGCCGGACTTGACACGGCCTGCGGATGTGCTAAGTTAGTCGAGTTGCCACGGAGGCGATCGGGACTTCGGTTCTGACAAGCCTAACCGGTCTCGGCAAGCAAGACAAATTGAGTGGCTCACGCCCTCGTACAGCAAACTTCGATCACTTTCGTTGTGAAGCACCGTTCTGGTGTGGAGGCGGGATGTGTCCGATTCTTGAGAACTCAACAGCGTGCACTATGTTCAATGCCAATTTTATACCCCGGCCTTGATCTTCGGATCGGGTTGGGATTCCTTTGGAAATTGATGTCAGCTTCCGGCTTTCGGGTCGGAGAGATGTCTTATTTGCTAGAGGTCAAACTTGACTCTCCTTCTCTTCGGGGTTGGGGGTCGTAATTTTTTTACGGAGAGTTTGATCCTGGCTCAGGACGAACGCTGGCGGCGTGCTTAACACATGCAAGTCGAACGATGAAGCCCAGCTTGCTGGG
>NZ_PSVN01000050.1:0-1379 GCF_002932235.1 Rathayibacter sp. AY1E3
GCGGCAGTCGGCGTGTGCGCCCGACCGAGAGGACGGCGCCCGTCCGGGGCTCGGTCAGCACGCGGGTGACGGTCGCGGGGACGAGGCTCCGAGCGACGTCTGCCGGGATCGGGCCGTAGCCGTCGAGCTCGGCGGAGGCGTCGTCGGCGCCGGACGCGGTGCTCGCCGACAGGGTGACCCGCACCTCGGCGCGCACGCCGGTGACGAGGGTCGGAACGGGCCGATCGGCGCCGACCGGGTCGGGCACCGTGCCGATGACGTCCGCATCGCAGAGGAGGTCGGCGAGAGCGTCGGCTCGCAGCTGGGCGAGGGTCCGCGCGTCGCCCGCTCGGGAGATCGCATCGACGGCGCCCGCCCCGGTGATTCCGGTCGGCTCCGCCCCGGTCGTCCCGCTCGCCTCCGCCCCGCAGGAGCCCGCATCCGTGGCAACAGGCGGCTCCGCCCCCGCCGACCCCTCGGCGCCGTCGCGGAGGATCCGGGCGATCCGGTCGAGGCGGGTGTACGCCCCCACGGCGACCGGGGCGGGGAGGAGGGCGCAGAGCGTCGCCATGCCGTCGACCTCGGGGGTCAGCCAGACCGCACGGTCCTCGCGGGCACGTCGGTGGCGCTCGGCGGGGGGCTGCTCGTGGAGCTCCTCCCGCAGTCGGGCCAGAGCGCGCCGCAGCTGGGTCGGCGTGGTGCGGGCCGCGAGCTCGGCCGCCCGCGTATCGAACGCGGCGCGGGAGCCCGGAGGCAGGGTGGCCGCGACGGCGCAGACGACCTGGCCCGCCTCCCACCGCAGGCGCGCCCCGGCGAGGGCGGCGCGGGTGGCCGGCAGGTCCTCGACGAGGAGGCGCGCGTGGTCGAGCTCGCGGGAGGCGACCCGCTCGGAGACTCCGAGGGCGACCGCGAACTCCGCGCGGATCGACCGCTCGGCGAGGTCGCTCGACGCGTGGGGCGCCGAACCGCGGGCGAACGACTCCGGATGCTCGAGCGCAGCCCGGTGCCCGGCGTGCAGCTCCTCGGCCGCGGCCAGGAGCAGCGGGGACGCCGAACGGGCCAGCGCGGCGGCCCGGTCGCCGCGAGCACGCACCTCGCTGAGCACCGCCTCCGCTGCAGTCGACCCGCTGATCATCGTCATACGTGTATTCAATCAGCGACCACCGACACGGAAGCGACGGATCGTCACATCCGTGGAGAACCGGCGTAAGGCACTCCTGTGGAGGGAGGGATCACCGCCGCCGACGCCGCACAGCCCAGCCGTCCTCGGGGCGGCGCGCGCAGGACACCGGCGCAACACCCCGCCATCCGCACCGCCTCACACCCCCGCTCACGCGAACCGCGCCGCCACACGCGCCCGCTCACGCGAACTGCACCGCCACACGCCCCCGCTCACCCGA
>NZ_PSVN01000051.1:0-875 GCF_002932235.1 Rathayibacter sp. AY1E3
CAACGGCTTCCAGATCCTCACCCGCTCCGACGCTTACGGCGACCAGGCGACGTGGACGCCGGTGCGGCAGCTGCGCGGCGAGGACGGGAAGAGCGTCACTCCCGAGCAGGTCGCCGCCGCTGCCGGCCGCGGAGTGCTCATCGGCACCAGCTGGCGGGGCGAGGTCGAGGTCACGCTCCTGGTCCAGGATCCCACCGCCGCCGGATTCACCTACGCCTACGGAGCCCCCGAGCAGCCGCAGACCGAGGAGGAAACCGAGGAGGAGGCCGCCGAGAAGTCCGCGGAGCGGAAGGTGCTCATCGCCAACAACAAGGCGTGGAACGCGGCCGAGAAGGTGCGCCGCGAGTGGATCGCGACGTTCCTCGCCCGCAAGACCCTCCCCAAGGACGCGGATCGCATCATCGCTCTCGGCCTCACCACCCACCGGTTCGCGGTGTCCTCCGGGATGACGGGCGGCAGCGATCTCGCGCACGCGCTGCTGCGCATCGAGCGCCCCTCCGGCTACCGCGCCGACGCCCTCGCAGCGCTGGTCGAGGCGAACCCCGCGAAGGCCCGCCTGGTCGCGCTGGCCGTCGTCCTCGGAGGGCAGGAGGCGCACACGAGTAAGGAGTCCTGGCGTCGCGGCGACGAGCGCACGGCCGAGCACTTCCGTCAGCTCGCGGCCTGGGGTTACGCGCTCTCCCCGGTCGAGCAGGTCGTCACCGGCGACAGCACCCCCGCCGACGCCGCGGGGCTCAGCTAGCCCCTCCGGCGGGACCGGCTCGCGCCGGTCCCCGCCCCTCCTCCTCTTCTCCCACTGCTGCACAGGAAGGCCCGACCATGACCACCACGACCACCGCACCCCGCCCCGCCCACCGCTTCGACCCGTACCAGGA
>NZ_PSVN01000052.1:0-833 GCF_002932235.1 Rathayibacter sp. AY1E3
GGGAACGCGTCGGGGCGGTGGAGTCGGGTACATGCACGCTGTTGGGTCCTGAGGGACCGGGCCGGCTGCCTTCGGGTGGCGGGGTCGACTCTCCGGATCTTTTTCTCACGCCTGGGTGTGTGGGAGAGGGATACCGCCCGTATTTTGAGAACTACACAGTGGACGCGAGCATCTTAGATTCACGGCTTCGGTCGTGGATCGACAAGATTCGCATGGCGCGGCTTTCGGGCTGCGGTCATGCAAATCATTGGATCTGCAACTTTTCGAGTTGTAGTTTCTTAACTCATGTGATTAGCAAGTTCATAAGAGCAAACGGTGAATGCCTTGGCATCTGGAGCCGAAGAAGGACGTCGTAATCTGCGATAAGCCTCGGGGAGCTGATAAACGAGCTGCGATCCGAGGATTTCCGAATGGGGAAACCCCGCCAGGCCCCTTGTGGTGACCTGGTGACTCCCGCCTGAATATATAGGGCGGGTAGAGGGAACGTGGGGAAGTGAAACATCTCAGTACCCACAGGAAGAGAAAACAACAGTGATTCCGTCAGTAGTGGCGAGCGAACGCGGAAGAGGCTAAACCGAGTCATGTGTGATACCCGGCAGGGGTTGCATGGCCGGGGTTGTGGGACTTTTCGTTCCGGTCTGCCGGCCGGTGAACGTTACAGCGCATCATAGACGAACAGGTTTGAACGCCTGGCCAGAGCGGGTGCGAGCCCCGTAGTCGAAATGGTGTTATGACGTGAAGAGTATCCCAAGTAGCACGGGGCCCGAGAAATCCCGTGTGAATCTGTCAGGACCACCTGATAAGCCTAAATACTCCCAGATGACCGATAGCGG
>NZ_PSVN01000053.1:0-728 GCF_002932235.1 Rathayibacter sp. AY1E3
TCACCGACGCGCAGAATCTCGTCCGAAGGGAAGCGGAACGGGTTGAGGTAGAACAGGTCATCGGCCGTCATGTCGAATCGTGCCGCGACGTCCTCTGCGAGGTCGTTGCGAGCGACCGTGTACGACGTCGGCATTCCGTCCGTCGATGTCGTTTCGCCACGCGCTGCTGCACGCGGCCCGGCGTCCTGGGCGACGAGATCACTGCGTTGAGGCTTCACGCTCCATTGGACGTCAGCGACAGCAATGATCCTCATCGAGCAGTCGGGGTCGTTCTGGGGCTTGGTGGTGATGACGAGCTGATCGATCGCTGTCGGGTCGCCGTGGAACTCTGCGAGGTTCCGCCAGGCCTTGTAGGGCTTCCCTGGCTCCGCATCCGCGAGACCCATTGGGAAAGCAATGTCGAAACAGGTGGCGCCCTCATCGATCGGGTCCAGCGCTGCGATGACCGCAACGGAACCTGAGGAAGATGCGGTCGCGGCGGGAATGTCGAGCTCGTCTGATGCCAGAGCCAGCCGGCCATCAGCCGCACTCAAACGGATGCTGCCGGCCGTCCCATCGCTCCCCGTGAACGTTGCCACGCCAAGGTCACCGGTCAGTGCGGCGTCGGAGCTGCTGTCTGTGGACACCGGAGGCGGAGCCGGCGGTTCAGGCTGTGGCGTGCATCCCGTGACGACGATCAGGCATGCTGCGATCGCGACCGTTTTTCGCGCCTTCGAGAATGTCCCCAC
>NZ_PSVN01000006.1:0-209101 GCF_002932235.1 Rathayibacter sp. AY1E3
GATCCCCGTCGAGCGCTCGGGCTCGGTCCGCGGCAGCGAGCCCCTGAAGACCCCCAAGGCTCCCGTGGCCGAGGGCCGCTCGGTCATCATCTCCCCCCAGGGCCCCCTCCCCCGCGACCCCGAGCCTCTCGGAGCAGATCGCCCGCGTCGACCGGCTCGCCGTCCGCGACTGGCCCGCCGGCTTCCTCTGGGGATCCGCGACCGCCGCCGCCCAGATCGAGGGCGCCGGCCACGAGGGCGGCAAGGAGGACAGCATCTGGGACGCCTTCTCCCGCGTCCCCGGAGCGGTCGCGAAGGGCGACACCCCCGAGGTCGCGGTGGACCACTACCACCGGATGCCCGCGGACGTGCGGCTGATGAAGGAGCTGGGGCTCGGCTCCTACCGCTTCTCGGTCAGCTGGGCGCGCGTGAAGCCGGGCGACCGCGCCGTGAACCCCGAGGGCCTCGACTTCTACTCCCGCCTGGTCGACGAGCTGCTCGGCGCCGGCGTGCTGCCGTGGCTGACCCTCTACCACTGGGACCTCCCGCAGGCCGTCGAGGAGACCGGCGGCTGGGCGAACCGCGACACCGCCGAGCGCTTCCGGGACTACGCCGAGGCCGTCTACGAGAGCCTCGGCGACCGGGTGCAGCACTGGACGACGTTCAACGAGCCGTTCTGCTCGACCCTGCTCTCCTACGGCGCGGGCGTGCACGCCCCCGGCGTGATCTCGCAGCAGAAGGCCCTCGCCGCCGTGCACCACACGCACCTCGCCCACGGGCTGGCCGTCTCGACGCTCCGGCAGCTCGGAGCGCAGAACCTGGGCATCACGCTCAACCTCTCGAACGCCGTCCCCGACGACCCCGAGGACGAGGCCGACCTCGACGCCGCACGCCGCTTCGACGCCCTCCAGAACCGGATCTTCCTCGACCCGCTGCTGCGCGGCGAGTACCCCGAGGACCTGCTCGAGGACGTCGCCGGGCTCGGGCTCGACGAGCTGATCGTCGACGGCGACCTCGATCTCATCTCGCTCCCGCTCGACTTCCTCGGCGTGAACCACTACCACGACGACAACGTCTCTGCGCATCCGCTGCCGGCCGGAGCCGACGACTTCGCCCAGGCGACCGACCGCGAGGTCGGCTCCCCCTGGGTCGGCTCCGAGTTCATCACCTTCCCGTCGCGCGGGCTGCCGCGCACCGCGATGGACTGGGAGGTGAACCCCGACGGGCTGCGCTACCTACTGACCCGCCTGGGCCTGGAGTACGAGAACCTCCCTCCGCTCTACGTGACCGAGAACGGCGCCGCCTACGACGACGTCGTCGAGGACGGCCGCGTGCACGACGCGGACCGCACGCAGTACGTGCTCGACCACGTCGAGAAGGTCGCCGACGCGATCGACCAGGGCGCCGACGTCCGCGGCTACTTCGTGTGGTCCCTCCTCGACAACTACGAGTGGGCCTGGGGCTACGAGAAGCGCTTCGGCGTCGTGCGCGTCGACTACGGCACGCAGGAGCGGATCGTGAAGGACTCGGGCCTGGTCTACTCCCGACTGCTCGGCGGCAGCGCCGCGGCGATCCTGGACTGACCCGTGAGCGAGCCGACGGGCGTCCGCGGCGGGGGCCGCTCCCCCACCCTCGAGATGGTCGCGGCGCGGGCCGGAGTCTCGCGCGCGACGGTCTCGCGGGTGGTCAACGGCGCCCCGCAGGTGGCGGCCGAGATCGTGGCCGCCGTCGAGAAGGCGATCGGCGAGCTCGACTACGTGCCCAATCACGCGGCGCGGATGCTCGCCTCGCGGCGCACGCAGTCGATCGCGCTGATCGTGCCGGAGTCGACCGCGCGCGTCTTCGCGGACCCGTTCTTCGCCTCGATCGTGCAGGGCGCCGCGATGCGCCTGGCCGACACGGACTACACGCTCTCGATGCTGATCGCGTCCGAGACGGACGGCGAGAAGACGCGGCGGTACCTGCTCGGCGGCAATGTCGACGGCGCGCTCGTGGTCTCGCACCACTCCGGCGACCACTCCTACGCGGCGCTCTCGGGCACGCTGCCGATCGTCTTCGGCGGCCGGCCGCTCTCGCCGGACGAGCGCGGCTCCTACTTCGTCGACGTGGACAACACGGAGGGGGCGGCCGTCGCCACCGCGCACCTGATCGAGCGCGGCCGGCGCCGGATCGCCACCATCGCGGGCCCCGCCGACATGCCGCCGGGCGTCGACCGCCTGATCGGCTGGCGCGGAGCACTCACCGACGCCGGCCTCGCCGACGACCTCGTCGAGTGGGGAGACTTCTCGCCGGCCAGCGGCACCGAGGCGATGCGCCGCCTCCTCGCCCGCGACCCCGACCTGGACGGCGTCTTCGCCGCGAACGACCAGATGGCGGTCGGCGCCTACGCCGCCCTCCGCGAGGCCGGCCGCCGGATCCCCGAGGACGTGTCCGTCGTGGGCTTCGACGACGATCTCTTCGCGCGGAACGCCGTCCCCGCGCTGACCACCGTTCGCCAGCTCCCCGACGAGCTCGGCGCCCGCATGGTGGAGCTGCTGACCGCCCGCATCGAGGGGCTCCCCGTGGAGCACCGCACGCTGATGCCGACGTCGCTGGTCGTCCGCGCCAGCAGCTGACGCCGGCCCGCGACTGTCCAGGAGTCGTCGCAGTCGACGCCGAGTGCGACTACTTCTGCGTAGTCGGAGGGCTCTGCGTGCTCGATCGGATGCGGACCGGCGGGTGGATCCGGACGGTGGGGCGGACGCGGGCGGCGGGGCGGGGATGGACGAGCGGGTCGATCCGTCGACGGGGTGCGTCACGGTCGCCAGCCGTGGGCCACGAGAGCGGCACGGAGCTCGGCGATCGTGCGCGCCCTGCCCCGAATCAGACCCTCCGCGCGGACGACCACGACGATCCAGCCCGCGAGGTGCAGGGCCAGGAGCCGTTCACGATCGCGTGAGAACTGCGCGTCGTCCGTCCGGTGCTGGCCGCCGTCGTACTCCGCCACCACCTTCCACCGTTCGAAGACCAGATCGCCGACCGCGAGCAGTCGGCCGCCGATCCTGATCTCGGCGTTCACGTCGGGCGCGGGCAGTCCCGCCTCCTCGACGAGAGCGCGGAGCCAGGTCTCCCTCCGCGAGGCGGCTCCGGTCGATGCCAGCCGCAGAGCCTCAGCCAGGCCGCGTCGGCCCCGGCCCCGATGGGAGGCCAGGCGGTCCTGCAGCTCGTGAAGCCGGACATGGGGACGCGGATCGTCCCGGCGCGGGTAGCGCGGCTCGAACAGGAGGTGGTCCGTCGCCGCGAGGAGATCGCGGGCGGACAGCAGTGGCGCGAGCGCGATCCACGTCGACACCGCTCCCGTCACCGGCAGGCCGTGCCGCTCGACCCTGTCCGTCTCCGTGAGGGTGTGGCCGATCACACCCCGGGTCCTGGGGGGCCGGTGCGGCGTCGTCGCCGCCACGTGGATCGGATCGTCCTCGCCAGGTCGCGCCGGGAGCGGCACTCCCCAGGCTTCGGCCGCGGTCAGGTGGGAGAAGAGCTGCCAGGGCCGCAGCCGCGGCAGATAGGCGGCGGCTCGTTCCAGGTGCGTGACGGGCGCCACCCGGGTGCGCACTCCGTGGAAGGGGCTGGCCAGGGCGGGAGTGCGCAGTCGGGCGTCCGTCACCCCTGCGCGGAGTGCCGCTCGCCGGGTGAAGGCTCCGAGGTCGGTGCTGGACATGCCGCGATTCTGGCGGTCCGTGATCCTCGTCCGACTCCCGCGATCCGCATTCTGTGGACGAACCCCTGATCCCGCACCTGGGGAGGCGCGCCTCCCACCACGACTGTCCAGGAGTTGTCGCAGTCGGCGTCGAGTGCGACAACTCCTGGACAGTCGGAGCGATCGATGTCGAGTGCGACACCTTCTGGACAGTGGGAGCGACCGAACTCGACTGCGACGACTCCTGGACAGTGGGAGCCGGCCGGTGCGCAGGAGTCGCGGGGGTGGCGAGCGAGGACGGCGACGTCTGAGGAGTCGAGAGGGCCCGCGTCAGAGGAAGAGCGGCGCCGGGTCGAGGGCGGCGAAGCGGCGGCGCATGACGGCGACCGCGTCGGCGTGCTCGTCGACGAGGACGAAGCGGCGGCCGAGAGCGTGCGCGACGGCGCCGGTCGTGCCGGAGCCGGCGAAGAAGTCGAGGACGGCGTCGCCCTCGCGGCTGGACGCCTGCACGATGCGGCGGAGGATCCCCTCCGGCTTCTGCGTCGGGTACCCGGTCTTCTCGCGGCCTGTCGGCGAGACGATCGTGTGCCACCACACGTCGGTCGGCCGCTTGCCGCGCTCGGCCTTCTCGGGGGTCACCAGGCCCGGGGCCATGTACGGCTCGCGGTCCACGGCGGCGGAGTCGAAGTGGTAGCCGCGCGGGTCCTTCACGTAGACGAGGATCGTGTCGTGCTTGGTCGGCCAGCGGCGCGTGGCCTTCGCTCCGTAGTCGTAGGCCCAGATGATCTCGTTGAGGAAGCACTCGCGGCCGAAGAGCGCGTCGAGCAGCACCTTCGCGTAGTGCGCCTCGCGATAGTCGAGGTGGAGGTAGAGGGTGCCGTCGTCGGCGAGGAGCCGCCACGCCTCGGCCAGACGCGGCTCGAGGAACGACCAGTAGTCGTCGAAGCGGTCGTCGTAGCGGAGCAGGTCGCCGCGGATCCGCTCGTAGCTGCGCCCCTTGAAGCCGGCGATCGTGCCGGTGGTGGAGCGCACCGAGGTGGTCGAGGTGCGCACCTGCGCCCGGCCCGTGTTGAACGGCGGGTCGAGGTAGACGACGGTGAAGGCCCCGTCGGCCAGCTGCGGCAGGACCTCGAGGTTGTCGGCGTGGAACACCGCGCTCCGCGACTCCGGGACGCCGTCCGCGATCTGGATCGTCCTGGGCACCCGGCAATTGTGCCAGTGCGCGCGAGCCCGGCGACACGCTCCGCGCCTCGCGCCCGCGCTCGACGGGTGCCGGGAGGCTCCGGCGTAGAGTGGCGCGATGATCTCCGAGGTGCGCCACGACGAGGCCTCGTCCCGCTACACGCTCTGGCTCGACGGCGAGACCGTCGGAGTCGCGGACTACGCCGTCCGCGGCCGCGACGTGGTCTTCCTCCACACCGAGATCGCGCCCGAGCACCGTCACGAGGGCCTCGGCGAGACCCTCGTCGAGGCGGCCCTCGACGACGCGCACGAGCGCTTCGGCGGGCGCATCGTCCCGGCCTGCCCGTTCGTCGCCGAGTTCATCGCCGAGCACCCGGACTACCAGGAGCTCCTCGCGAGCTGAGGGGCGCCCGCCGGACCCGTCCGCCGCGTTCCGCTCCGGGTCCACACGCCGGCCACCGCCGCCCCGGACCCGCCGGTCAGGGGACGCGCCGCAGCCACTCCGGAGTCGAGTACTTCGTCCGCACCAGCTCCTCCGCCGCCGCGTACTCCTCCTCGGTCAGCGTCCCCGCCTCGCCGCCGTGCAGCTGCACGAAGGTCGCCTTCATCCGCTCGATGATCTCGGCGCGGCTGAGCCCGGTCTGGCTGCGCAGCGGGTCGACGCGCTTCACGGCGGAGGCGATGCCCTTGTCCGAGAGCTTCTCGCGGCCGATCCGCAGCACCTGCACCATCTTCTCGGCGTCGATGTCGTAGCTCATGGTCACGTGATGGAGGACGGCGCCGGAGCCCAGGCGCTTCTGCGCGGCGCCGCCGATCTTGCCCGAGGGCGAGGTGATGTCGTTGAGCGGCTGGTAGACCGCGTCGATCCCGAGCGACTGCAGCGCGCTGACGGCCCACTCGTCGAGGAAGGCGTAGGAGTCGGCGAAGGTCAGCCCCTGGACGAGGTCGCCGGGGACGTAGAGCGAGTACGTGACGACGCTGCCCGCCTCCATGAACATCGCGCCGCCGCCCGAGATGCGGCGGACCACGTCGACGCCGTACTTCGCCGCGTTGTCGAGGTCGACCTCGTTGCGGAGCGACTGGAAGCTGCCGATGACGACGGCGGGCTGGTCCCACTCCCAGATCCGCAGCGTCGGCTCCCGGCGGCCCTCGCCGACCGCGGCGGTCAGCACCTCGTCGAGCGCCAGGTGGGTCGCGGGAGGGACGGCCCGGTCGTGCACGATGCGCCAGTCGTAGTCGCGCCAGCTGGTCGCCTTCTGCAGCGAGCGGCGGATCGCGACCGCGACGGCCTCGGGCGTGAAGCCGAGCAGGACCGCGTCGGCCGGGAGCGCCTGCCGGATGGCGGCGGCGATGGACTTCGCGTCCGTCTCGGCCGGGAGGCCCACGACCGCGCGGTCGATGTCGTCGAGGGCCGTGTCGGGCTCGAGGAAGAAGTCGCCCGCCAGGCGGAACCCGGCGAACCTCCCGTCGACCACGTCGAGGTCGACGACCACGAGCTTTCCGCCGGGGACCTTGTACTCGCCATGCATGACGCCAGCCTAGGCGCGAGCCGGGGCGGGGAAGCGCTCGCCCAGCCACTCCACGAGATCTGCCGTGACCTCGGCCCGGTTGAGCTCCTGGAACAGCTCGTGCCGCGCCTCCGGGTACACCCGCACCGAGACGTCCGTGTACCCGGCCCGCCGCCGGTAGGCCTGGGCGAGCGCGCGCACCGACCGCTCGCCGCCGAGGGTGTCGTCGGCGCCCACGACCAGCAGCAGGGGCAGTGGATGCTCGGGCCCGCGCTTCGGGCGGCCGACCAGCCGCAGGGTCTCGACCAGCCCGATCCGCTTCGCGAGCGGCGTGGTGAAGGTGAGGGGGTCGTCGTGGAACCGCTGCCAGACCTCCGGGTCGCGGGAGAGCCACTCGAGGCCGAGACCGCCGGCGACGCGGTGCCGCTTCGCCAGGTCGCCCGCGTTCATGTGCCCGGGGAGGCGGTAGGCCGTGCCGCTCAGCACGAGCGCGGCGTAGGCGCCGGAGTGGTGGTCGACGATCCGCTGCGCCATGAGCGACCCCCAGGAGTGGCCGAGCAGCACGATCGGCACTCCCGGGCTCTCCTCCGCGAGCAGCTCCGTCAGCCGGAGGAGCGCCGCCTCGGTCGCGCGCAGGCCGCCCGGCCCCAGCAGTCCGAGCCGGGAGGAGTCGCCGCCGTGCTGCTCGAGGCCGGTCCGGCCGTGCCCGCGGTGGTCGTCCGCCGCGACCGCGTACCCGGCGGCGACCAGCGCCTCCGCCAGCTCGACGTAGCGCCCCGAGTGCTCGCCGACCCCGTGGGCCAGCTGCACGATCGCGCGGGGCGAGGGGTGCGGCCACCAGCGGTAGTGGATGACGACGCCGGAGGCGTCCTGGAAGGTCCTGTCGACAGCGGCGCCGGTCATGGTGACCAGTGTGGCGCTCCGGCCGCTGGGCGCGAGGGACGCGCGGAGAACTGAGAAGATACTCACGATCCATCGGCGGGCACCCTGCTCGCTACGGTGCCTCGCTACCTTTTCCCTTGACGAGCGACCCCCGCGACCGTCCCCCGACCCCCCTTCACGAGCGAGGCCAGCCCCTTCATGACCGTATCGCCCCTGATCTGGACCCTGACGATCGTCTTCATCGTCCTGCTCCTGCTCTTCGACTTCTTCTTCCACGTCCGGAAGGCCCACGAGCCCACGCTGAAGGAGTCGTCTATCTGGTCGGCGCTCTACGTCGGCATCGCCGTGCTCTTCGGGCTCGGCGTCCTCGTCTTCGGCGGAGCGACGCCCGGATCGGAGTACTTCGCGGGGTACATCACCGAGAAGGCCCTCTCGGTCGACAACCTGTTCGTCTTCCTCATCATCATGGCGAGCTTCAAGGTGCCCCGCGCCGACCAGCAGAAGGTGCTCCTCTTCGGCATCGTCTTCGCGCTGATCGCCCGCACCGGCTTCATCTTCCTCGGCGCCGCACTGATCAACTCGTTCGCCTGGGTCTTCTACATCTTCGGCCTGATCCTGCTGCTGACCGCGTTCAACCTGGTCAAGCCGGGCGACGACCACTCCAGCGACAACGTGATGGTGCGCCTGGCCAAGCGGATCTTCAAGACGAGCGACCAGTACGACGGCGACAAGTTCTACACGCACATCGACGGCAAGAAGGTCCTCACGCCGATGATCCTCGTCATGGCGGCGATCGGCGGAACGGACATCCTGTTCGCCCTCGACAGCGTGCCGGCGATCTTCGGCCTCACCAGCGACGTGTACCTCGTCTTCACGGCGACCGCGTTCTCGCTGCTGGGCCTGCGCCAGCTGTACTTCCTCATCGACGGCCTGCTCGACCGCCTCGTCTACCTCAGCATCGGCCTCGCCGCGATCCTCGCCTTCATCGGCGTGAAGCTGATCCTGCACGCGCTCCACGAGAACAACCTGCCGTTCATCAACAACGGCGAGCACGTGGAGGTCTTCGAGATCGGCACCGGACTGTCGCTCTCGGTCATCATCGGCGTCCTCGTGATCACGGTGATCGCCTCCCTCGTCAGCCCCAAGGGCCGCCGCATGGCCGCCGAGGCCGCCGAGCGCCGCCGCGTGGCCGAGGCCGCGGGCGCGGACGTCGACGCGACGCACTGAGTCGTCTCGTGCGCCGCGAGGCGGCGCACCGCAGTCGGCTCTCCTAGGCGGTCGGTTTCCCGAGAGCGGGTCCCGACCGCCTAGAACGATCCGCTGACACGCGGATCGCTCGTTCGACGGGCCGTCTCGTGCGCCGCAGGGCGGCGCACCGCAGTCGGCTCCCACGGGCGGTCGGGTTCCCGAGAGCGGGTCCCGACCGCCTAGGAGGATCCGCTGACACGCGGATCCCCCGTTCGGCTCGACCGAGCACCGCACGCCGGTGCTCCGCAGTCAGCTCCCCTAGGCGCTCAGGTCCCCGAGAGCGGGTCTTGACCGCCGAGAACGCCCCGCCGGCTCGAGCGCGGACTCCGCTCGCGGAGGGTCAGCGGGCGCGGTAGCGGTGCTCCGGGCGGCCGGTGGTGCCGTAGCTGAGGGTCATCTCGACGAGGCCGCGGCCCGCGAGACCCGAGAGGTAGCGCTGGGCGGTGGCGCGCGAGATGCCGGCGCGCTCGGCCACCTCGAGAGCCGACAGCTCGGCGCCCGACTCGGCCAGGCGCGCCAGGACGAGCTGCTCGGTCGCCGAGCGCGAGGGCTGCGCGGCGGTCGCGTCGCCCGAGTGCAGGATGCGCAGCGCCCGCTCCACCGCCTCCTGATCGGCCGCGCGGTCCTCCCGCAGCACGTTCCGGAACCGCACGTACGCGTCGAGGCGCTCGCCGAGCAGGCGCGCCTCGAACGGCTTGATGAGGTACCCGAGCGCTCCCGCGTGCAGGGCGCGCCGCACCGTCGCCCCGTCGGAGGCGGCGCTCACGACGAACGCGTCGGTGTCGAGCTCGCGGAGCAGCGCGATCCCGCTCTGATCCGGCAGGTGCACGTCGAGCAGCAGCAGATCGGGCGCGTGCTCGGCGACGGCCGCCCGCGCCGCGCGCGCCGCGTGCACCGGAGGAAGGGCCGTCAGCCCCTGCCGCGCCTCGACCAGGTCCGCGTGCAGCTGCGCGACCCGGAAGTCGTCGTCCACCACCAGCACCGTGCGCTCCCGCGCCGTGTCCGCGCTCATGACCCGTCCCCGTCCTGCTCCGGCGGCAGCACCGCTCCGGGGAGGCGCGCGCACAGCACGGCCCCCGACTCCGCTCCGCCGGGGTCCGCCAGCCAGACCTCGCCGCCGCGCCGGGCGGCCACCTCACGGCACAGCGGCAGGCCGAAGCCCCGGCCGTGCACGCGGCCGTCGTCCTCGACGGGGTCGCCCGCGCCGGCCCGGTCGAACAGCGAGTCCGGATCGAGCACTCCGTCGCCGGAGTCGGCGACCGTCACGAAGAGAGCGTCGCCGTCGTCGAGCAGCTCGACCTCGACGAAGCGCACGTCGCGCCGCCCCTCGACCGCCGCGCGCACCGCGTTGTCGACCAGGTTCCCGACCACCGTGGCGACGTCCTCCGGCTCGACGACGGTGCCGCGCACCAGCGTCTCCTCACCGAGCGTCAGCAGCACGCCGCGCTCGGCCGCCTCGATCCCCTTCGCGCCGACGAGCGCCTGGAGGTACGGCTCCTGCAGCCGGTCGGCGTGCTGCACCGGGTACTTGAGCGGGCCGCGGGTCAGCACCTCGTCGAGGTAGTCGCGAGCCGACGCGGTCCGCCCCGCATCCAGCAGGCCGGCGACCACGTGCAGGCGGTTGGCGAACTCGTGCCGCTGCACCCGGAGCGCGTTGGTCATCGCGCCGACCGCGTCGAGGCGCCGGCTCAGCGCGGCGAGGTCGGTGCGGTCGCGCAGCACCACCACCACGCCCAGGTCGCGGTCGCCGCGGGTCACCCGGCGGATGTCGACGTAGACGATGCGGGAGCGGACGACGAAGCCCTCCTCGCCTCCGGGACGGGGCGGTTCGACGGAGTGCAGCGCGGCCCCGATCGCGTCGGCCAGCGGAACGGGCAGGTCGAGCTCCGCGAGCGGCCGCCCGTGCAGCGCCCGCCCGGTCGGGTCGTCGGAGCCGAGGATCGCGGCGGCCCGCGCATTGCAGACGCCGACGCGCCCGTCGCGGTCGAGCGCGAGCACGCCCTCGTCGACTCCGTCGAGCACGGCGGCCTGGTCCTGCACGAGCGAGGTGAGCTCCTCCGGGGCGAGGCCGAGCGTCAGGCGCAGCAGGCGGCGGCGGATGAAGACGGAGGCGACGGCGGCGAGCACCAGCCCGGCGAGCGCCGCGGCGAGGACGCCGAGCAGCGCGGTCGGCAGGTCGGTGAAGACGCTGGAGCGCGCGAAGCCGATGCTGACCTCGCCGACGACCCGCTGCTCCCCCGCGGCGAAGACCGGGACCTTGGCCCGTGCCGACTCGCCGAGCGTGCCGGTGCCCCACGAGACGCTCTCGCGCCCGGCGAGCGCCTCGTCGGGGCTGGTCGAGACCCGCTCGCCGAGGCGGTCCTCGTCGGGGTGGGCGAGGCGGATGCCCTGGTCGTCGGTGATCACGACGAAGAGCGCGCCGGTGCGCTGCTCGACGGCGGCGGCGACGTCCTCGAGCGGTCCGCCGCGCAGCTCCGAGGCGGCGGGCGCGCCGGGCACGGCGGAGGACGCGGCGACCGCGTCGCGCACGTCGGGGTCCTCGGCGACGGTGCGGGCGATGGCGAGCGCCGTGCCCTCCGCCTCGCCGCGCAGCTGCTGGACGCTGAGCGCGGTGACGAGCCCCGCGCAGACCAGCACGGCGGCCGACACCGTGGCGAGCTGCAGGACCAGGACGTGGGTCGCGAAGCGCATCGGGGCCTCCTCGCCGTCGTCGTGCGCAGAATGCGCAGAAGCCACACTATGCGCAGATGTCGCCGTAATGAGCGATACCCCGGCGCCGGACGCGGGGCTGCCTAGGGTTTCCACCATCTCCCGGCCGGCTCTCCCGCCGAGCGCGGGCGGAGGCACTGGACGAAGGAGTCAGCTGTGTTGGTAGTACTCGGTTTCACCATGATCCTGGCCTTCATGGCCCTGATCATGACCAAGCGGCTGACGCCGATGGTCGCCCTGATCGTCGTGCCGACGATCTTCGGCCTCTTCGCGGGCGCCGGCCTCGGCATCGGCGACATGGTCCTCGAGGCGATCGGCAGCCTCGCGCCCACGGCCGCGCTGCTGATGTTCGCGATCATGTACTTCGGGATCATGATCGACGTCGGGCTCTTCGACCCGCTGATCCGCTTCATCGTCCGCGCGCTCGGCGACGACCCGGCGAAGGTCGTGCTCGGCACGGCGCTGCTCGCGGGTGCGGTCTCGCTCGACGGCGACGGCTCGACCACCTTCATCGTCACCACCGCCGCGATGCTCCCGATCTACCTGCGCCTGGGGATGAACCCGGTCGTGCTGACCTGCGTCGCGGGCCTGGCCAACGGCACGCTCAACATCGTCCCCTGGGGCGGACCGACGGTGCGCGCCGCCGCGGCACTCCAGGTCTCGCCGAGCGAGATCTTCGTGCCGATGCTCCCCTCGCTCGCGGTGGGCCTGGCCGTCACGCTCGTCTTCGCCTGGTTCCTCGGGCTCGGCGAGCGCCGCCGCCTCGGCTCGCTCGCGCTGGCCGAGCCGATGCTCGAGCAGGAGCTCGTCGGCGCCGGCCGCGGCTCCTCCTCCCGCTCGGGCGGCGCCCGCACCGGCGGCCTCGCGGCCCTGACCGGGGGCATCCGCACCGTCGCCCGGGAGCGCTTCTCCTTCCTCCGCGGCCCCCAGGCCCTGCGCGGAGCCCAGGTGGCCGTCGCCGCCCGCGTGCAGGCCGACGACGCCGACACCGCGATGGCCGACACGATGCTCGACCCCGAGCGCGAGACGCTGCGCCCGAAGCTGATCTGGGTGAACCTGGTCCTGACCCTCGCGGTGATGACGCTGCTGGTCGCCGACATCCTGCCGCTGCCCTACGTGTTCATGGTCGGCTCCGCGGTCGCCCTCCTGATCAACTTCCCGAAGATGAAGGACCAGGCGGCCGAGATCGTCAAGCACGCGCCGAGCATCGTGGGCGTCGTGTCGATGGTGCTGGCGGCCGGCGTGCTGATCGGCGTCCTCAACGGCACCGGCATGGTCGACGCCATGGCGGAGTGGGTCGTCGCGGTGATCCCGCCGGCGCTCGGCCCGTTCCTCGCCGTGATCACCGGCGTGCTCAGCATCCCGATGACCTTCTTCATGTCGAACGACGCGTTCTACTACGGCATCCTCCCCGTGCTCTCCGAGAGCGCGGCGAACTACGGCATCTCGCCGGTCGAGATGGCGCGCGCCTCGATCACCGGGCAGCCGGTGCACCTCCAGAGCCCGCTGGTCCCGGCGATCCTCCTGCTCGTCTCCCTCGCCGCGGTGAACCTCGGCGACCACCACCGCAAGGTGCTGTGGCGAGCGGTCGTCGTCTCGCTGGTCATGCTCGCCGTCGGCGTGCTGGTCGGCTCGATCCCCTTCGGCTGAGGTCGGCGGAGCGGAGCGCCGAGCGATCGGAACGAGGACGGGACCTTCTGCTGCGGCGGGGGTCCCGTCCTCGTTCCGCGGCTCGGTCCCGCAGCCCGCGCTAGCGCAGCAGCGGCGCCAGGTTCTCGGTCCAGACGTCGGAGCCGACCTTGAGGATGAGGGCGCCGACCACGACGAGGAACGCGACCCGGATGAAGCGGCTGCCACGAGCGACGGCCATCCGCGAGCCGAGGTACGCGCCCGCCACGTTGGCGGCGCCCATCAGGAGGCCCAGCAGCCAGATCACGTGCCCGCCCGGCACGAAGTAGAGCAGGGCGCCGAGGTTGGTCGCGACGTTGACGATCTTCGCCTTGGCGCTGGCGAGCAGGAAGTCGTAGCCCAGCGCGGTGATCAGGGCGATGATCAGGAAGGTGCCGGTGCCCGGTCCGATCAGGCCGTCGTAGAAGCCGATCAGGAGTCCCAGCACGGCCGCGGTGACGAGGTGGCGCCGGCCCGCGTGCTTGAGCACCGTGACGCTGCCCAGTGCCGGGCGGGCGATCGTCACGACGGCGACCACGATCAGCGCGACGACGATGATCGGCTTGAACACCGCGGCCGGGAGGAGGCCGGCGAGCGTCGCGCCTCCGTAGCTGCCCGCGAGGGCGACTGCCGCCATCGGCAGTGTGGTGCGCAGATCGGGCTTCGCGCGCCGGTAGTAGGTGATCGCGCTGGTGGTCGTGCCGAAGATCGAGGCCAGCTTGTTCGTGGCGAGCGCCTGCACGGGCGAGATCCCCGGCACGAGGAGCAGGGCGGGGAGCTGGAGGAGTCCGCCGCCGCCCACGACCGCGTCGATCCAGCCGGCCGCGAAGGCGGCGAGGATCATCAGCGCGAGGACGGGGAGTCCGAGATCCTCTGTGAAGGTCAGCATCGGTCGGAAGCGTACGCGAGCACCGCGACCCCCTCGACCTCGGTGGCCGGGCCGCCCTAGGGTCGGCGGCATGCGATTCGGACTCTTCATCCCCCAGGGCTGGCGCCACGACCTCGTCGGCGTCCCGGCCGCCGACCAGTGGCGCACCATGAGCGACCTCGCCCGGCACGCCGACGACGGCGCCTGGGAGTCGATCTGGGTCTACGACCACTTCCACACCGTCCCGCAGGTGACGGAGGAGGCGACGCACGAGGCGTGGTCGCTGATGAGCGCGTTCGGCGCCACCACGTCGCGCGTGCGGCTGGGCCAGATGTGCACCTGCATGGGCTACCGGAACCCCGCCTACCTCGCCAAGGTCGCGACGACCGTCGACATCGTCTCGGGCGGGCGGGTCGAGATGGGCATCGGCGGCGGCTGGTACGAGCACGAGTGGCGCGCGTACGGCTACGGCTTCCCGCCGATCGCCGAGCGGCTGGGCCGGCTCGACGAGGGCGTGCAGATCCTGCAGCAGGCCTGGACGACCGGGTCCGCGACCCTCGACGGCCGCTACTACCAGGTGGACGGCGCGCAGAACCGGCCGCTGCCCCTGCAGGAGGGCGGCATCCCGCTGTGGGTCGCCGGCGGCGGCGAGAAGGTCACGCTGCGGATCGCGGCCCAGTACGCGCAGTACACGAACTTCGCCGGGACCCCGGAGGCGTTCGACCACAAGAGCTCGGTCCTCCGCGGGCACTGCGAGCGCCTGGGCACCGACTTCTCGGCGATCACCCGGAGCTCGAACTACAACGTCGTGATCGGCGAGACGGAGGCGGAGGTCGAGGCGGCGCTGCAGCGTCTCGAGGAGCGCGTGGTCCCGTACCTCGGCGCGGAGGGAGCGGCGTCCTTCGTCGCCGAGTACCGCAGCCCCGACGCGCTCGCGGTCGGCACTCCCTCGCAGATCGTCGACCGGCTCGCCGGCATGCAGTCGCGCGGGATGGACTACGGCATCCTCTACTTCCCGGACGCCGCCTACGACCGGTCCGGCATCGAGCTGTTCGAGCGCGAGGTGCTGCCGGCGCTCTCCTGAGCGCGGAGCGGCGGGGGCTCCTACGCCTCCCGCCCCCCGCCCGCAAGTCCTTGGGGCGCCCCGGCCCCGCGCCTACGGTCGGAGCATGGACGCACAGGACATCCGCTGGAACGACGAAGCCCGCGACAAGATCCTCGAGGACTCGGACAGGGTCCTCCGCGAGGCGGTGCTCGACCTCGCGACGAGCAAGAAGGGCGAGCCCTGGGAGGACGTGTTCGCGGAGCTGAACGCGCGCCTCAAGGACCGCTTCATCGACTTCGAGCCCGGCCCGGACCTCCGCAAGTACGCCGAGGCCGTCTCCGCCGGGGAGATCGAGACCGGCTCGTGAGCGAGCACGACCGCGACGCCGCGCTCGAGGACGAGATCACCTCGATCCACGCCCTCGGCGAGGGCCGCGTCGGCGAGACGGCCGACCCGGAGGACGAGGACCACGAGCTCTCGCCCGAGCAGGACGCCCGCATCGAGTCCGAGCTGAAGAGCCGGGGCAGCGAGAGCTGATCCCCCCGGTACGCGGAAGGCCCGCTCCCCCTCGAGGGAGCGGGCCTTCCGCGTGAGTCGCGACTACGCCGAGAGGGGCTCGTAGTCGGTGTAGCCCTCGGCTCCTCCGCCGTAGACCGTCTCCTGGACGACCTCGTTCTCGGGGTGCCCGCCCTGCCAGCGCTCGACCAGGTCGGGGTTGGCGATCGCCGGGCGGCCGACGGCCACGGCGTCGGCGTGGCCCTCGCTGATCAGCTCGGTCGCCTCCTCGCGGCTGGTCGGCGAGCCGAAGCCGCTGTTGGCGATGAAGACGCCGTCGAAGCGCGAGCGGAGGTCCTGGACCAGCTCGCCGGCGGGCTCGGCGTGCAGGACGCTGAGGTAGGCCAGGCCGAGCGGGGCGAGCCCGTCGACGACGGCCTCGTAGGTGGCGCGCACGTCGTCGCCGTCGGTCTCGACGACGTCCTGGATGTTGTGGGCCGGCGAGAGGCGGATGCCGACGCGGCCCGCTCCGACCTCGTCGACGATCGCGCGGGTGACCTCGAGCGGGAACGCGGCGCGCTCGGCCGGGGTCCCGCCGTACTGGTCGGTGCGCACGTTGGAGACGGGCGAGAGGAACTCGTGCAGCAGGTAGCCGTTGGCGCCGTGCACCTCGACTCCGTCGAAGCCGGCGTCGATCGCGCGGCGGGCGGCGGCGACGAACTCGTCGCGGACGGTCGCCAGCTCCTCGGTGGTCAGCGCGTGCGGCACCGGGAAGGGCTTCTTGCCGGAGGGGGTGTGCACCTCTCCGTCGATGGCGACGGCGCTCGGGGCGACGATGCGGTCGGTGCCGGTGATCTCGGTGTGCGAGACGCGGCCCGCGTTCATCAGCTGCATGACGATACGCCCGCCCGCGGCGTGCACGGCGTCGGCGACGGCGCGCCAGCCCGCGGCCTGCGCGTCGGTCTCGATGCCGGGCTGCCCGGCGTAGCCCTTGGACTCGGCGCTGGGGAAGACGCCCTCGCTGATCAGCAGGCCCATGCTCGCGCGCTGGGCGTAGTACTCGGCGACGATCGCGCCGGGCACGCCCTGCTCGTCGGAGCGCAGTCGCGTCATCGGTGCCAGGACGATGCGGTTGGGGAGGTCGAGGTCGCCGGCGGTGAGGGGGGAGAACGGATCCACGGGATCGCCTTTCTACGGAGCTGTCTCAGGGGGCTGCCCTGAGGGGGGAGGCACGTGCACCTGCGGCGCACTCCGGGCAGCAACCGCGAGCGGAGCACGGTCATTCCTCCTCCCGGCGTTCTCCCATCCCCCGCGCCCCGGGCACGCGGTCGACGGCCTGCCGCCTCCCGACCCCTGCTCGGACACCGGGGCTGTCTACACTCGGGAGGCGACGACGAAGGAGTGTGCGCGATGCCGGCGAGACCCCACCACACCGTGAGCTCCCGGCTGCTGCCGGCGCTCGCGGCCCTCCTGATCGCCGCGGTCCTCGCGCTGGTCCCCGCGACCGCGGCGACGGCCGAATCGCCCGTCTCCTTCTCCTCCTCCACCGTCCTCGACTCGGTCGGGGTGCTGAGCTCCGGAGAGACCGCCGAGATCGAGCAGGCCTCGCGGGCCCTCTACGACCAGCACCGCGTGCAGCTGTTCGTCGCCTTCGTCGACTCCTTCACGGATCCGTCCGACCGCGCCGCGTGGGCGGACGAGACCGCGACCCGCAACGGACTGGGCACCGACGACGTCCTCCTGGCCGTCGCGGTCGACGCCCGTCAGTACCAGGTGTCGGTCGCGCAGGGCTTCGCCCTCGACGACGCGCAGGTCTCCTCGCTCCAGTCCGACGACATCGAGCCGAGGCTCGCCGACGGCGACTGGGCCGGAGCCGCGGTGGCCGCCGCCGACGGGATCGGGCAGCGCCTCGACGCGCCCAGCGCCGGCGAGTCCCTCGGCTCGGGGCTGCTGATCGCGCTCGGCGTGCTCGCGGCCCTCGTCGTCATCGGCCTCGTGGTGCTGCTGCTCGTCCGCCGCGCGCGGAAGCGCCGCGCCCAGGAGGCGGTGGAGGCCTCGATCGACGAGCTCGCCACCCGTGCCGGGTCGGCCCTCGTCCACGCCGACGACGCCGTCCGCACCAGCGAGCAGGAGGTCGGCTTCGCGGAGGCGCAGTTCGGCGCCGACGCGGCCGGCGCGTTCCGCGAGGCGCTCGTCACCGCGAAGCGCCTGCTCGGCGAGGCCTTCAGCCTGCAGCAGCGTCTCGACGACGCCGAGCCGGAGACCGATCAGGAGCGCCGCGACGGCTACCAGCGCATCCTCCAGCTCTGCGCCGACGCCGAGCAGACGCTCGACGAGCGAGCGAGTGCGTTCGAGGAGCTGCGCGACCTCGAGAAGAACGCGCCGCAGGTCGCCGCCGCGCTCTCGGCCCGCGCCGCCGAGGTCGGCGACCGCCTCCCGTCGGCCCGCGCCCGCCTCGCCGAGCTCGCCTCCCGCTACGCACCGACCGCGATCGACGACGTGGGCGACGACGCCGACCAGGCCGAGGACCGACTCCGCTTCACCCGCGACCAGCTCGCCGGCGCCCAGAAGGCGCTGCAGGCCGGCGACTCCGGCCGCGCCGCCGTGCTGCTGCGCGCCGGGCAGCAGGCCGCCGAGCAGGCCTCCGGGCTCGTCGACGCGGTGGCCACGCGCGGTGACGAGCTGCAGAAGGCGGAGGCGTCGCTCGCCGGCCGCATCGCCGAGATCCGCGCCGACGTGGCGCAGGGACGAGCGCTCGCCGCCTCCCAGGACGCGGAGTCCGCGGCCCAGGCGCAGAACGTCGCCGCGGCGGTCGCCTCGACCGAGGCCGCCATCGACGACGTCGAGCGCGCCCTCTCCGTGCGGCCGAACGACCCGCTCGCCCTGCTCGAGGCGCTCACCGCCGCCGACGCCACGATCGACGCCGCCGTCGGCGGGTTCCGCGACGCGCAGGCCCAGCGCGAGCGCGAGCGGGCCGCCCTCGGCGCCGAGCTCACCTCCGCCCGCAGCCGCGTCTCGGCCGCCGAGGACTTCATCGCGGCCCGCCGCGGCGCGGTCGGCTCGGAGGCGCGCACCCGCGTCGCCGAGGCCGCCCGCTCGGCCGAGTACGCCGAGCGCATCGCCGCCACCGACCCCCGCGAGGCTCTCGCCTCCGCCCAGCGCGCTTCGCAGCTCGCCCAGCAGGCGCTCGAGCGGGCGCGGGCCGACGCCGGCTCCTACTCCGCCCCGAACGCCGTCGGCAGCCCCTACGGTGGCGACACGACCGGCGCGTTCCTCGGCGGGATCCTGGTCGAGTCGCTCCTGGGAGGCGGACGCCGCAGCGGCTACCGCTCGGGCGGCTTCGGCGGAGGCGGGTTCAGCGGCGGCTTCGGCGGAGGCGGCTCGTCCCGGCGCTCCGGCGGCGGCGGCTTCGGCGGCGGGCGCAGCAGCGGCGGCGGCGGACGCCGCGGCGGCGGCGGGCGCTTCTGAGCGCCCCCGGGCATCCGCGCAGGACCGACGACCACCACCTCCCCCACGACTCCGGCACCACCTCCGACATCCGGCACCACCCACGACGCAAGGAGAGACACCCATGGCTCAGAGACAGTCGATCTTCGGCCGCATCGCGCAGCTCGCGAAGGCCAACATCAACGCGCTCCTCGACCAGGCCGAGGATCCGCAGAAGATGCTCGACCAGATGGTCCGCGACTACACCGACAGCATCCGCGACGCCGAGGCGGCGATCGCCACCACGATCGGCAACCTGCGCCTGCTCGAGGACGACTACCGCGAGGACGTGCAGAACGCCCAGGAGTGGGGCGGCAAGGCCCTCGCCGCGAGCCGCAAGGCCGACGAGCTGCGCACCGGCGGGAGCGCCGGCGACGCCGACAAGTTCGACGCGCTGGCCAAGGTCGCTCTGCAGCGCCAGATCCAGTCCGAGAAGGAGGCGAAGGACGCCGAGCCGACCATCGCCTCGCAGACCGAGGTCGTCGACAAGCTCAAGTCGGGCCTGAACCAGATGCGCGAGAAGCTGCAGCAGCTCTCGAGCAAGCGCGACGAGCTGATCGCGCGCTCGAAGACCGTCGAGGCGCAGAGCCAGGTCCAGGACGCCGTGAAGAGCATCGACCTGATGGACCCGACGAGCGAGGTGAGCCGTTTCGAGCAGAAGATCCGCCGCGAGGAGGCGCGCGTCCGCGGCGCGGAGGAGCTCGCCTCCTCGAGCCTGGACGCGCAGTTCGAGTCGCTCGAGGATCTCGGTGAGATGACCGAGGTGGAGGCGCGCCTCGCCGCGCTCAAGTCCGGCCGCCCGCAGGACTCGATCGGCTCCTGAGCCCGTGCGCCTCCGGCGGTCCCGCCGGAGGCGCACTCCCCTTCCCGACACGCGCGGAGCGAAGGCTGGCAATCGCCATGGTGCGGTGCCGCCGCCGTCCCCGTAGTGTTCACACCAGGTTGCCCTTGACCCCGGTCGCCCTGATGCCGCGTCCGGCCCCTACCGACGCGGTGAACCATGAGCGGACCGCCCCCGTCGGGATCGCTCACCGAGAGACCGTCGACGCCGACGGTCACCACGAAGAGCGAGGCGCCGATGAGCACCCCCACCACCACGTCCGTCACCGGACGCGCCCCCCGCGTCGTCCGCACCCGCCCCCGCGCCGACGGCCGCGTCAACCCGACGACCGAGTACTCCGGTCTCCTCAGCACGGTCCGCGACGCGGGGCTCCTCCGCCGCCGCACCGGCTTCTACTACACGATGTTCGGCGCGCTGGTCCTCGCGCTCGGCGGCATCGTCACCGGCTTCGTCCTGCTGGGCGACTCCTGGTTCCAGCTCCTGCTCGCCGCCGCCCTCGGCATCGTGCTGACGCAGTTCGCCTTCCTCGCCCATGAGGCCTCGCACCGCCAGGTGTTCGAGTCCGGCAAGGCCAACGACGTCGCCGGCCGCACCCTCGCGAACCTCTTCGTCGGCATCAGCTACTCCTGGTGGATGACCAAGCACAGCCGCCACCACGCGAACCCGAACGTGCTGGGCAAGGACCCGGACATCGAGCGCGACGTCGTCTCCTTCACCGCCGAGGACGCGGCCCGCTCGCGCGGCCTCTACGCCTGGCTCACCCGCCGCCAGGGCTACGCGTTCTTCCCGCTCCTGCTGCTCGAGGGCCTCAACCTGCACCTGCACGGCTTCCGCACCGTGTTCGGCAAGGGCAAGGTCGACAAGCGCTGGGTCGAGATCACCATGCTCGTCACCCGCGTCGGCCTCTACCTCGCCGTCGTCTTCTGGGCCCTCCCCCTCGGCATGGCGTTCGCCTTCGTCGGCGTGCAGCTGGGCGTCTTCGGCCTCTACATGGGCGCCTCGTTCGCGCCGAACCACAAGGGCATGCCGCTGCTGCCGAAGGAGGCGCGCGTCGACTTCCTCCGCCGCCAGGTCCTCACCTCGCGCAGCATCCGCAGCACCTGGTTCACCGACCTCTACATGGGCGGCCTCAACTACCAGGTGGAGCACCACCTCTTCCCGAACATGCCCCGCCCGGCGCTGCGCCGTGCGCAGGTCATCGCCAAGGAGTACTGCACCACCCACCAGATCCCCTACACCGAGACCTCGTTGATGGAGTCGTACGCGATCGTCGTCCGCTACCTCAACAAGGTCGGCCTGTCGGCCGGCGGCGACCCGTTCGACTGCCCCGCCGCCTCCGCCTACGGACGCTGAGCACTCCCCCTTCGGAGGCCCCTCGCACCTTCCCGGTGCGGGGGGCCTCCGTCGTTCGCGGGAGCGCAAGGGGGTGCCCCCGCGGGCGGTGGAGTCGTAGCGTCGGGACATGAGCAGCTCCGACTACGACATCGAGCCCACCCCCACCGACACGACCGACGGCACCGACACGACCGACGGCGCGCGCACGCCCGACCCCGCCACCGAGACCGGCACCTCCGCGGGCCTCGACGAGGTCGGCGGCGCGGCCTCCCCCCTGGCCGACGGCGTCGGCGCCGACGGCGAGGAGCAGAACCCCCCGCTGCCCGACTGGGGCCCCACCGACGGCGTCCACGGCACCGACGCCGAGACCGACGCCTCGGGCACCGAGCAGCACTGACACGGCTCCGCGAGGGACCTCCCCGGCCGGTCGGCGAACGTTCCGACCGCGTTCCGAGGAGGTCCCTCCGTGTTCGCCGGAGGGTCGGCCGGCGCTCGGTCGGCGCGCCCTACACTGGCGAAATGCAGCCGACCGAACGCGCCCTCCGCGTGATCTCCTACAACCTCCGGGAGCACCGAGCGCACGCCGAGATCGCCCCCCTCGCCGCCCGCCACGACATCGACGTGCTGTGCCTGCAGGAGTGCGACACCACGAAGCTGCCGCAGGAGGTGGGCTCGCTCCGGCTCGCGTCCGTCACGGCCCGCAACCGCCTGGGCCTGGCCGTCTACTACTCGCAGGACCGCTTCGAACTCTCCGGCAGCGCCGCGTTCGAGCTCAGCAAGTCCATGCACGACCGCGTGATGTCCCCCGCTCACGAGCGCCTGCTGGCCGTCCGCCTCGACGACCGCGACGGCGGATCGATCGCCGTCTCCTCCTTCCACGCCGCCCCGCTCTCGGCCGGCAACGCCCTGCGCCGCAAGCAGATCGACGAGGCGCTGAACCGGCTGCGCGAGTACGCGCCGGACACCCCCTCCCTGATGGTCGGCGACTACAACTACCCGTGGTTCTTCCGCGGACTCGACCGCCGGATGACCCGGAACGGCTACCTGGTCTCGCGGAGCGACTCCCCCACCTACGCGCGCTACCGCTACTTCAGCGGCCACTTCGACTTCGCGATCAGCGACTCCGTGCGGATCGAGCGGGTCTCCACGCTGCCCCAGGGCGTCTCGGACCACCTCCCGGTGATGGTCGACGCGCACTACGGCGTCCCCGCCGCCTGAGCGCGGGGCCCGCGGGCCCGCGCGGTCGGTAGGCTCAGGGGGTGACGACCCTGATCCTCGCCCGGCACGGAGAGACTGTCTGGCACTCCGAGAACCGCTTCGCGGGCTCCTCCGACATCGCGCTGACCCCCCGGGGCCAGGACCAGGCGGCGACTCTGGCCGCCTGGGCCGTCGACGCCGACCTCGAGGCGGTGTACTCCTCCACCCTGGTCCGGGCCGTGCGCACCGCCGTGCCCGCCGCGCGGGCGGCCCACCTCGAGCTGCAGCCCGACCCGGCGCTGGTCGAGGTCGACTTCGGCCGCGGTGAGGGGCTGACCACCGACGAGATGGAGAAGCGCTTCCCGGACGAGTACCACGCGTGGGTCGCGGCGCCGGCCATCCAGCCGATGCCCGGCGGCGAGTCCGGCCTCGACGCCGTCGCCCGCGCGAACACCTCGCTCGCCCGCATCCACCGCGAGCACCCGGACGGCCGCGTGCTCGTCGTCGCGCACGGCACGCTCATCCGCCTCCTGCTGTGCGCCTACCTCGGCATCAACCCCGAGACGTACCGGCACACCTTCCCGGTGGTCGACAACGTCTCGCTGACCACGCTGCGCTGGGACGCGACCGGCGTCGGCCTGCTCGGCTACAACGTCCCGCCCGTCCAGACGCAGCGGCGCTCCAGCTGAGCGCAGCGGCCGCTCCGGAGCGGCGCCCAGCGAGCGCGGGCTCGATCGGCCTGGTGCTCGGGTCTGTCGCGAGCGTGCAGCTGGGCGCGTCCTTCGCCGTGCTGCTCTTCCCCGCCGCGGGGCCGATCGGCACCGTCACGCTCCGGCTGGTGTTCTCAGCCGTCGTGCTGCTCCTGGTCTGCCGTCCGCGGCTGCGCGGCCACAGCCGGAGCGACTGGGCCACTGTCGCCGCCTACGGTCTCGCCCTCGGCGGGATGAACGCCTGCTACTACGAGGCCATCGCCCGGATCCCGCAGGGCGCCGCCGTCACCCTCGAGGTGCTCGGGCCGCTGACGCTCTCGGTGATCGCCGGGAGGAGCGTGCTGAGCCTGGTCTGGGCGGTGCTCGCGCTGGCCGGGGTGGTGACCCTGTCGCAGGGCGGGTTCTCGGCGCTGGACCCGGTCGGCGTCGGCTTCGCGCTGGGAGCCGCAGTGCTCTGGGCCGCGTACATCGTCTTCGCCGGCCGCACCGGCGGGCGGTTCCAGGGGATCGACGGGCTCGCGCTGGCGCTGGCGGCCGGCGCGATCGTGTCGCTGCCGTTCGGCCTCGCCTCCGCCGGGCCCGCCCTGGTGGTGCCGCCGGTGCTGCTCCTCGGGCTCGCCGTGGCGGTGCTCTCCTCCGCGGTGCCCTACGCGCTGGAGCTGCTGGCGCTGCGGCGCCTGCGCTCCTCGACCTTCTCGATCCTGATGTCGCTCTCCCCCGGGGCGGCCGCGCTCTCGGGCTTCCTCGTGCTCGGCCAGCGCCTCAGCGCCGTCGAGGCCGTCGGGATCGCGCTCGTGGTCGCCGCGAGCATCGGGGCGGTGCGGACCGCGCGGACCTCCGCCTGAGCGGCCGTTCTTTTGTTAGGCTAACTATGTGCCATCGACCGAGACCCTGCAGACCGAGACCCCTCCGACCGACACCCCGCAGACCGATCTCCCGCTGACCTCCCTCGCGGGCGAGGTGCGGGCAGCGGTCGGCCGGCTCGGACGGCGGCTCCGGCAGGAGAAGGCCCAGCACGAGCTCAGCGATCCGCAGTTCAGCGTGCTCGCGCTCCTGCACCGCGAGGGCGCGAAGACCCTCGGCGAGCTGGCCGAGGCGGAGCGGGTCCGCCCGCCCTCGATGACCCGCACGGTCGGCTGCCTGGTCGACGAAGGACTCGCGGAGCGCCTGGCCGACCCCGCCGACGGCCGCGTCACCCGCATCCGCCCCACCGGGGCCGGCACCGCACTGGTGCTCGACGTGCGCCGCAGCCGCGACGCGTGGCTCGTGGCGCGCCTCGAGGAGCTCCCTCCCGAGGACCTGCGCCTGCTCCACGACGCGGCGGCGGTCCTGCGCGCGGTGGCCGACCGATGAGCGCGATGTTCCGCTCCCTCGCCGTGCCGAACTACCGCATCTGGTTCGCGGGCGCGATGGTCTCGAACGTCGGCACCTGGATGCAGCGGACGGCCCAGGACTGGATCGTGATCAACGACCTGACCGACCACGACGCGACGGCGCTCGGCGTGACCATGGCACTGCAGTTCGGACCGCAGCTCGTGATGGTCCCCTTCTCCGGCTTCATCGCCGACCGCTTCGACCGGCGGAAGCTCCTGATGGCCACCCAGGGCGCGATGGGCGCGCTCGGGCTCGGCCTGGGACTCATCGTCGTGACCGGGGTCGTCCAGCTCTGGATGGTCTACCTCTTCGCCCTGCTGCTCGGCTTCGCCGCGGCGATCGACGCGCCCGTGCGCCAGACGTTCGTCTCGGCGCTGGTCGAGGAGCGCGACCTCACCAACGCCGTCTCGCTGAACTCGGCCTCCTTCAACTCGGCGCGGATGATCGGACCGGCCCTCGCGGGCGTGCTGATCGCCGCGGTCGGCTCCGGCTGGGTCTTCCTCCTCAACGCCGCGAGCTTCCTCGCCGTCCTGCTCTCGCTGCGCGCACTCCACCGCGACCAGCTCCGCAACGCCCCGCGCGCCACCCGCGGCCCGGGTGCGCTGCTGGACGGGTTCCGCTACGTGTCGAAGCGGCCGGACATCCTCGTGGTGCTCGCGATCGTGTTCCTGATCGGCACCTTCGGCCTGAACTTCCCGATCTTCGCCTCGACGATGGCGACGGTCGAGTTCGACATGGGGGCGAGCGAGTTCGGCCTCCTCTCCTCCGCCATCGCCGTCGGCTCGGTGCTGGGGGCGCTCCTCTCGGCACGCCGCGAACGCCCGAGGCTCCGGCTCATCGTCGGCGCCTCCGCAGCGTTCGGCGTCGCGCTCGCGCTGGCCGGCGTCATGCCGACGGTCTGGGCGTTCGCGATCCTGCTCCCCTTCGTCGGCATCGCGGCGCAGACGCTGATGACCTCGGCCAACGGCTACGTGCAGCTCTCGACCGCCCCCGAGATGCGGGGCCGGGTCATGGCGCTCTACATGGCCATCTTCGTCGGCGGCACCCCGATCGGCGCACCGCTGATCGGCTGGGTCGCGAACGCCTACGGTCCGCGCCAGGCGATGCTGGTCGGCGCCGCCTCCGGGATCGCGGCGGCCGCCATCGGACTCGCCTTCCACCTCCGTCTGCGCCGCGCCGCCCGGCTCGCGGCCCCCGAGCCGGAGGCTCTGCCGGCGACCGGCGGTGTCCCCCTGCTGCGCCCGCGCGCCTAGGCTCCGTCGGCCGGTCCGCACGCCGGGCGGATCCGCGGACCGCCCACTCGACGGGTCGCCCCCGACGCCGGGCGCGTCCGCCACCCGCCCTCAGGCCTCGCGGGTGATCTCGACGCGGACGAAGAGCTTCGACGAGCGGGGCCCGGCGAACACCCCGCGCAACGGCGCGATGTCGTTGTAGTCGCGCCCCCGGCCGACGGTGACGTGGCGGTCGCCGATGTCGATCAGGTTCGTCGGGTCGTAGCCGCGCCACGCTCCTCCGCAGAACCACTCGACCCAGGCGTGCGACTCCCCCACCACGGTCTCGCCGATCTCGGCGTGCGGCTTGGGGTGCAGGTAGCCCGAGACGTAGCGCGCCGGGATGCCCACCGAGCGCAGCGCCCCGAGGACGATGTGCGTGATGTCCTGGCAGACGCCCTCGCGCGCGGTCCACGACTCCGTCGCGGTGGAGTGCACGCCGGTGACGCCCTGCCGGTAGGTCATCGCCCGGCCGATCGTCTCGGCGATCGTGAGCGCGGCCTCGCACGGCCCGGCCGCCTCGTCCGCGAGCGAGCGCGCCATCGCCGCGAGGTCCTCCGGCGGCGCGGTGCGGTGGGTCTGCTTCGACTGCTCCACGTACTCGGTGCGCGTCTCGACCTGCTCGGACAGCTGATCCCATCCGGTCGGGTGGTCGGGGTGCTGCTTCGGCCGGATCTCGACGAGCGAGGTCGCCGTCAGCGAGAGCTCGCGGTGGGCGTCGAGCACGTCGAACGACGAGACGCGGGTGCCCCAGTAGTCGGTGTAGGCGTGCACCGAGGTCACCGGCCGGATGTCGAGGTTCGAGAACAGCACCAGCTGCCCGTCCGAGGAGGCGGGGAGCATCCGCGCCTCGTTGTAGGACGCGACCACGTCCCCCGCGTAGGTGAAGCCCGTGGTGTGCCTGATGCGCAGCCTGCTCACAGCGCCTCCCCGATCCAGCTCGGCATGACGTTGGTGGGGAAGTACCGCTGGCGGATCGCCTCGGACGCGGCCGAGGTCGCCTCCTGCACGCTGTCCATGTGCCGCGGCAGGTCCTCGAGGATGTCGGTGATCGGCCGGAACTCCAGCTCGCTGCGGATCCGCCCGAGGACGCGCTGCGCGTCGCCGGAGTGGCCGATGCGGCCGGTGCGCGGCTCGATGTCGCGCATGCACGCCTCCGCCCGCGAGACCGAGAAGAGGATCGAGCGCGGGAACAGCCGGTCCAGGAGGAGGAACTCGGCCGCGTTCCGCGCGCTCGGCACGCCCCGGTAGGTGCGCAGGTACGCCTCGTAGGCGCCGCAGGAGCGGAGGATCGTGGTCCAGGAGGGGCCGCTCGCCTCGGTCAGCGAGCGGGTGGCGAGCAGGCGGGCGGTCATGTCGGCGCGCTCGATCGAGCGGCCGAGGGTGAAGAACTGCCAGGCCTCGTCGCGCGAGGTCGCCGACTCGATGATGCCGACGGCGAGGGCGGAGCGCTCCCTCACCCAGCTGAAGAATTCCGACACCCGCTCGCCCGAGACGCGGCGCGGCATGCGGGTGCGCGTGGTGTTGAGGCACTCCCAGAGCTCGGTCGAGACGATCTCGCGCGCCCGGCGAGCGTTCTCGCGGGCCGCGCCGAGCGAGTAGGCGATCGAGGCGGGGTTCGTGCGGTCGATCGCGAGGATCGCCAGCACGTCGGCGCGGGTGATCTCGCGCATGTCGTCCGGCGGGGTCGAGCCCATCACCGACAGGAGCGAGCGGCAGGCCGTGTCCTCGTCGATCCACGGGTCCTCGAGCAGGAGCTGCAGGTGGACGTCGAGGATGCGGGCGGTGCCGTCGGACCGCTCGATGTAGCGGCCGATCCAGAACAGCGACTCGGCGATCCGGGAGAGCATCAGTCGTCCTCCCCCGCCGCGAGCGTCTGCTGCTGCTGCTGGTCCTGGTCGGTGTTCGGCGCGTCCTGCGGCGAGTGGTCGGGCGTGTGGTTGAGCGGGTAGACGATCGGGATGGAGCTGGTGACCGCGGCCTGCTCGGCGACGAGCGCCTGGATGTCGCGCGCCTCGGGCTCGGCGCTGCGCGCCTCCTCGAGGCCGACCACCCAGGTGTCCTTCGATCCGCCGCCCTGCGACGAGTTGACGACGAGCTGCCCCTCCGGGAGGGCGACGCGGGTCAGGCCGCCGGGCAGCACCCAGACGTCGGTGCCGTCGTTCACGGCGAAGGGCCGCAGGTCGGCGTGCCGGGGGCGCATCCCGTCGTCGACGAGAGTGGGGATGGTGGAGAGCTGCACGACCGGCTGCGCGATCCAGCCGCGCGGGTCGGCCTGGAGGCGGGACCGCAGCTCCGCGAGCTCCTTCGCCGAGGCGGCCGGCCCGACGACCAGGCCCTTGCCGCCGGAGCCGTCGACCGGCTTCACGACGAGCTCGTCGAGACGGTCGAGCACCTCCTCGAGCGCTCCCGGATCCTCCAGGCGCCACGTGTCGACGTTCTTGATCACCGGCTCCTCCGAGAGGTAGTAGCGGATGAGGTCGGGCAAGTACGTGTAGACGAGCTTGTCGTCGGCGACGCCGTTGCCGACCGCGTTGGCGATCGTGACGTTCCCGAGCCGGGCCGCGAGCATCAGCCCGGGCGAGCCGAGCATCGAGTCGGCGCGGAACTGCAGCGGATCGAGGAACTCGTCGTCCACGCGGCGGTAGATCACGTCGACCCGGGTCGGGCCGGAGGTGGTGCGCATGAACACCTTGCCGCCCGTGCAGAACAGGTCGCGGCCCTCGACCAGCTCGACACCCATGAGGCGGGCGAGGAGGGTGTGCTCGAAGTAGGCGGAGTTGTAGACGCCCGGGGTGAGCACGACCACGGTCGGGTCGTCGACGCCGTCGGGGGCGGAGGCGCGCAGTGCCTGCAGCAGCTTGTTCGGGTAGTCGCCGACCGGGCGCACCCGCATCGAGACGAACAGCTCGGGCAGCGTCTGCGCCATCACCCGGCGGTTCGAGATGACGTAGGAGACGCCGGAGGGCACGCGGACGTTGTCCTCGAGGACCCGCCAGCCGCCCTTCTCGTCTCGGATCAGGTCGATCCCGGACACCTGGATCCGCACGCCGTTCGCGGGGACGATGCCCGCGGCCTGCCGGTGGAAGTGGCTGGAGCTCGAGATGAGCCCGGCGGGGATGACGCCGTCGGCCACGGCGTTCTGCGGGCCGTAGACGTCGGCGAGGAACGCCTCGAGAGCACGGACCCGCTGCTTGATGCCGGTCTGCACCTCGTTCCACTCGGCGCGCTCGATCACCCGGGGGACGGCGTCGAGCGGGAACGGCCGCTCCTCCCCCGCGAAGTCGAAGGTGACGCCCTGCGCGAGGTAGGAGGAGGCGAGCGCGTCGGTGCGGCCGCGCAGCTCCTCCTGGGTCATCCGCGCGAGCGAGGAGTAGATGTCGCGGTAGGCGCCGCGGACCCCGTCGGGGCCTCCGGTCGACGCCACGTCGGCGAACATCTCGTCCCAGGGGGTGGCGCCCGTGTCGGGCCGCTCGACCTTCTGGGACCCGTATCCGTCGAAGAGGTCACCCATGGCACGACTCTAGTGCGGGGCGTATTGCGGGGATGTTTCGGGCGGCCGCGGGGCGAGCGGGGCGGGTCGGCGACGTCCGGGCACGGCACCGGCGCCGTCCTGCGACAGGCCGGCGGAGGCTCGGGGATCCACGGGAATAGATCCGGTCGCTCGTGGTTGAATGAGGATGTACATGCAAACGCATGGACCAGGCCCCACCGGGCCGGAGGACAGAAGGAGCGCCTGATGCAGTTCGGCATCTTCACGGTCAGCGACATCACGACCGACCCCACGACCGGACGGACCCCGTCCGAGTCCGAGAAGATCCAGGCGACCCTCGCGATCGCGCTGAAGGCGGAGGAGATCGGCCTCGACGTCTTCGCCCTGGGCGAGCACCACAACCCGCCGTTCTGGTCCTCCTCCCCCACCACCACGCTCGGCTACCTCGCGGCGAAGACCGAGAGGATCACGCTCTCCACCGCGATGGCCCTCATCACCACGAACGACCCCGTGAAGCTCGCCGAGGACTACGCGATGCTCCAGCACCTCGCCGGCGGCCGCGTCGACCTGATGCTCGGCCGCGGCAACACCGGCCCCGTCTACCCGTGGTTCGGCAAGGACATCCGCCGCGGCATCGAGCTGACGATCGAGAACTACGACCTGCTGCACCGCCTGTGGACCGAGGACTTCGTCGACTGGGAGGGCCAGTTCCGCACGCCCCTCCAGGGATTCCAGTCGACCCCGCGCCCCCTCGACGGCGTCGCGCCGTTCGTGTGGCACGGATCGATCCGCTCCCCGCAGATCGCCGAGCAGGCCGCCTACTACGGCGACGGCTTCTTCGCGAACCACATCTTCTGGCCCGCCTCGCACACCCAGAAGATGGTGCAGCTCTACCGCCAGCGCTTCGAGCACTACGGCCACGGGACCGCCGACCAGGCGATCGTCGGCCTCGGCGGGCAGATCTTCCTGGCGAAGAACTCGCAGGACGCGGTCTCGCAGTTCCGCCCCTACTTCGACAACGCCCCCGTCTACGGCCACGGCCCCTCGCTGGAGGACTTCACGGAGCAGACCCCGCTCACCGTCGGCTCCCCGCAGCAGATCATCGACCGCACCCTCGGCTTCCGCGAGTACGTCGGCGACTACCAGCGCCAGCTCTTCCTGATGGACCACGCGGGACTCCCGCTGAAGACCGTCCTGGAGCAGATGGACATGCTCGGCGAGATCCTCCCCGCCCTCCGCGCCGGCTTCGCCGAGGGCCGCCCCGCGCACGTGCCCGACGCCCCCACCCACGCCTCCCTCGTGGCCGCGCGCGACGCGCAGCCCGCGGCCGAGCCCGTCACCGTCTAGTCAGGAGCTCTCCATGGACACCCGCAGGATCACCGTCCTCTCGGCCGGCCTCAGCCAGCCGTCCTCGACCCGGCTGCTCGCCGACCGCCTGGCCGACGCCGCCGAGTCCTCCCTCACCGAGCAGGGCTTCGCCGTCGAGCGGAGCGTCGTGGAGCTGCGCGACCTCGCGCACGACGTCACGAACAACCTCCTCACCGGCTTCGCGAGCCCCGCACTACAGACCGCGCTCGACGCGGTCGCCGGCGCCGACGGCCTGATCGCCGTGACGCCGATCTTCACCACCAGCTACAGCGGGCTCTTCAAGTCGTTCGTCGACGTGCTCGACACGGAGGCGCTGCGCGGTCTGCCCGTGCTGCTGGCGGCCACGGGCGGGTCCCCCCGCCACTCCCTGGCCGTCGACTACGCGATGCGCCCGCTCTTCACCTACCTGCACGCGGCGCCCCTCGCGACCACCGTGTTCGCGGCGACGGACGACTGGGGCGGCGCGACCGAGGACGGACGGGCGCTGCCCTCGCGCATCGAGCGCGCCGGACGCGAGCTGGCGGATCAGGCCGCCCGCTCCTCCCGCTCGGGCTCCACGCCCGACCCGTGGGCGCTCGACGGCTCGTTCGAGGGGATGCTCGGCCGCCGCGGCTGAACGCCCGCCGGGCGGATCGGCCGCTCCTCTCATGGATCGGCCGATCCGTCCAGCCGCGATAACCGCGGCCCTGCCGGAATAGCCTGCCCCCGGGAGCCTGCCGCTGGCCCCCGGAAGGAGGCCGTCATGGGCCTGACCAGCAAGGGGCTCCGCTCGGGGGCTCTCAACCACTCGCAGCTCGGACGCGCGGTCCTCGACCGCCGCCGCTTCCTCGGAGCGCTCGGCGTCGCCGCCTCCGTCCCGGTCCTCTCCGGCTGCGGCTTCGCCCCCGCGGGCCCCGCGGCGAGCGCCGGCAGCGACACCCTCACCTTCACCACCTGGGGCACCGACGCCGAGCTGGCCGGCTTCCAGCGCGCGATCGACGCGTTCCAGTCGGCGAACGCCGGCGCCACCGTGACCCTCAACGCGGTCCCGTACGAGCAGATGTTCACCAACATCGACGCGCAGCTGCAGGCGGGGAACCCGCCGGACGTCTTCCGGGTCCCGTACTACACGTTCGGCAGCTACGCCGGCCGCGACCAGCTCCTGGACCTGTCGGGCTTCCTCGACTCCGACGTCGCCGAGCGGTTCACCGATCCGGCCTGGGCCGCGGTGCAGAGCGGCGGGAGCCCCTTCGGCGTCCCCCACCACACCGACACCTCGCTGATCCTCTACAACACGCAGGTGCTGGCCGACGCGGGCGTCACCTCCTTCCCCTCCTCGCCCGAGGAGGCGTGGACCTGGGAGGAGTTCACCGAGGTCGGGCGGAAGCTGCGCGCCTCGCTCCCCGCCGAGCGCTACCCCTTCGCCTACAACTGGCAGGGCAACGGCGTCACGCGCTGGCTCAGCCTGCTCTTCCAGGCCGACGGCCGCTTCCTCACCGAGGACCTGTCCGGGCCCGCGATCGACTCCGCCGCCGGCCGCGCCGCGATCGACTTCAGCCGCAGCTTCTTCACCGACGGCCTCGTGCCGCCGAGCAGCTCCGTGCAGGCGACCACCTACGCCAGCGACCTCTGGTACTCGCAGACCACCGCGATGACCTTCGCCGGCGCGTTCCTCATCCCCGACGCCGACTCCACCCTCGACTTCGAGTGGGGCGCCACCTACTCCCCGCGCAACGTGCGCGGAGGCGGCGACTTCGGCGGCAACGCCCTCGTCGCGACCAAGGCCGCGAAGAACCCGGAGCTGGCCGCCTCCTTCCTCGCGTTCGTGACGGAGGAGGAGGCGATGCGCGACTTCTGCGCCGGCGCCTCCCTCCTCCCCACCCGTCGCGACCTCACGGAGTCGGGCATCGAGTTCGCCGTGCGCCCCGAGCTCGCCGAGGTGTTCCTCGGCCAGGCGGGCACCGTCCAGGCGTCCGACTCGGCGCAGGTCGCCTCGCCCGACATGGCCGCGATCATCACGGTGCTCAAGGAGCAGCTGGAGCAGGCCTTCGTCGGCGGGCGCAGCACCGAGGACACCATCGCCGGCCTCACCTCCGGCATCGCGGCCGCCTACGCGTTCCTCGCGCCGAACCTGCTGATGCTCGGCCTGTTCGTGTTCGTCCCCCTGGGCGGCGCGTTCCTGATCGGCTTCCAGCGCACGAACGGCTTCGGCGACGGCGTCTTCGTCGGACTCGACAACTACGCGCGGCTGCTCGGCGACGGCCTCTTCTGGCGCTCGACGTTGAACACGGCGCTGTTCACCCTGATCGTGACCCCGCTCTCGATGGCGCTGGGCCTCGGCGCGGCGGTGCTGATGAACTCGGTGCTGCCCGCGCGGCCGGTGTTCCGCAGCATCCTCATCCTGCCGATGGCGGTCTCCGGAGTGGCGACGGCGCTGATGGGCGTGCTGATCTTCGACGAGAACAGCGGCGTGCTCGACGGCATGCTCCAGACGATCGGCCTCCCCCGCATCGCCTGGCAGTCCGGCGGAGCGGCGGCCTTCGCCTCCGTGGTGCTCGTCACCCTGTGGTGGCGCACCGGCTTCAACATGCTGATCTACCTGGCGGGGCTGCAGGGGGTGAACCCGGCGCTCTACGAGGCGGCCCGGCTCGACGGAGCGAACGCGTGGCAGCAGTTCCGCCACGTGACGCTGCCGCTGGTCGGCCCGTCGTCGTTCTTCCTGCTCATCCTCAACGTCATCTACTCGTTCCAGGTGTTCGACATCGTCTTCGTGCTCACCGGCGGCGGACCGCAGAACGCGACCTCGGTGCTCGTGACCTACGCCTACGACACCGGGTTCGTCACCCGCGACCAGGGCTACGCCGCGGCCATCGGCATCGTGCTGCTGATCCTGACCATGATCTTCACCGCGGTGCAGTGGCGCACCAACCGCTCGAGGGACCTCGTCGAATGATTCGCACGTCGCGCACCTCGCGCCTGCTCCGCCTCGCCCTCGCCCTCGGTGTCTCGGTGGTCATCGTCTTCCCGCTGTACTGGATGGTCGTCGTCGCGTTCTCCTCGCGGTCCGAGCTGCTCGGCGGCACCCTCCGCCTCTGGCCGCGCGAGCTGACGCTGGTGAACTTCGAGCGGGTGTTCTCGTCGTTCCCCGTGGCGACCTGGTTCGGCAACTCCCTCGCGATCAGCCTGGTCACCGCCCTGATCACCGTGACGATCAACCTGCTCGGCGGCTACGCCTTCGCGCAGCTGCGGTTCCGCGGATCCGGCGTGCTCTTCCTCCTGGCCCTGTCGACGCTCACCCTGCCCGTGCAGGTGATCATGGTGGCGCTGTTCCGGCTCGTCACCGACCTCGGCCTCTACGGGAGCTACTGGGCGGTGATCCTGCCGACGGCGGCATCGGCGTTCGGGCTGTTCCTGGCGCGGCAGTTCATCCTCGCGATCCCGCGGGACCTGATCGAGGCGGCCCGGATCGACGGCGCCGGGCACTTCCGCGTGTTCACGGCCATCGTCCTCCCCCTCTCGAAGCCGCTCATCGCCGTGCTCTTCTTCATGTCGCTGCTCGGCTCCTGGAACGACTTCGCCTGGCCGCTCATCGCCCTGAAGGAGAACGCGCTGTTCACGCTCCCGATCGGGCTGCTCTTCCTCCAGGGGCAGTTCGGCAGCGACTACGGAGCGACCATGGCGTTCGCCCTGGTGAACGTCGTGCCGATGGTGGTGCTGTTCCTGGTGTTCCAGCGCTACTTCGTGCAGGGCTTCGCGCGCAGCGGCCTCCGCTGACCCCGCGGCGGGGGGGTGCGGATCGGTGCGCTGAGCGGCCATTCGTCCCCCCGTCCGGGGCCGGGAGTGTCAATCCCCCCGTTCCGCCGACCCGGCCGGCGCCGCCCCGCGGTACCGTCGTCGCAGGCGCCCACCTCGTGCGCTCCGGAGCGCACCGTTCGAGCGGAAGGCGGGATCGCCATGAGTACCGTCGCCGCGAACGCCGCCCAGCAGAAGGTGGCCGGCCGCTACCACCTGATCGAGCGCATCGGCTCCGGCGGGATGGGCTCGGTCTACCGGGCCCGCGACGAGACCGTGCAGCGCGAGGTCGCCGTGAAGGTGTTCCGCGCGGAGGCCTCGAACCCTGAGGACGTGGCCCGCCAGGAGCGCGAGGTGCGGATGCTGAGCTCCTTCGCCCACCCCGGCATCGTCAACCTCTTCGACGCGGGGCTGCACAACTTCGGCGGCGAGGTCCGCCGCTACGTCGTGATGGAGCTCGTCGCCGACCCCACGATGGAGGCGCGGCTCGAGTCCGGCCCCCTCCCGGCGGCGGAGGTCGCGGCGATCGGCACGCAGCTCGCCGAGGCCCTGGCCTACCTGCACGAGCGCGGCGTCGTGCACCGCGACGTGAAGCCCGCGAACATCCTGGTCAGCGAGGTCGCCTCCAGCGGCTACGCCCGCACCGCCAAGCTCACCGACTTCGGCGTGGCCCACTTCATGGACGGCTCCCGCCTGACCAGCGACGGCGTCGTGATCGGCACCGCGAGCTTCGTCAGCCCGGAGCAGGTCGCGGGCGAGCCGATCAGCGGAGCGAGCGACGTCTTCTCCCTCGGCCTGGTCCTCCTCGAGGCGATCACCGGTCACCGGGAGTACTCGGGCACCGTCCTCGAGGCGGCGATCGCCCGCCTCCACCGCAGCCCCTCCGTGCCCGACACCCTGCCGGCGGAGTGGCGGGCGCTGCTGACCTCGATGACACAGAGGGACCCGGAGAAGCGGCCGACCGCCGACAAGGTCGCGCACCGGCTCCGCGGCGGGATGACGACGGGCTCGGCTTCGGGCGCGCCGACCGCCTCGGACTCGCGCGCGGCACGGATCCGGCGGTCCGTGATCATCGGCTCGAGCGTGGTCGGCGTCGGCGCGATCGCGGCGCTGTCGTGGATGCTCGGAGCGCTCGCCGGTCGCTGACCGACCGGGCGCGGGGCCCTAGGCCTCGCCGGGGAACGCGGGACGGAGCACGATCCGCGTCCAGGCGCCCACGTAGATCCGGTCGCCCTCCTCGACCTCGCGGCGCTGACCGGCGGCGATCGGCGACTGCGGGAGCGGCGCCCCGGCCGGGGCGAGGTACGTGCCGTTCGCCGACTGCAGATCCTCGACCCACCAGCGGTAGCCGTCGGTGCTCAGCTGGCAGTGGCGCCGCGAGACACCGGAGTCGGAGCCGCAGTCCACCTGCGGCGAGATGCCGCGGGAGACGGACGGGCGTCCGACGAGCAGGGTGCGCTCGCGGAGGACGACGGTCGCGGGCGGGCCGGGCGAGGGCATCGGGTCGTCGGCGCGCTGCTCGGCGTACCACTCCGGGTCGACCCAGAGCTCGGCGATCCACGGGCGGTCCGGGTCCGCGGAGGCGGTGGCGGGGCGGGCGGAGCCGGTGGCCGGCGCGGACGCGGACTCCTCCTCCGACGCTGAGGCCCCGGGTGCCGCGTCGGGGACTGCGGCCTCGGGTGCAGGGGCCTCCGGGATCACCTCGGTCGGCGGAGCGGCGGGCGGCGCGGTCGCGACGGGGGTGTCGAAGCCGGCCTCCTGCTCCGGGACCAGCTCGGTGGGAGCCGCGGGATCGGCCTGCGGCGCGGGCGCCTCGCCCAGGTGCTGGGCCGGGTCCCCCGACGGCGTCGCGGAGCCGCCGACCTCGCCCGGAGCGCGGACGGCACCGGAGGAGGTGAACGGATCGGCCTCGGGGAGGGAGCCGGTCGTGAAGTCGTAGCCGCAGTTCTCGCAGAACAGGGCGCCGGGCTCGTTCGGGAACGAGCAGTGCGGGCAGACCGAGGGGCCGGTCGGGATCGCGGTGGTCGGCGCGGCGGGAGCGGGCGACGGGGCCGCAGCGGCACCGATGGGCGCCCCGCAGACGTCGCAGTAGTCGCCGGACTGGGAGGTGTGCCCCTCGGGACAGCGGAAGCTCACTTGCGCACCCGCGTGGTCTTGGTCGACGCGGTGTCCAGCGCCATCTCGTCGAGGCGGTCCACGCCGCGCTTGAGCCGCACGGTGCCCTCGTTCGGGTCGTCGATCTCGACGACCTTCCGCAGCTTCGCGGTCGCCTCGTCGTTCCCGGTGACGGAGGCGAGCTGCACCGCGCGCCCGAGCTTGACCGTGGCGGTCGCCTCGTCGCCCCGCGCCTTGGCCGCGAGCCCGTCCTGGATCGCCGAGGCGAGCTCGGTCTGGCCGGTGTAGTGGGCGACGGCGGGGTCGATGCGGGCGGTCAGGGCGGAGTCGTCCGTCCAGCGCGCCTTCACCAGGGCGGAGGCGACCACCTCGTCGCGCACGCTGAGCTGCACCCGCGCGGCGAGCTGCTCCGAGCCGACCGGCTTCGACGCGACCCGGACCGCCACGTGGTACTCCCGCGACTCGTCGCCCCAGGCGCCGGTCGGGTAGGCGCCGGTGAGCGGGTTCACGGCGTTCCGCCGGGAGCTGAGGTCCTCGAGGTTCGGCGCGACCTGGCGGACGAAGAGCAGCTGCGCGCCCTGCGGAGTCCAGACGCGCAGCTCGCCGTTGGCGACTCCCCGGCCCATCGACGCCCGCATCAGCGACTCGAAGTCGGCCGCCATGTCGGCCGGGTTCGCGATCAGGCCCACGGTGCCCAGCAGGGCGCTCGCGATGGTGCGCGCCTCCTCGACGATCCAGCGGGAGCCGACGCCGCGCACGTCGCATTGGAAGTCGCCCGACGCCGCGCGGATCGCCGCGTCCAGCTGCATCCGCGACTCGTGCTCGTTCTTGCCGTCGGTGAGGAGGATCGCGTGCCTCTGCGTCGCCTCCGGCACGGTCGCGAACAGCTGGCGGGCGAGGGTCAGCCAGGTGCCCATCGCGGTGCCGCCGTCGGCCTGGAGGTAGCCGATCGCCTCCTTCGCCGCGGCTCGCGCCCCCGGCTCCATCCGCACCATCGAGACGGTGGCGTTGGGGTACGGGAAGGCGCGGTCGGCGCGCTCGGACCCGGCCACGACGGCGAAGAAGGTGCCGTCCAGGATCTGGTCGACGGCCACGGCGGCAGCGCGCTTCGCGGCCGTCATGTTCTCGCCGGTCATCGATCCGGAGCAGTCCACGATGATGATCTCGGCCGCGGCCCCGTCGGACCCGGCGACCCCCGTGCCGGACGCGGTCACCGTGACGATGGCGTGCACGTCGGTGGCGCCGTCCGAGAGGAACTCGTTCTGGAAAACACTCGCGCTGAACTCCGCCATTCCGGCAGTTTACGGGGACGCCCGGCCCGAGCGGCCCTCCATCGCCGAGGATCGGCCAGGCATCGCGGCCCGACGCCTGCACGACAGCTGTCGGGGCCGGCGGAGGCGGGTCGAGCGCCGCCGGAGCGCCCCCGTCAAGCCCGCCGCGGCCGGACACCGCCGGTGCCAGGGTGGAGCCGTGCCTCCCTGGACCCTCGCCCTCGCCAGCGGCGCCATCGGCGGCGCCACCCTCCTGATCGGCGCCGCGCTCGCCTGGTTCGTGCGCGTGCCCCCGAAGCTCACCGCCGCGATCTCCGCGTTCGGAGCAGGGGTGCTGATCTCGGCGCTCGCCTACGAGCTCGTGCAGGAGGCGGCGGACGACGGAGGACTGCTCCCGACGATCCTCGGCACGCTCGCGGGAGCCGTCGTCTTCGTCGGCGCGGACGCGCTGCTCACCCGCGCCGGCGCGGGGAACCGCAAGAGCGCGAAGGGGTCGGGCGGAGGAGGAGGCGCGGCCATCGCGGCCGGCGCCCTGATCGACGGGGTCCCCGAATCGATCGTGCTCGGCCTCTCGGTCGCCCAGGGCGGAGCGGGAGCGGCGATCAGCGTGCCCATCGTCGCCGCGGTCGCGATCTCGAACCTCCCCGAGGGCCTGTCCTCGACGGTCGGCATGAAGGCCGACGGCCGCTCCGCCCGCTACGTCTTCACCGTCTGGGGCGGGATCGCCGCGATCTCGGCCGCCGCGGCGCTGGTCGGCTTCCTGGTCTTCGCCACCGCACCGGGCGCGGTCGTGGCCTTCGTGACGACCGTCGCCGCCGGCGCGATCCTCGCCATGATCTCGAACACGATGATCCCCGAGGCGTTCGACCGCGACGACGTGCTCACCGGGCTGTACGCGGTGCTCGGGTTCGTGACGGCGTTCGCCTTGCACAGTGCTGGTTAGGACGCCGCTCCCCGCGCGGCGTCCCGCAGTCGGCTCGAGCGCACGGCCGGGTCCCGAGGAGCGGGATGCGCACGGCGACGCGGATCCGCTGGAACGCGGATCCCCGGATACGCCTCGCGACGGCGCCGCTCCCCGCGCGGCGTCCCGCAGTCGGCTCGAGCGCGGGGCCGGGTCCCGAGGAGCGGGTCGCGCACGGCGACGCGGATCCGCTGGAACGCGGATCCCCGGATACGCCTCGCGACGGCGCCGCTCCCCGCGCGGCGTCCCGCAGTCGGCCCGAGCGCGCGGCCGGGTCCCGAGGAGCGGCAGGCGCACGGCGACGCGGATCCGCTGGAACGCGGATCCCCGGATACGCCTCGCGACGGCGCCGCTGGTTAGGACGCCGCTCCCCACGCGGCGTCCCGCAGTCGGCTCCAGCGCGGGGCCGGGTCCCGAGGAGCGGGTCGCGCACGGCGACGCGGATCCGCTGGAACGCGGATCCCCGGATACGCCTCGCGACGGCACCGCTCCCCGCGCGGCGTCCCGCAGTCGGCTCCAGCGCGCGGCCGGGTCCCGAGGAGCGGGTCGCGCACGGCGACGCGGATCCGCTGGAACGCGGATCCCCGGATACGCCTCGCGAAGACGCCGCCCCCCGCGCGGCGTCCCGCAGTCGGCCCGAGCGCGCGGCCGGGTCCCGAGGAGCGGGACGCGCACGGCGACGCGGATCCGCTGGAACGCGGATCCCCGGATACGCCCCGCGAGAACGCCGCCGCCTGCGGAACGGAGTGCGGTCAGCCGCTGAAGGCGGTGAGGGCGTCGTCGAGGATGCCGAGGCCGCGGGCGACCTCGGCGGGGGTGATGACGGCCGGCGGGACCACGTGGATCCGGTTGTCGGCGGTGAAGGGCAGGAGGCCGCGCGACAGCAGGTCGGTCTTGAGGCGGGCGACGGAGGCCGCCGGCAGCGGGGTGCGCGCGGCCCGGTCGGTGACCAGCTCCAGGGCCCAGAACACTCCGGAGCCCCGGACCTCGCCGATCAGGTCGTGCTTCGCCTCGAGCGCCGCCAGGCCGGGGGCCAGGTGCTCCGAGCCGATGGTGCGCGCGTTGTCGACGATCCCCTCCTCCTCCATCGCCTGGAGCGTCGCGACGACGCTGGCCGCGGCGAGCGGGTGGCCCGAGTAGGTGAGACCGCCGGGGAAGACGCGCTCGTCGAAGTGGTGGGCGATCGGATCCGAGATGACGACGCCGCCGATCGGGACGTAGCCGGAGTTGACGCCCTTCGCGAAGGTGATCAGGTCGGGGCGCACGTCGAAGGCGTCGAAGGCGAACCACTCCCCCGTGCGGCCGAAGCCCGCCATGACCTCGTCGAGGATCAGCTGGATGCCGTACCGGTCGGCGATCTCGCGGACACCCGCGAGGTAGCCGGGCGGCGGGGTGAGCACGCCGGCGGTGCCGGGGATGGTCTCGAGGAGGAACGCGGCGATCGACTCCGGCCCCTCCGCCTGCACGACGCGCTCGAGGTGGTGGAGCGCGCGCTCGCACTCCTGCTCGAGGGTCTCGGCCCAGAACTCGCTGCGGTACAGGTAGGGCCCGAAGGCGTGCACGTGCCCGCGGGAGTACTCGTTCGGGATGCGGCGCCAGTCGCCGGTCGAGACGATCGCCGCTCCCGTGTTGCCGTGGTACGAGCGGTACAGCGAGACGACCTTGTCGCGGCCGGTGAACAGCCGCGCCATGCGGATCGCGTTCTCGTTCGCGTCCGCACCGCCGTTGGTGAAGAAGACCTTCTCCATGCCCTCGGGCGCCCGCTCGGTGATCAGGCGGGCCGCCTCGGCGCGGGTCTCGTTCGCGTAGGCCGGGCCGACGGTGGTGAGGACGCCCGCCTGCTCCTGGATCGCGGCGACGACCTTCGGGTGCTGGTAGCCGATGGTGACGTTCACGAGCTGGCTGGAGAAGTCGAGGTAGCGGGTGCCGTCGACGTCCCAGACCTCGGCGCCGAGACCGCCCGCGATGGGCAGCGGGTTCAGCGCGCCCTGCGCCGACCAGGAGTGGAACACGCGGGACCGGTCGGCGGCGGTGACGGAGGCGTTGTCGCGGACGGTGGGGGCGGTCGAGGACGTCATGCTCCCCATCGTGCCGCGCGCGCCTCGGAAGCGGGCGTGCGGATCCGTCGATCCGCGGACCTTACGATGGACGGAACGTCGAAGGGAGCCGCGCATGCCCGCGACCGTCCGCGATCTGCTGGCCGAACCGGCCTTCCGACTGCGCGTGCTCGCCGGCGTCCACGACGAGGCCGATCTCGACGCCCCCCTGGTGTGGGCGCACTCCTCGGACCTCGTCGATCCGACGCCCTGGCTCGAGTCGGGCCAGCTGCTGCTGACCGACGGCGTCCACTTCACCGGGCACGACAGCGCCGAGTTCTCGGAGGAGTACGTCGCCCGGCTGCGCGGCCGCGGCATCCGCGCGCTCGGCTTCGCCACCCGCATCGTGCACGACGAGGTGCCCGCCGCTCTCGTCACGGCGTGCGAGCGCCAGGGCCTGCCGCTGCTGGAGGTGGCGGACCTGACTCCGTTCATGGGGATCATCCGCTTCGTCGCCGACGTGATCTCGCGGGAGCAGCGCGAGCGGCTGGAGTGGTCGCTCGAGGCGCAGCGGCGGGTCGCCCGCGCGGCGCTGCGGCCGGACGGGCTCGCGGCGATCCTCACCGAGCTGGAGCGGCAGCTGGACTGCTGGGTCGCCCTCTACGACGCGGCCGGGCAGAGGGTGCACCTGCCCACCCGGCTCGACGTGCCGGCGGAGGAGGCGGTCGCCGCGGCCGCGAGGCACGCGCTGACCCGCGGCAGCCGAGCGGGACTCCGGCTCGACGACGGCGGCGGTGTGACGCTGCAGACGATCGGGCGCCGCGACCACCTGCGCGGGGTGCTCGCCGTGGGCACGGGCACGCCGCTGGACCCGGCGGGCAGCGACCTCGTCGCGAGCGTCATCGCCCTGGCGAGCATCGCGCTGGAGCAGCGGCGCGCGCTGGACTCCTCCCGCCGGCAGCTGCGCTCCGGACTGCTCGAGCTGCTGGCCGCGGGAGCCTTCGACGTCGCCGAGAGCACCGCACGGCGCCTGGGGAGCCCGCTGCCCGCCGAGCCCGTGCGGGTGGTCGTGCTGAGCGCGCCCGTGCACGGCGACTCGCTCCTCGACGAGCTGGAGGTCGTGGCGGAGGAGGACGGCGCGCGCCTGTTCTTCGCCGAGAGGGACGGCTCGCTCGTCACCGTCGCCGCCGCCGACGGACTCGGGCCGCTGACCGCCGTGCTGGAGCGGCACGGCGCGAGCGCCGGCGCCTCCGCCCCGATCGGCTGGTCCGACCTGGACCGGGGCCTCGAGGAGGCGCGGCGCGCCGCCGAGCGGACAGGAGACAGGACGGTGGTCCGCTTCGAGGACGTCGCCGCCGAGGGGATGATCGGGCTCCTCGCCGCCGCCGGAGCCGCACCGCTCGCCCGCCGGATGCTCGCACCGCTGCTGACCCCGGAGGGAGCCGTGCTGCTCGAGAGCGCCCGCGTCTGGCTCCGCCGCAACGGCGCCTGGGAGCCCGCCGCCCGTGACCTCGGCGTGCACCGTCACACCCTCCGCAACCGCATCACCGCCGTCGAGCGCGCCCTCGGCCTCGACCTCGACGACGTCTCCGCCCGCACCGAGCTCTGGACGGCGCTGCGGCTGCACTCATAGCCTCTCTCCTCCTTCGTCGTCGGTCGGCCGCGGTCGGCCTCAGAAGGTGGGGACGATGGGAAGAGCGGGTCGCGTACCGCGCACGACGATCCGCTCCCACGCGGATCGCCGGTTGCGCTCAGCCGTGCTCAGGAGCCGATCTCCTCCTGCGTCGTCGATCGGCCGCGGTCGGCCTCAGGAGGTGGGGACGCTGGGAAGAGCGGGTCGCGTACCGCGCACGACGATCCGCTCACACGCGGATCGCCGGTTGCGCTCGGCGGTGCTCAGGAGCCTCTCCGGTCGACCGACCGCGTCCCGCCGGCGCGGAGCGCAACCGGCGATCCGCGTTCCAGCGGATCGTCGTGCGCGGAACGTTCGACGCCCTCGAGAACGGAACCACCCTCCCCAGCCGACTGCGGGCGATCGACGACGAAGGAGGAGAGAGCCTAGGAATGCTGCGGGAACCCGAGGTTGATGCCGCCGTGGGAGGGGTCGAGCCAGCGGCTGGTGATGGCCTTCTGCTGGGTGAAGAAGCGGACGCCTTCGGCTCCGTGGGCCTTGGTGTCGCCGAAGAGGGACGCTTTCCAGCCGCCGAAGGAGAACGTGGCGACGGGGACGGGGATGGGGACGTTGATGCCGATCATGCCGACCTCGACCTCGTTCTGGAAGCGGCGGGCCGCTCCTCCGTCGTTGGTGAAGATCGCGGTGCCGTTGCCGAACGCGCCGTTGTTGATCAGGGCGACGCCCTCCTCGTAGGAGGCGACGCGGACGATGGAGAGCACCGGTCCGAAGATCTCCTCCGTGTACGCGCGGGAGGTGGTGGGGACCTTGTCGAGCAGGGTCGGGCCGAGCCAGAACCCGTTCGCGTCCCCGTCGACCTCGATGCCGCGGCCGTCGATGACGACCTCCGCGCCGTCCTCCTCCGCGATCGCGATGTAGGAGGCGACCTTGTCGCGGTGCGCCTCGGTGACGAGCGGGCCCATGTCGCAGCCACGGCGGCCGTCGCCGATGCGCAGCTTCGACGCCCTGTCCTGGATCTTGGTGATGAGCTCGTCGGCGACGGGCTCGACCGCGACGACGACCGAGATCGCCATGCACCGCTCGCCCGCCGAGCCGAAGCCGGCGTTGATGGCGGAGTCGGCGACGAGGTCGAGGTCCGCGTCGGGGAGCACCAGCATGTGGTTCTTCGCCCCACCGAGGGCCTGGACGCGCTTGCCGTGGCGGGTGCCCGTCTCGTAGACGTACTGCGCGATCGGGGTCGAGCCGACGAACGAGATCGAGCGCACGTCGGGGTGCTCGAGCAGCCCGTCGACGGCCTGCTTGTCGCCGTTGAGCACCGTGTAGACGCCGTCGGGGAGGCCGGCCTCCTTCCAGAGGGCGCCGAGCCAGATCGCCGGGGACGGGTCCTTCTCGGAGGGCTTCACCACGACGGTGTTGCCGGCGGCGATGGCGATGGGGAAGAACCACATCGGCACCATCGCAGGGAAGTTGAAGGGGGAGATGATCCCGACCACGCCGAGCGGCTGCTTGGTCGAGTAGACGTCGACGCCGGTGGAGACCTGCTCCGAGTACTCGCCCTTGAGGTGGTGCGCGAGACCGGTCGCGAACTCCACGACCTCCTGGCCTCGAGTGATCTCGCCGAGCGCGTCCGAGACGACCTTGCCGTGCTCCGACGTGATCAGCTCGGCGAGCTCCTGCTTCTTCGCCTCGAGGAGCTCGCGGAAGCGGAAGACGATCTGCTGCCGCTTCGCGAGCGACGTGTCGCGCCAGGCGGGGAAGGCGGCCTTCGCGGAGGCGACGGCGGCGTCCACCTCGGCGGAGTCGGCGAGCGCGACCTCCTTGGTCGCGACTCCCAGCGCCGGGTCGTAGACGGGAGCGGTGCGGCCGGACGAGGAGTCGGAGGGAGCCCCGTCGATCCAGTGGCCGACGACGGACAGGGCGGTGGCGGGCTCGGCGATGCTCATGGCGACGACTGTAGGGGCGTGACCACGGCCGCGGGGGTGCCGATCCGTCCAGCGGTGTAGGGGTGGTCTGGACGGATCGGCGCGCTCAGTCGGTGGGACGGGAGGCGTCGGCGTCGGCGTCGGGCGAGGGGGTGGCCGCGTCGGGGCTCGAGGCGGCGGGGTCGGCCGCGCTCGGGTCCGCAGCTCCGGGATCCGCAGCGCCGAGGTCGGCGGCGCCGGAGTCGGCAGCACCCTGCTCGGCTGTACCGGTCTCCTCACCGTGCACCTCTGCAGCGGACGCTTCAGCCGCAGTCTCCGCCGCACCCGCCGGGTCGAACCGCGCCAGCGCCGCGGTGATGTTGTCGTGCCCGCCGCGCTCGTTCGCCCAGGCGACCAGCGCCTTCGCGAGCGTGACCGGATCCGCGCCCACCCGCTCCTGCGCGTCGCGGAGCACGCGCGCGAGGTCCTCGGCGGCGGACGCGTAGTTCCACAGCCCGTCGGAGCAGACCAGCACCCAGCCCGGCTCGGTCAGCTCCTCGGAGGCGACCCGCGGCTCCTCGTCGTGCGCGTCGGCGCCGAGCCAGCGGGTGATGGCGTGAGCGTCGGGCGCCGTCTCGGCCTGCTCCCGCGGCACTCCCGAGGCGATCTGCTCCTGCGCCCACGAGTCGTCGACCGTGAGCTGCCGCGGCTCGCCCGCGTCCGGCATCCAGTAGCTGCGGCTGTCGCCCACGTTGCCCGTGACGAGCAGCGCGCCGTCCAGCACCGCCGCGGTGAAGGTGCACGAGGGCGGATTCGACCGCTTCTCGGGCACGGCCGCGTCGATCGCTCCGGAAGCGCGCGCGGTGGCCATCTGCAGCAGCGCGCGCCAGCGGTCCGCTCCCGCGCTCTCCCCGCCGACCTCGGCCTGCAGCGCGCTGAGTGCCGCACGGGCCGCGGCGAGCGACGCCTTGTCGGAGTCGGGGGTCGAGGAGACCCCGTCGCAGACCACGAGCAGCGCCGTCCTCAGAGAGCCGTCGGCGCCGGTGGTCGCCCCGAGCGCCATCGCGTCCTCGTTGGCCGGATGCCGGAGCCCGCGGTCGCAGACGCCGCCGACCAGCGGGTGCGGCGCTTCGGCCCAGTGCTCGCGCTCGGTCGGAGCTGGGCGTCCGCACTGCTCGCAGTAGCCGTCCTCGGCGACCGCTCCCCCGCAGTAGACGCAGGCGGCGGATCCTCCGACGGCGACGGGCGGAGCGGAGGGGGTGGCCGCGACGATCAGCGGCGTCCCGCAGGCCTCGCAGAACGCGTCGCCCGTCGTGACCGGCTCGCCGCAGTTCGGGCAGGGAGTCGACAGCGCGCCGCTCATGTCAGCGTCCAGCGTCGGACCTCGTTGGCCCGGTCGACGAGGCGCAGGCGCTCGTCGCGCTCGCGAGTTGAGGCGGCGAGCGCGCGGTAGGAGGCCTCGAGGCCGTCGCGGATGGCGGCCTCGTTCGCCTCGACTCCGCCGAGGGTCGCTCCCTCGGCCGGGCCGTCGCGCCGCACCAGCTCGAGGGCGGAGGCGAGGACCTGGGTCGTGAGCTCGAGGCGGGTCCGCTGGTCGATCGACACGGAGTCGACGCTCGCGAGGGCGGCCGAGAGCGCGGGCAGCCCGCGGCCCGACTCCGCCAGCAGCTCCGCCCGGCGGCGGCGCGCGTCGGAGTAGGAGGAGCGCGTGGGCGCGACGATGTCGAGCGCGTCGAGCGCCCCGTCGAGGTCGGAGCGCAGCTGCCGCACCCGGGCGAGACCGAAGGCGGCGGGTGCCGTGTAGTTCGCGTCGGCGCGGGCGCAGATCACGTAGAGGGACTCGGCGACCTCGGGCTCACCGCTCGCCTCGCACGCCGCGGCGAGCGCGAGCTTCGGGGCGAGCTCGCCGGGGACCTGCCCGTAGACGGTGTTGAAGGAGGCGCGGGCCCCGATGTCGTCGCCGCGCGCGAGCTGCGCGAGACCGCTCATCCAGACCGCCCGCCACTCCCACGGGTCCTCCGTGAGTATCTCGCCCGTCGCGCGGGCCGCCTCCTCCCAGCGCTGCGCCTCGATCGCCGCCCGGGCGCGGGCGAGCCGCACCTCGACCGTCACGGTGGGCGCGAGCGCGAGAGCGCGCAGGCGCACGATCGGGTCGGCGACGTTCACGCCCGCGAGCCACGACCGGGCGGGATCGGACTCGTCGCGGCGGAGCGCCGGCAGCGCGTCCCACGGCGGGACGCGGTCGACCACGTCGGCCACGGGCGCCTCGAACAGGGCCGACTCCGTCGAGTGCAGCGCGGGGTGTCCGGGACCGCGGTCGGTCGCGACGACCTCGCGCAGCACTCCGAGCAGCTGGCCGCGCATCTCGTCCACCGTGGCGAAGCGGTCCTGCGGGTCGGGAGCGCATGCCTTCGCGATCAGGCGGTAGAAGGAGTCGTAGCGCTGGAACAGCGGCGTCTCCGACACGGGCGGCAGCGAGGCGACGAAGGTCGTCTGGTTGCCGCGGAAGTCGAGCACCAGCGAGGCCAGCGTTCGGCCGATCGTGTAGACGTCGGAGGCGACCGAGGGACCGAGGTCGGCGACCTCCGGAGCCTGGTAGCCGACGGTGCCGTAGATGGCGGAGTCCTCGTCGTCGATCCGGCGCACTCCGCCGAGGTCGATCAGCTTGACCTGGTCGCCCACCTGGATCATGTTGTCCGGCTTGAAGTCGCAGTAGAGCAGGCCGTGGTCGTGCAGGTAGGCGAAGGCGGGCATGACCTCGAGCACGAAGGCGAGCGCCTGGTCCACCGGCAGCGGATCCGCGGCGCCGCCGTTGGCGTCCAGCCGCTCCTTCAGGATCTGCTTGAGGCTCGGCCCGCCGACGTACTCCATCACGATGTAGCCGGCGCCGTCGTGCAGGACGAAGTTGTAGATCTCGACGATCAGCGGGTGCTCGACCTCGGCCAGGAACCGGCGCTCGGTGACGGCCGCGGCGTACGCGTCGGGGTCGCCGGAGTTGAGCAGGCCCTTGAGCACCACCCAGCGCCCCGAGACGTTCCGGTCGCGCGCGAGGTAGATCCAGCCGAGGCCGCCGTAGGCCAGGCAGCCGACGACCTCGTACTGGCCGCCGACCACGTCGCCCTTCACCAGCTGCGGAGTGAACGAGAACGGCGTGCGGCAGTTGGGGCAGAACCCCTCGGTGCGGCCGGGCCGACCGTCGCGCCCGCGGCCGACGGCGGTGCCGCAGTGCGAGCAGAAGCGCTTGCGCTCGGGGAGGACCGCCTCGGTCATCAGAGCGGCCATCGGGTCGGCGGCCGGGCGGGACGGGACGGTGGTGAGCCCGGCGCCGAGCCTCGGGCCGCGCAGTCGGGTCGAGGTGGTGCCGACGCGGCGGGTGACCTTCGAGCCGGTCTGCGCCGTGCGGGCGGAGCCGAGGGCGGCGGTGGCGAGGCGGGCGGAGGAGGTGCGCGTGCTGCGCGCGGTGGCCGACTCCTCCGCGGGCCCGGGTGCCGTGGCGCCGGGGGTGCCCTCGACGAAGCCGGTGCCGAAGGCGGCGGAGGCGGTGGCCGGCGGGGAGGCCGGAGCGGCGCGGCGCGCGGTCGGCGTGGAGGCGGCGGCGCCCTCCTCGGGCGGGAGGCCGCAGACGTTGCAGTAGCCGTCCTCGATCGTCCCGGTGCAGCCGGGAGTCGCGGTGCAGGGGGCGCCGTTCATGGGGTGGCCTTCCGGTGGTGCGCGGGGTCGGGCTGCGGGAGGTCGCGGGTGACGACGTCGTACTGCTCGACCAGGTGACGGGCGAGCGGGACGGAGCACGGCACCGTGTCGAGGGCTGCGCGCACCTCCTCCTCGGCCGCGACGCCGACGGCGGTGGCAGCGCGGCCGTTGCCCTCGGCACGCTCCCGCAGCGCCCGGAGGCGGAAGCCGAGGGCGGCCCGGGTGCGCAGCGGCGAGGTGTAGGCGGCCTCGACCGCGTCGAACGCGCGGCCGACCGCGGTGAGCCGGGCGAGGTGCGCGTCGAGCGCCTCGCGGTCGGACGGAGGATCGCCCAGCCGGGAGACGTCGGGCACGGCCAGCCGCGGCGGGTCGGCGATCTCGCGGCGGCAGCGGGCCACGAGCTCGCGCAGCGGCGCCTCGCGTCGCTCGGCCGCCTCCGCCAGCTCGCGCGCCCGACGGCGGTCGCGCTCGAGTCCGCGCCGCTCGGACGCGGCGATGATCAGGTCGCGCTCGAGCCGGGCGGAGTCGCTCTCGAGCTGGCCGAGCGGCCCCGACACGTCGGCTCCCCGGCCCGCCCGCTCAGCGAGCGCGTCGAGGCGGGAGCGCAGCACGGCGACCCGCTCCGCCCGCTCGCGGTCGACCGTGCCGCCGCCGTCACGGGTGAGGTCGCGGCAGCGCTCGATCTCGGCGCGCACCCCCACGATCCGCCCGGCGACGTCGGTGCCGCTGGGGTCGAGCTCGAGCCGGGAGCGCAGCTGGCCGACGACCGCGTCGCAGAGGCGCACCGCCTCCACCAGCGAGACCGCGCCGCTCCCGGAGGCGTCGAGACGGCCCCAGATCAGCTGCGACATCCGCTCGCGCGCCACGACGTCGACGCGGCCGGAGTCCCAGACCGCCTCGAGCTCGGCGAGGCGCCGGGTGACGGACTCGCGGAGCGACTGGGCGAGCACCACGTCGGCCGTGTAGTTCTCGGCCTGCGGCGACGCCAGCGCGGCGGCGTCCAGCCGCGAGAGCTCGCGCGTGGTCCGCTGGAGCCAGCGGGTGAGAGCGGCGAGGTACTCGAAGAGCTCGCGCTGCGGCGCGGCCTCCCCGAGCCGGCCCGGAGCGACGGGGGTCCCCTCCGCGAGACCGGTGCTCATCGGCCGTACACCGGGGAAGGCGGCGAGGCCTCGCCGAGGACCCCCAGCCAGCGCTCGTAGATGCTCTGCCAGCGGCCGTCGCTGCGGATGCTCTCGAGCGAGGCGTTGACGAAGCGCACGAAGTCGGGGTCGTCGGCGGGCAGGCCGAGGCCGTAGGGCTCCGAGCTCAGGGCGTCGCCGACGACCTTCGCGTACGGATCCTGCGCCACGAAGCCCGCGAGGATCGTGTCGTCGCCCGCGATGGCGTCGACCTCGCCGGCCTGGAAGAGGGCGAGGCACTGCGAGTGCGTGGCGGCCTCGACCGCCTCGACCTCCGGGTAGTCGTTCTGCAGGCGGCTGAGTGTCGTGGTGCCGCTGGGCGCGCAGACCCTCTCGCCGTCGAGGTCGCCGATGCCCGTGATCGGGACTCCGTCGGGGTCGTCGGAGACGAGCACCTTGAGGCCGGCGTCGTAGTACTCGGACGAGAAGGCGATCGAGCTCCAGCGATCGCAGGTCATCGTGAGGGTGCGGGCCACCATGTCGACCTGCGGGGCGCCGTCGCCGCCGGTGAGCGCGGGGAGGCGCTGAGCGGAGGTGATCACGACGTAGTCGATGGAGTCGCTGCCGAGGATCGCCCGGGCGACCTCGCGGGCGATGTCGACGTCGAAGCCCTCGATCGCCCCCGTGATCGGGTTGCGGGCGCTCATCAGGAGGGTGTCGGCCGAGACGCCGACGCGCAGGGTCCCGCGCCCGCGGATCTCCGCGAGCCTGGTGCTGTCGGTCACGCCGGTCGGCGCGTAGGAGGTGACCGCCGAGGGCGAGCAGTCCGCCGCGGCAGGAGCGGCGGGAGCGGACGCGCTCGCCGTCGGAGTCGGGATCGCCGCGGCGAGGGGCGTGCCGAGGTCTTCCGCCCCCGTCGTGCAGCCGGTGAGGGCGAGAGCCGCGGCGGTGGCCAGGGCGAGGGCGGCGGCGCGCAGGCGGTTCATCGGTACTCCTCCAGTCGCTGGGCGATGCCGCGCCAGGCGAACACGGCTCCGGCGAGACCGGCCGCCAGCAGGATCCACGAGACGAGGGTCGCGAACTCCGCGCCTCGATCGAGCGTGGTGGCGGCGGCCAGTGCCTTCTCCTGCACCACGTCGCGGGCGTCGTCGGAGAAGGTGGTGAAGAGGTCGTTCGGCGTGCCGTTCCCGGTGATCGTGGCGACGCGGACGGCCTGGTCCCAGTTCCCGGCGTCGTCCGCCTCCCGGATCTCCTCGTGGAACGACTGCCACTGCCCGAACTCGTCGACGAGCCGTGTCCTCGCCAGCTCGTCCTGCAGGTCGCCCGAGAGCTTCTCCCGGGCGGAGTCGACGGCCTGGGTGTAGCGCTCCTCGAGGGCGGCGCCGGAGCCGCGCTTGATCAGCGTGAAGCTCTCGAGCGACTTGGCGTCGCTCGCGGCGATGAGCGCGTTGGACACGGTGAGCGCCTCGCGGTAGGACTCGACGCGCGCCGTCCCCGCGTCCGCCGCGACCGATCCGTAGGCGAGCGCCCCGCCGACGCCGACGACCAGCAGGAGGGCGGTCCCCGTGGCGAGCGGGCGGTTGAGGTAGCGGTGCGTACGGCGGGCGAGCCAGAGCTGCGCCGCCAGGAGGAGGACCAGCATCACGAGCGAGCCGATCATGAGCAGGACGCTCCAGCGGACGGCGTCGTAGGCGGCCGCGACCCGGTCAGCGCCGGAGTCGACGAGCCCGTCGAGGTCCTCGAGGATGCCGCCGTCTCCCGAGAGGGCAGTCGACGCCTGGTCGAGGTACGCCGAGGCGACGGGGAAGCCCTGCCGGTTGTTGGCCCGCGCCTGCTCGATCAGCCCGCTGTAGGTCGTGATGCTGCTGGCGACCCGGGCGAGGGCCCGGGTGTCCGCCGAGTCGGCGGCCGAGAGCCCGGCGATCGCGGAGGCGGCGCCGGTGAGGCTCGAGACGTACGACGCCCGCAGCTCGGTCGGCTCCAGTCCGCCGACGAGGAAGGTGTTGGCCGCGATCGCGTTGGCGTCCACCAGCAGCGTGCGGACGTTCTGCACGCCGAGCAGCTGCGCCGACTGCTCCCGGGCCGTCGTCGCGGCGCGCGCCTGCATCGCTCCTGCCTGCTGCGCGAACACGCCGAACAGCACGGCCGCCAGCGCCGTCAGGGCGAGCAGGAGGCGCAGGGTGGCCGGAGTGGTCGCGGTCGCGCGGGCCAGCAGCGACGGCTTCCGCTGCGCCGGCCGGTTGGCGACCTGGACGAGGGGCGGCTCGGGGATCCTCTGCGCGGGCGGCGCGGCGGGTGCGGTGCTCAACGGCTCTCCTCCTCGGGGTCGTCGGTGACGGGGACGGCCGTGCCGCTCGGGGCGGCGTCCGCCTGCCCGAGGGCCTCCTCAGAGCCGTCGACCGCGCCCTCGTCGTCGTCGCCGGCTCCGTCCGGGCTGCTCGAGGCTTCGGGGCTCTCCACCACGTCCTCGGGGAGCAGGATGCGCAGCTCGTCGAGCGTCGGCTCCTCCACGTCGCGGAGGCGCCAGGCGTGCCGGGCGATCGCCGCGTCGAGGACGTTGCGGACCCAGCGCCCGTTGCCGAACGCCTCCGTGCGCTGCTGCGCCGAGGCGAGGCCCGCGAACGCGGCGAGCGCCTCCTCCGTCGGCTCGAAATCCGCGGAGGCGGCGAGGCGGCCGAAGATCGCCGAGAGCTCGTCGTCGGAGTAGTCGGCGAAGTCGATCGTGGTCGAGAAGCGGCTGGCGAGTCCCGGGTTCGTGTCGAGGAAGCCCTGCATCGGCCCGGAGTAGCCGGCGACGATCACGACGAGGTCGCCGCGGTGGTCCTCCATGTCCTTCACGAGGGTGGTGACCGCCTCCGCGCCGTACTGGTCGAGCGCGAGCGCGTAGGCCTCGTCGATGAAGAGGACGCCGCCGCGAGCGGAGGCGATCACCTCCGCGGTCTTCGTCGCGGTCTGCCCGAGGTAGCCGGCCACCAGCTCCGATCGGTCGACCTCGACGAGCACGCCCTTCGAGAGGATGCCGAGCGAGCGGTAGATCCGCGAGACCAGCCGCGCCACCGTCGTCTTGCCCGTGCCGGGGTTCCCCGTGAAGACGAGGTGGCGGGTGAGCGTGGGCGTGCTGAGTCCGGCGGCCTGGCGCAGGGTGTCGATCCGGAGCAGCTGCGTCTGCCGCTTGATCTCGCTCTTCACCCGGTCGAGGCCGATCAGCGCGTCGAGCTCGGCGAGCAGGTCGTCGATGGACTCCGGCGGGTCGAGCGGCTCCGGCTCGGAGGCGGGCTCCGCGGCGGGAGCGGCGGCGGGCGCCGGCTCGTCCTGAGGACCGTCGTGCTCGGTCCGGCGGAGGCGCTCGAGGATCTCGTCGACCCCGGGCACGCCGGCGGGCAGACCGGTCGGCAGGTCGGCGCCCGCGGCACCGTCCGGCGACCGGCCGGTCGTATGCGGTACTCCTCCGCTCGTCGTCGGAGCGGCGCCCCGGGCGCCCGGGACGGCGGAGAGCTGGGCCGCGGCGGTCGCGGAGGCGGAGGCGATGCCGCCGATGCCCGGGTCGCCGAGAGCGCTGGCCGCCGAGACGACCTCGGTCAGGGCGCGGGCGTAGGCGGAGGAGTGGTGAGAGCCCGCGCCGACCAGGGCGGCCAGCTGATCGGTCGGCCCCGACCGCCAGCGCCGGCCGCTCGAGGCGGCGGTGAAGAACGCCTCCAGACCGCCCGTCGCGCCGGTCGCCGCGAGCCAGTCCTGCCCGGCGCCGCGGATCGACTCGGCGACGGCGGCGGCCAGCCGCGCACCCTCGTCGCGGACGGCCGCGGCGTCGAGGCCGGCGGCCGTCCCCGCGAGCACGAGGGCGTCCAGCGCCGGGGCGAGCGCGGTCACGAGGCGCTCGGCGGGGTCAGCGAGCCGGATCCGGATGGCGCTCCCGGCTGCGGAGGCGCGTCGAGACCGCTCGGGGAGAGCGAGGACTCCGTGAACTTCTCGGCCAGGAACTGCCCGTGCGCGATCAGCGCCGAGGCGTCCTGCCGCGAGACGGCGTCCGAGATGCGGTCGAGCGTGCCTCCGAGGAGGTCGAGCTGGTCGCAGAGGATCATCAGCGAGGTCTTCCCCCTGTGCACGGCGCGGCGGTCGGCGAAGTCCCTCGGCAGGCGGAGGTAGCCCTCCACCGCCTCGGGGAGGTAGCTGGTCGCGGTCGCGACGACGGTGTGGCCCTGCCGGCTCATCCCGCCGAGGCGGTCGAGACGGGGCACCATCTCGCGGACCGTCTCGTCGATCCGCTGGATGCGCGCCGCGACGATGCCGGGCACCCGGCCCTCCGTCCGCGTGCCGACCCGGTCGAGCGCCGCGAGGATGTCGTCGCTCGTCGGGACGCTCGGCAGAGCGGGCGCGGTCTCCTCCGGCGCCGCGGGGGCACCCGTGAACAGTCGGGAGAACCAGCCCATCGGCTAGCGGCCGAGATCGAGCGAGGACGTCGCGTCGATGTCCGAGTTGCTGCGGCGGGCCCGCTCGACGTACTCGCCGGCCTTCGCCGTCTCGGTCTGGAGGACTCCGACGGTCTGGGCCATGCTGTCGAGCGCCTTGATCTTGAAGTCCGAGATCGAGTCCATCGTCTGGTAGATGTTCGCGAACGCGGCCTGCAGCTGCGGCAGCCCGACCGTGGCCGAGGCGGCCTGCGACTGGATCGAGGCCGACTGGTCGGCGAGCATGCGCGAGGTGGCCTCGATCATGTTGGACGTCGTGGTGTTCAGCGCCGTGATCTGATCGAGCACGAGGCGCTGGTTGGCGAGCGCCTGCGCCACGATGACCGCCGTGCGCAGCGCCGAGACGGTCGTGGTCGTCGCGCGGTCGACGCCCTTGATCAGCTCGACGTTGTTCTTGATGACGACGTCGATCGCGAGGTAGCCCTGGATCGACACGGCCAGCTGGGTCAGCAGGTCCTGGTGCTTCTGGCGCGCGTAGAAGAGGACGTCCTCGCGGAGCGCCTTCGCCCGCTCCGGATCGGTCGCGTCGAGCTCGGCGATCTTCGCCGAGAGCTTCACGTCGAGCCGCTCGGCGACGTAGATGTACTCGTTGAGACGGGTCATCGTCTCCCAGAGGTTCTGCTTCTCGAGGTTCAGGGCCGCGTTGTCCTTCCGCAGCTCGTCCTGCCCGTCGTACAGGGCCTGGATGATCGCGTTCAGGTGCGACTGGGCGCTCTCGTAGCGGCGGAAGTAGTCGGTGATCTTGTTGCCGAACGGGATGAAGCCCAGGATCTTCTTCTGCAGGTTGTCCTCGGACGGGTCCAGATCCTCCACCGTGCGACGCAGCTCGAGCAGCGTCTTGCCGATGGTCGACCCCTCGGAGAGCCCGCCCTCCTGGAGGGCGCGCACCGGCGTGCTCAGCAGCCGGTTCGACGAGTCGGCGGCCGAGCGGATGTCGGCGTCGCCCATCGTGCGGATGTCGTTGGCCCGCGTCGCGAACTCGGGGCTGCGGGACTCCGTCGCCAGGAGCGTGTCGAGGTAGCCGTCGACCTTCGCCTCGAGGCCGGGCAGGGCGGCTTCCGGCACCTTCGGCGCGATCGACGGCGCCGAGGTGGTCGGCACCGCTGCCACCGGCTCCGGAGGCGTGAGCGAGAGGGCGTTCTGGACGGGCGGCTGCAGGGCCTCGGTCATCGGGATCCTCACCGTTCCTGGCGCTCGGCGCCGACTGGGATGAACGTCCGACCAGCATATCCCGGGCCCTCCCGCGGGATCCCCGCGAGCCGCCTCGTCCGAGGACTCGACGCGATCGGGCGGCTGTGGAGGAGCATCCGCCGCCGGTCAGACCGCCTTCGGGCGCCTCCGCAGCGTCGCCACCGCGACTCCGGCCAGGGCGAGCGCGCCTCCGAGCAGCGCGGCGAGCGGCGGGGTCTCGCCCAGGACGAGCCAGGACAGCAGCACGACCACCGCGGGCACCGCGTAGGTGGACGCCGCGGTGCGACCCGCGCTGGAGCGCCCGAGGACGTACCCCCACGTCGTGAAGGCGACGGCCGTCGGGAAGATCCCGAGGTAGACCACGGCCAGGATCGAGGAGAGCGGAGCGGCGGCGAGCGCCTCGACGAGCTCCGGTGCGAAGGGCAGACACGCGACCGTGCCGGCGAGGCAGCCGAGCCAGGTCATCGTCGGCGCGTCGATCCGGCCCAGCAGGCGCTTCTGCAGGGTCGCCGCGCTGCCGTAGACGACGGCGGCCACCAGGCCGAGGGCGACGCCGATCACGTCGAACTGCCCGGTGGAGGTGGAGAACGCGATCACCGCGACGCCGGTCAGGGCCACGAGCATCCCGGCGAGGAGACGGCGGGGGAACCCCTCCCCCAGCAGCAGACCAGCGAGCACGGCGGTGATCATCGGCGCGATGTTCACCAGCAGCGCCGCCGTCCCCGCGTCGACGTGCCGCTCCGCAGCGTTCAACGCCAGGTTGTAGACCCCGAACCAGGCGACCCCCCAGCCCAGCACGAGCAGGAGGAGGCGCCCGCGCGGGACCGCCGTGCGCGGATCCGGAGCCGCCTCCGAGCGGCGCCTCCGGGCGGTGAGGACGACGCGCACCACCGTGAGCGCGAGCGACCCCACCACGATGCGGCCGAGGGTCAACGCGCCCGGGCCGAAGTCCTCCGTCGTGGCGCGGATGCCGACGAAGGCCGACGCCCAGAGCAGGACGGTGACCGCGATCGCGCCCCACAGCAGGAGGGCGTCCCTCGTGGAGGGCGGGGCGGAGGAGGAGACGTCGGTCATGAGGCCATCGTGGCGCTGCCGGGGATTCAGCACCAGTTCCGTTCACTGTCGAATCGTTCAGCCGGACTGTACGGTCGTCTCATGCTCGACGTGCACCGGCTCCGCATCCTCCGCTCCGTCGTCGCCTCCGGCTCGATCGCGGGAGCCGCCTCCGGCCTCGGCTACACGCCCTCCGCCGTCAGCCAGCACCTCACCGCTCTGCAGCGCGAGACCGGCCTGACGCTGCTGGAGCGCGTGGGCCGCGGCGTCCGCCCGACCCCCGCCGGACGCGCCCTCGCCGCCCAGGCGGACCGCGTCCTCGAGCGCCTCGCCGAAGCGGAGGCCGTGGTGGAGGAGCTGCGCGAGGGCCGCTCCGGCCGCCTCTCGGTGACGTACTTCGCCTCCGTCGGCAGCGCCTGGATGCCGGAGGTCGCCCGCCGGCTGACCGCCGCGTTCCCCGGCCTCGCCCTCGATCTGCGCCTGGGAGAGGAGCTCGACGACGACCTCGGAGCGCGCCCCGACGTGCAGCTCCTCGTCGCCTCCTCCGAGCCGACCGCCCCCGGATTCACGGCGCACCACCTCCTCGACGACCCCTACCTCGTCGTCCTGCCCGACGGTCATCCGCTCGCCTCACGGAGCGAGATAGACCTCGCCGAGCTCGCGAACGAGCGCTGGGTCGACAACGACCTGCCCACCGGCTGGTGCCGCCGGAACGTCGTGGAGGCCTGCGCCGCCGCCGGGTTCGCGCCGCCCTTCCACGTCCAGGCGAACGACCACATCACCGCCGCCGCGTTCGTCGCCGCGGGCATGGGAGTGACGGTCCTGCCGGAGCTCGCGGCCCACCGCCTGCCGGACGGCGTCCGCGCCGTGCCCGTCGTCCGTCCCCGGCCCGTCCGCTCCCTCGAGGCCGTCGTGCGCAACTCCGCCGCCTCCTCCGCACCGGTGGCCCTGGTGCTGGAGACACTGAAGGCACTCGCCGCACGCCGTTGAGCGCGCCTGCACGGGCGAGCTCGCAGCACACCGGAGCACGATAGGCGCGTGAGCTCCGTCGAACCCGTCACCCGTTCCGCGCCCGCGCTCGGCGGACCGCGCATCCTGAAGCAGCGCTGGACCGAGGCGACGTTCCTGCACTGGCGGGTCGACCCCGCCCTGGTGGCGCCCCACCTCCCGGCCGGGACGAGGCCCGACGAGCACGACGGCTCCTCCTGGGTGGGCCTGATCCCGTTCCGGCTCTCGCGGACAGCCTTCCTCGGCGGCCCGCGGGTGCCCTGGCTCGGCACCTTCCCCGAGGTGAACGTCCGGCTCTACTCCGTCGACGAGCAGGGACGACGCGGAGTCGTGTTCGTCTCGCTCGACGCCTCCCACCTCCTTCCCGTGCTCACCGCGCAGGCGGTGTTCGGGCTCCCCTACCGCTGGGCCCGGATGAGCATCGAGCACCGCCACGGCGCGGTGATCTACGACACGATCCGGCACTCGGACTCGGCCGCCCGCTCCCGGATCGTCGTCCGCCCGGGCGACCCGGTCGGCGAGGACCCGCTCGCCTCGTTCCTCACTGCACGCTGGGCCTACCACGAGCGCCACCTGGGCTCCACCTGGTACGGCCGCAACCTGCACCGGCCGTGGCCGTTGCGCCGCGCGGAGCTACTGGCGCTCGACGACGGGCTGCTCGACGCCGCGGGCTTCCCCGGGCTGGCGACGCGCGCGCCGGACTCGGTGCTGTACTCGGCGGGAGTGGAGACCGTGTTCACGGTGCCGCGGAAGGTGTGAGGGGGGGCGACGCTCCTCCACAGACGGTTCTTCGCGATGCTGTCCGATGAAACGGCGCTCCCGAGGCCCACGGCGAGACTTCGTCCGGTGAGATCAGGGCATGAAGGAATCGGCGACAGTAGACGACGCGCTCACGGAGGCGCTCGCGCTCGCCGGCTCACGGCACGCTGAGCGGTCCGCCGTCGAGGCATCCCGGTACCGGGCAGTCGAGGAGGCACGCCGCCTCGCGATGGCGGCACCGGCGGCGCTCGTCGGCGAGCACGTCCAGGTGCAGGTGGATCGGGCGGAGGCGGCGCACCGGGCGCTGATCGCGGAGCTCGCGACGAGACTCCGGGTCTCGGAGGCGCACGCCTCTGCACTGGTCGACGAGGCACGCCTGCTGGTGAACGACCTCCCGGCGACGTTGCGCGCACTCGCGGACGGAGCGCTCTCCCCCGAGCACGCGCGACTCGTGGTGCGAGGAGCGCTCGACGTCCCGGCCGAGGTCCGTGGGCGCTTCGACGAGGAGGCCGCCACGATCGCGGTCGCCTGCACGCCGCCCCAGCTGCGACGCGCCCTCCGGTCGCTCCGGGAACGGCTGCACCCGCAGACGCTCAGCGAACGTCATCGGGACTGCGCCCGTCGTCGCGCGCTCTGGGTGGAGGGCCTCGACGACGGGATGGCGATCCTGCACCTCTACACCGCAGCTCCCGATGTGCTCGGCGCGATGGACAGGATCGACCGGGCCGCCCGCTCCCTCGCGGATCTGCCGGACGAGGAGCGGACGCTGGGCCAGCTCCGCGCAGACATCGCCGCTGCGCTGCTGGTCGACGGGGAGACATCGGCCGACGGAGACGGCACGTCGATGCCGGCGGGAGTGCGCGCCGAAGTCGCGGTGACCGTGCCGGCGCTGACCCTCCTCGGGCGGTCCGACCAGCCCGCCGTCCTCGACGGATACGGACCCGTCGATCCGGAGACCGCGCGGCGTCTCGCAGCAGGTGCTCCCTCGTTCACGCGGCTGCTCACCCATCCGGAGAGCGGAGCGGTCCTCTCCGTCGGACGCGACTCCTACCGAGTGCCGGCGGACCTGCGTCGCCACCTCCAGCACCGCGACGGGACCTGCCGGTTCCCGGGATGCACCCGCAGCACCCGCCACGCGGACGTCGACCACACGAACGACTGGCAGCACGGAGGCACCACGTCGGCCGACAACCTCGCACACCTCTGCCGACACCACCACCGGCTCCGCCACACCACGGGGTGGACCCACCGGCAGGAGCCGGACGGCACGCTGCGCTGGACGAGCCCGACGGGACGGCAGCATGTCACCCGGCCCGGGGAGCCGGGGAACGGGACGGAGGGCGGACACGATCCGACCGGGACCGGCGGGCCGTGACAAGGGGCAGGTCGAGTGGCGTGGACCGGCAGGTCAAGGGGCGGGCCCGCTTCGGCGCGCCTGCGTAGCGTGGACGGCACGGGCCGATAGGCGCGGAAGCGACAAGAGGGGCAGCGACATGGCAGGAACGAAGGACAGGAAAGACGCGACGACGGGGACCTCCGCGGTGCTCTTCGACATCGACGGGACCCTCGCCGACACGAACTTCCTCCACGTCGAGGCGTGGTCGCGCGCCTTCTGGCAGGCCGACCTCGTCGTGCCCGCCTGGCGCATCCAACGAGCGATCGGCGCAGACTCGTCGGAGCTGCTCGACATGCTCCTCGAGGACGAAGTGAAGGAGGAGCAGCGCGCACTGGTGAAGTCGCTGCACACCAAGAACTACACCGAGACGACAGCACGCATCGTTCCACTTCCGGGAGCTCGCGAGCTCGTCGCGACGCTCGTCGGTCGAGGCGTCCACGTCGTCCTCGCCACCTCGGCACCGCAGAACGAGCTGGACGTGCTTCTCGACGTCCTCGACTTCGGCGGGTCCGTCCACGCTGTCACCAGCGGCGCCGACGTCTCCACCGCCAAGCCAGCACCCGACGTAATCTCTATCGCGCTCGACCGCGCGGGTGTCTCCGTCGACCGCGCCGTCATGGTCGGCGACGCGACCTGGGACGTCCTGGCCGCCGAGCGCGCGGGCCTGGCAACGGTCGGAGTCCTCTCCGGCGGTACCTCGGAGCACGAACTCCGCGAGGCCGGGGCCGTCGCCGTCTACGAGGACGCGGCGGCCGTCCTGACCGGTCTCGGCGAAGGGCCCCTCGCGAGCCTCCTGAACTGACCGACCGCCACCCCAGGAGGCTCACGAGCCTCAGTCGCGGGTTCGCCGTCGCAGCACGAGGAGCGTCACTCCGATGGCGGCGGCGACCGCGGCGAGAGCGCCGCCGATCCACAGGACGTCCCCGAGGAGTGCCGGGTCCGATCCGGACGTCGCCTGCGCCTCGTCGGCGGACTCGGCCTGTCCTCCTGAGACCGCGACGGTGCCGTTGCAGTCCGGGACCGAGTCCGACCCGTCGGCGAGCGCGGTCCCGTCGGACGGCGCCCAGTCGAACGCGTACTGGCCCGACACGGGGTGCCCGTCGGTGGACACGACCTGCCAGGTCACCTCGTACTCCCCCGCCGCGCCGAGCTCGAGCGGCATCGACGCTTCCGGCCCGACGACGCTGACGCAGCCGTCGCCGTAGTAGAGCCCGTCCGGCCCGACGACGCGCAGAGCCGCCGCCGTTCCGTCCGTCCCGAGGACGAGCAGGTCGTCGTTCGTCGTCAGCACCAGCGTTCCCGGCTGCTCCGTCACGGTCGAGTCCGCAGCGGGAGTCGTCGAGACGAGGTAGTTGTGCGCGCTGGCGGGCGCCGCCACCGCGATCGAGCCGAGCAGCCCGATCGCGGTAACGGCGACGAGGGCCTTCCGACGGGTCACGCCGACGCCCGGGGTCCGCGGCGGCGGGAGGCGAGCCCGACGGCCACGCCGACCGCGCCGACGACGAGCCCGCCGACTCCGAGGATGCGGGCGAGCACGTCGTCGCCGCTCGTGGCCGTCGTCGCCGAGGCGGTGGTCGCGACCGCGTCGTCACCGTCGCCGTCGTCGTCGTGTCCGCCCCCGTGGCCGGACCCCGCTTCCGCCGCGGTCACCGCGACGGTGGGAGCGGGCAGCTCGGGCTCGTCCTGGCCGTCGACGGTCGGCTGGTCCCAGGCGGTGCTGCCGGTCTCGCACGTCTGCAGCACGGGGAACTCCAGCGTGGAGCCGGCTGCGTCCTCGGGGAGCTGAAGCTGGAGGGCGACGGTGTCGCGGTAGCCGTCGGCGAGGGGCGTCTTCGCCGTGTAGACCACGTCCGAGACCCGCTTGGTCGCGGTGTTCCCGTGGGAGTCGGTGACCGGGTCGGCGATCGCGACCTCGTTCTTCACGACGTCCCAGTTCGGGTTGATCGTCGGGCTGACCGAGTTGATGCCGTCGGGCATCGTGATCGTGAGTCCCGTCGTCGGCGAGCCCTCGCAGCCGTGGGCCAGCGAGAACGTCACCACCGTGTACGAGCCGGCGGCGGTGCTGCTCGCCGCCGCGGTCACGTGGGCGCTGGCCGCCGTGGGCGCGGCGACAGCGAGCGCGATCGATCCGGCGGCGACGAGTGCGCCGCTGCCGACGAGGCGGAGCCGCGAGAAGGAAGAAGAAGAAGAAGAACGGGTCATGACGGTCGTGTCCTCGGGGGAGATCCGGCGCGGGGCCGGGAGTTCTGGACGCAGCGCGGGTGCGCGGTGCGTGCGGGGCGCCGACCGGAGCCGCTCCCGCACGGGAGGGGCGTCAGGCGGCGCGGAGGACCCGCAGCGGCGGCCCGCGGTGCCGGAGGATCGAGAGGACCGCGTCGAGGGATCGAGTCGCCCGCGGCTCGTGGGTGCCCGTCATCGAGACGCCGGGGACCGACGGGAGCGCGACCGCGGACGCGCGGGCGACGATCCGAACGACGACGCGCTGGAGGCCTGCTCCCAGCGTCCAGAAGAGGCGCTCGCCGTACCGGAACGCCGCGATCGTGAAGGCAGCCGCAGCGAGGTGGGCGACGAGCATCAGCGGAGCGTGGGCCGCGTGTCCGCCTCCGCCGGCGATCAGCTCGATGGTCGACCCGTCGTGGAAGTGCGCGCCGGTGCCCGTCGTCCCGACCACGCTCACCTCCCCACCGCTGCCCGTGATGAGGAAGAGGCCGTGGTACGCGATCTGGCTGAGGAGCACGGAGAGCGTCAGCCGGGGAAGGGACGGACGGCGCCCCGAGAGGAGGACGCAGACGACGACGGCGAACGCCGCGGCGAGGGCGAGCACGGCAGGAGCGGGGGTCTCGGCGCCCGCGAGGGTGTGGGAGGCGGCGGCCGTGGCGGTCGCGGCGAGAGCGGCGGCGACGCCGCGAGCCACTCGTGCACCTCGGGTCTGCACTCGCCCGTCCTCTCGTCGTCGCGTCGACGCGTGCGCGCGACGTCTCCAGGATAATCGACGCGGCGGAGCAGCTCCCCGCCGTCCCGGTTCCCTGCCGTTACGAAGCCGTTACCTAGATCACCGAAAGAAATCCAAACCCCCGCGGGGAGGGCTCCGAACACATGTCAACGGCCGCGACACGGTCCACACAGAACAGGTCCTCCGCATCACGTGGGGGCCGTCTCACGAAGGAGTAATCCCATGCGATCCACCAAGCGTTCCGCCCTCGCCGCATTCGCCCTGCTGGGCACCGCCGCCCTCGGCCTCACCGCCTGCTCGAGCGGAAGCGGCTCGACCACCGCCGCCAGCGACGCGGCGACCGAGATGTCGACCCCGATGGCCACCTCGTCGGCCTCCGCCTCCTCGACCCCCATGGCGACCATGGACCCGGCCGCGAACCTCGTCGGCCCCGGCTGTGCCGCGTACGCCGAGCAGGTCCCGGACGGCGCCGGCTCGGTCGAGGGCATGTCGCTCGACCCCGTCGCGACCGCCGCGTCGAACAACCCGCTGCTCACCACCCTGACCGCTGCGGTCTCCGGTGGCCTCAACCCCGACGTCAACCTCGTCGACACGCTGAACAGCGGCGAGTTCACCGTCTTCGCCCCGGTCGACGACGCGTTCGCCAAGCTCGACGCCGCGACCGTCGACTCCCTCAAGACCCCCGAGGGCGCCGCCACGCTGTCCTCGATCCTGACCTACCACGTCGTCCCCGGCCAGATCGCCCCTGACGCGATCGCCGGCGACCACGCCACCGTCCAGGGTGGCAACCTCACCGTCACCGGTTCCGGCGACGACCTGAAGGTCAACGACGCGTCCGTCATCTGCGGTGGCGTCCAGACCGCCAACGCGACCGTCTACCTCATCGACACCGTGCTGACCCCCCCGGCCAGCTAATTCCCCTCACCGGCTCCGGCCGGTGAACACGCCGAAGGGCGGGCACCGCGAGGTGTCCGCCCTTCGGCGTTCGTGCGTGCAGAAGCCTTGCGCGAAGCCGGGCACTGCAGAGTCGTCCGGCACAGAGTCGTCCAGCACAGAGCCGTCCAGCACAGAGTCGCGCAACGCAGCGCCGCCCCACGGGAAGCCGCACAGCGAGGAGCCCTGCGCAGCGCGGAGTCGGAGGGTCACCACGACCCGGCATTCGCCGTCACGCCGCACCACAGAACCCACCATGAACGACACGAGGCGCGGACCCCGATGCAGGGGTCCGCGCCTCGTCGTCGTGCGGTCGGCGGCTACTCGACCGGGGCGCTGATCTCGCGCAGGACGCGGTCGCCGGGGCGGGCCTCGATCATCTCGGCCTCGATCTCGGCACGGTCGAGCAGCTCCTCCATGCGGCGGCGGCGGTTGCGCGTGATGAGCGTCACGACCGTGCCCGTCTTGCCCGCGCGGCCGGTGCGGCCGGAGCGGTGGAGGTAGGTCTTGTACTCGTCGGGAGCGTCGGCCTGGATCACCAGGTCGATGTCGTCGACGTGGATGCCGCGCGCGGCCACATCGGTCGCGACCAGCACGTCCACGCGTCCGCTGGTGAGCAGTGCGAGGTTGCGGGTGCGGCGCGACTGGTTGAGGTCGCCGTGGAGGCTCGTCGCGGGGATGTCCGCGTGGTCGAGCTGCTCCGCGAGCTGCTCCGCGAACGCGCGGGTCCGGGCGAAGATCAGCGTCTTGCCCTGGCGGGCGGCGAGCTGCTCGATGATCTCGGCCTTGTCGCGGTGCTCGATCAGGAGCACGCGGTGGTCGATGGTCGAGGACGCCTGGTCCTCGCCGGCGACCTCGTGGACGCTCGGCTCGACCAGGAACTCGTCCACGAGCGTCGCGACGCCCTTGTCGAGCGTGGCCGAGAACAGCAGCCGCTGGCCGCCGTCGGCGGTCTGGCGGAGGATGCGCTGCACGGGCTCGAGGAAGCCGAGGTCGCACATGTGGTCGGCCTCGTCGAGCACCGTGATGGTGATGTTCGAGAGGTCGAGGCGGCCCTGCTCGACGAGGTCCTCGAGGCGGCCCGGCGTCGCGATGACGATGTCGACTCCGCGCTGGAGGGCTCCGACCTGCTTGTACTGGGGGACGCCGCCGTAGATGGTCGTCGTGAACAGGCCGACGGAGCGGGCGATCGGCTGGATCGTCCGGTCGATCTGCATGGCGAGCTCGCGGGTCGGCGCGAGGATGAGCGCGCGCGGAGCGCGGCCCGGCTTGCGGCCCTTCGCTCCGTTGTTCTCCATCAGGCGCTCGACGACGGGGGCGCCGAAGGCGATGGTCTTGCCGGAGCCGGTCTTGCCGCGTCCGAGGACGTCCTTGCCGGCGAGCACCTCGGGGATGGTCGCGGCCTGGATCGGGAACGGCGCGGCCGCTCCGAGCTCGGTCAGCATCCGGACGATGTTCCCGCCCAGGCCGAGGTCGCCGAAGGTGACGCCCTCGACGTCGACGGCGAGCGTGGCCGTCGCCTCGAGGCGCTCGAGCACGACGTCGTCTGCCTGATGCGGCGCGCGGGCGTCGCGGCTGGGGTAGAAGTCCGAGCCGGAGTCGCGGCGCGAGGGCCGGGAGTCGCGGTCGAACGAGCGGGTCGGGCGGTCGCCTCGGTCGTGGCCGCGCGAGGGACGCGCGTCCCGGTCGAAGGAGCGAGCCGGACGGTCGCTGCGGTCGAACGAGCGGGCGGGACGCTCGGTGCGGTCGTAGCCGCGCGAGGGGCGCTCGTCGCGGTCGCCGGTACGGGCGGGCCGGTCGTCGCGTCCGTAGGAGCGGGCCGGACGATCGTCGCGGTCGTTGGAGCGGGCCGGACGCGCATCGCGGTCGAAGGAACGGGCCGGGCGATCGCTCCGGTCGAAGGAACGCGCCGGACGCTCATCGCGCCCGTAGGAACGGGCCGGACGGTCGTCTCGATCGTTCGAGCGCGCCGGACGCGCGTCACGGTCGAAGGAACGGGCCGGGCGATCGCTCCGGTCGAAGGAACGCGCCGGACGCTCATCGCGCCCGTAGGAACGGGCCGGACGGTCGTCGCGGTCGTTCGAGCGGGCCGGACGCGCGTCGCGGTCGTAGCCGCGCGAGGGCCGCTCGTCGCGGTCGTTCCCGCGGGCGGGCCGATCGGCGCGCTCGGTGGCCCGCTCGGCGCGCTCGTCGGCGTTCCAGCGCGCCTTCTTGGGGGCGTTCTCGTCGACGGCGCGGAAGCCGCGGTGGCCCTCGCTGCGCGAGCCCGGCTTGGCGCCGGGGAAGCGCGAGCGGCCGCCGAGCTGGGACTTGCCGCTCGAGGCGCCGAAGCGGTTGGGCTCGAAGTTCTTGGCCGGACGTCCGCCGGCGGGCTTCTTGTTCTTGGGCATGGCAGTTCTTCCTGGGTTCAGGTCGTGCGCGAGGAGGCGACGCCGGAGGAGCCCCGTCGTGAGGGGCGTCCGTGCGCTGGACTGCTGCGGGGCAGCAGGGGGAGAACCCGGGCGAGTCATTGACCGGGGCCGATTCACACATGTGATTCGTCTCACGACGACTGTCGGAGACTCGGCCCACTTGACTAACAAACCCATCCGCACGAGAACGCACGGTGTCAAGAGCCGACCGAGCGAGTCTACACGCGGCCCCGGAGCCTGGCTAGGGCGGGGAGACGTGCGGCCAGGAGCCGCTCAGGTCGCGAGCCGCGAAGCCTAGGAGCCGCGAAGCCCGGGAGTCGCGCACCTCCGCACCCGGTCCCCCGCGGAGTCGCCCCGCATACAGCCCCCTGGCCCCGAGCCGCAGCACGATCGACGCGCGAGCCCGCGCGCAACGACCGCCCGTCCGCTACTGCGACGCCCGCCGAGCCCGGTACGCGGCCACGTTCGCGCGATTGCCGCAGTTGCCCGTGTCGCAGTAGCGCTTCGAGCGGTTGCGGGAGAAGTCCACGAGCACCGCCTCGCAGTCCTCCGCCGCGCAGACGCGGATCCGCTCGCGCTCGTCGCCGCGGATCACGTCGACGAACGCCATGGCGGCCTCGACCAGGATGCGGGTGGCGAGCGGGCTCTCGTCGCGCGTCGCGTGGAGGTGCCAGCCGTAGGGTCCGTGCCGGACCAGCTGCGGGAGCGCGCGGCCGGAGTCGAGCATCCCGTTGACGACGGGGACGAGGTCCTCCTCGGCCCGCGTGAGCCAGAGGGTGCGGAGGGAGGAGCGGATCGCCCGCACGGCCTCCAGCTCCTCGGCCGATCCGTCGCGGCTGCCCGTGTAGCGGTTCTCGAGGAGGAAGTCGTCCAGCTGCTCGATCGTCGCCATCTCGTCCTCGCCGGACGGCGACAGCTCGGGGAGCGTGTTGACGAGGGTGGCGGTGGAGGTCAGCGACGCCTCGACGTCATAGGCGAACACCATGTTGACTCCTGACAGTGCGGCTCAGTAGTGTGCGATCAGCTCGCTGTCACGAGTGTAATCCTTTTGACTCCTGAAGGAGCCGGCCATGACCGCCGAGAGCACCGCCGCCGTCACCCTCCCCGCCGCGAGCGCGCCCGCGCCTGCACGGCGCCTCGGCTCCGGCCTCGTCGCGGCGCTGGCCGCGTCGGCGGCGTTCGGTCTGGGCGGGCCGTTCGTGAAGCCGCTCCTCGAGGCGGGCTGGACGCCGGCGTCCGCGGTCCTCTGGCGGGCGGGCGGCGCGGCCCTGATCCTCGCGATCCCGGCGATCCTGTCCCTCCGCGGCCGCTGGCCCGTGCTCCGCCGCAACCTCGGCACGATCGCCCTCTACGGAGTCTTCGCCGTGATCGCCGCGCAGCTCTGCTTCTACAGCGCGATCGAGCACATGTCGGTCGGCGTCGCCCTGCTGATCGAGTACCTCGCGCCGGTGTTCCTCGTCCTCCTCGCCTGGGCGCGCACGCGCCGGCACCCCGGCCGCTTCACCCTCGCCGGCTCCGCGCTCGCGCTCGGCGGCCTGGTGCTCGTGCTCGACCTGTCCGGCGAGTCGACCCCCGAGCTGGTCGGCATCGCCTGGGCGCTGACCGCCTCGCTCGGCCTGTGCGTCTACTACGTCATCGCCGGCCGGGTGGATCCGGAGCTGCCGCCGATCGCGCTCACGGCGGGGGCGATGACGGTCGGCGCCGCGATCCTGCTGGCACTCGGGGCGCTCCGCGTCACACCGCTGCGCGCGACCTTCGGAGAGGTGGTGTTCGTCGGAGCGGAGGTCAGCTGGCTCCTCCCCGCGGGCGTGATCCTCGGCATGTCGACGGTGCTGGCGTATCTGCTCGGGATCGAGGGCGGACGCCGTCTCGGCACGCGGATCGCCTCCTTCGTCGGCCTGACGGAGGTGCTGTTCTCGATCGCGGCCGCGTGGCTGATCCTCGGCGAGCTGCCCGCGCCGATCCAGTTCGGCGGCGGCGCGCTGATCCTCGCGGGGGTCGTCCTGGTCCGGCTGCAGCGCGAGCCCGGCACCCCCTGATCGCGGGGGTGCCGCATCCGGGGCGCCGGGCACCCCGTACGCTGATCGCACTCATGCGCGAGCCCACCCGATCCCCGCGACGCGTCGCCGCGGTCCTGGCCGCCCTCGCACTCCTCCTCTCGGGCTGCGCGAGCACCACTCCCGTCTCGGAGCCGGTGGCGCAGGCGCTCGGAGCGGCACCCGCACCCGACTGGTCCGGCGTGAGCGTGACGGCCGACGTCGTCTACGACGCGAGCACCGGGCAGAGCGTCGACGTCTGCTCCTCCCCTGCCCCGTCGGCGGAGCCGCGGCCCGCCGTCCTCGTCGTGCACGGCGGCAGCTGGGCCCGTGGAGGCAAGGCCGACGCGAACTGGCGCCCGATCTGCCAGTGGCTCGGATCGGAGGGGTTCGTCGCCGTCTCGGTCGACTACCGCCTCGCGCCCGCCGCCGTGTTCCCCGCGCAGCTCGACGATGTGACGGCCGCCCTCGACTGGCTGCTCGAGCCGGAGCAGACCGCGCGCTTCGGCATCGATCCGGAGCGGGTGGCGGCCTTCGGCGGCTCGGCCGGCGGCAACCTCGCCTCTCTGCTCGGCACGCTGCCGGCGACCTCGTCGCGCCTGGCCGCCGTGGTCGACCTGAGCGGCCCCTCCGATCTCAGCGCCGCCGGCCTCGCCGACGACGACCCGGTGGTCGGAGTCGCGGCCGCCGTGCGCAGCTACCTCGACTGCGCGGACCTGGCCTCCTGCCCCTCCGCGACCGCCGCCTCGCCCCTCGCGCAGGTGGACGGCTCCGAGCCGCCGTTCCTCATCGCGCACGCGGCGCACGAGCGGGTCGCGCTCAGCCAGTCGACCCGCTTCGCGGAGGCGCTGCGCGGAGCGGGCTCGAGCGTCGACCTCCTCGTCCTCCCCGGCTCGCTGCACTCGATCGCGCTCCTCGACGACGCTCTGCGTGCTCGGGTCGTCGAGTTCCTCCGCGCCCACCTGGGCTCGTGAGCGGAGTCGTCGTCCGCCTCGAGGACGCAGCCGCAGCGGAGGGCCTCCTCGCCGCGGTCCCACCCCCGCACGCCCGCGTCCTGATCGCCCGGATCGACGGGGCGGCGGCCGGCGTGCTGGTGCTCGCTCCCGGCCCGGACGACTTCGCCGAGGTGCTGGAGCTCGTGGTCGACTCCGTCCACCGGCGCACGGGAGTCGCCCGACGGCTCGTCGCGGCGGCGGAGTCGTGGGCGCGGGTGCAGCGGATCCGCACGCTGCGCCTGGCCGCCGCTCCGGAGCTCGCCCCAGCGGCCGGGGCGCTCGGCTTCACGGCGATCGACGGCTTCGGAGCCCACGTCGGCGACGACGCGGTGCTCTGCTTCGCGCGTAAGGTCTGAGCAGCGCCCGCTCCGAGGCGAGCCTGGTCCGAGGAGCCCGGCCCGAGGGCCCGTTCGGTCGGAGGCCGACACGGCAGGACGCCCGCTCCGATCCGAGTGCCGCTCCCGGGAGGCGGCCCCGCCCTCGTCCGGCGCGCACCCCCGCCGTCAGTCGATCGAGCAGCCCGGCTCGTCCGACAGCGCCCGCTGGATCCGGGCGCGGTGCTCGTCCGACATCGGCGGCAGCGCGTCGGGCGCGAACCAGCCGACCTCGGTCGACTCGTCGTCCGCGACGTGGGCCTCCCCCGAGATCCAGCGGCAGCGCACCACGTGGTCGAGGTACTGCGAGCGGTCCCCGTTGGGGTACTGCATCGGCGGGAGGGTGTGCACCTGCACGAGGCGCTCGACCTCGATCTCGACGCCCGCCTCCTCCTGCGCCTCGCGGCGGGCGGTCCCGGCGACGGTCTCGCCCGGGTCGATGATCCCGGTGACGGCCGTCCAGGCGCCGGTGTCGGCGCGCCGGACGAGCAGGACCTCGAGCGCCGGCTCCTCCCGGAGGATCACCGCGGTCACGCCGGTGAGCCAGAGCAGCTCGGTCCCGATCCGCTCGCGCAGTCGCAGCACGAAGTCGGGAGTCGCCATCAGTGCTCTTCGGGTCGGAAGTCGAACGCGACGATGCCGGCCGTGTCGACGAACGGCCCGACGAACTCCTTGAACGCGTCGTGCGCCGGATCCCAGTGCGCGGGGTCCTCGACGGCCGGCCGGCCCAGGTAGTAGTGCAGGTCGCCCTCGGAGGAGAAGGTCAGCAGGAACGCGCGGTCGAAGCCCTCGCCCGCACCCTCGATGCTCAGCTGCGGCCCGGTCTCGATCGACTCGATGTAGGGCCGTCCGTCGCGGACGCACTCGTCGGCCAGGGCGAGGAAGCGGCGGGTGACCTCGTCCGCCTCGGCGACCAGCGCCGTCGGGCGGAAGCGGATCAGGACGAGGTGCCGGATCGTGCCCGGGCGGAAGTCGCGGGCGACGAAGCGCTCCGGACCGATCTCGTCGAGGACCGCGGTGGCGCGCTCCGGGCCGCTGCGCCAGCGCGAGCCGACCGTCTCGGCCGCATCCCTGATGTCCGTCATGCCGACGCCTTCCCGGCGCGGGCGGCACGCCGCCGCTCACGATACCCCTCGACCAGGTTGTAGACGACGGGCAGGACCACGAGGGTCAGCACCGTCGAGGACACCAGGCCGCCGATCACGACGATCGCCAGCGGCTGCGAGATGAAGCCGCCGTGGCCCGTGATCCCCAGCGCCATCGGCAGCAGCGCGAAGATCGTCGCGAGGGCGGTCATCAGGATGGGCCGGAGCCGCCGCTCGGTGCCGTGCAGCAGCGCCTCCCGCACCGGCATCCCGCGGTCGCGGTACTGGTTCACCAGGTCCACGAGCACGATCGCGTTCGTGACGACGATCCCGATCAGCATCAGCACGCCGATCAGGGACGGCACGCCCAGCGGCACGCCGGTGATCACCTGCAGGAGGATCGCGCCGGTCGCCGCGAACGGCACGGACACGAGCAGGAGCAGCGGCTGCAGGAGCGAGCGGAACGTCGCCACCATCACGACGTAGACGATCAGGATCGCGACCAGCAGCGCGATGCCCAGCTGCGAGAACGCGTCGGCCTGGTCGGCGGTCACTCCGCCGAGGGAGGCGTCGACACCGGCCGGAAGCGCCGTGGCGTCGATCGCGTTCTGCACGGCGACGTTGGCCGAGGCGAGGTCGTCGCCCTCCGGGGTGACGGTGATGGTCGCGGTGCGCTGGCCACGCTCGGTGGTGATGCTCGCCGGGCCGTCCGTCTGCTCGACCGCCGCGAGGGTGGAGAGCGCGACGGTGCCGGTCAGGGTCGGCACCTCGAGGTTCCGCAGCTCGTCCACGGTGGCCGGCGGCTGCCCGTCGGCCAGGTAGATCGAGAGGGTGCGGTCGTCGATCACGACGCTGCCGACCTGGCTGGGCTGGAGCGCCTGGCTGACGATCGTGCCCACGGCGACCTCGCTGAGACCCGCCCGGGCCGCGGCGTCGCGGTCGACCCGCACCGCGATGTAGGGCAGCGAGGAGGAGAGGTTGCTCTCGGCCTGGCTGATCCCGTCGGTCCCGCGCAGGGCCTCGAGGAGCTGGTCGCTCGCGCTCTGGAGGTCGCTCTGCGAGGCGGTCGAGAGGTCGACCTCGATGTCCGAGGAGGCGCCGAAGCCGGAGGAGGCGGCGACGCTGATGTCCTCGGCCGAGGCGACGCCCGACAGCGCGTCGCGGACGTCCGCCTGCACGGCCTCCTGGTCGGCCGACTCGTCGGTGGTGACGGAGTAGCGGATCGAGGTGCCGCCGCCTCCTCCCCCGCCGAACGCGCTCTGCAGGCCGCCGGAGGAGCCGACGGTGAGCTGGACGGTCTCGACGCCGCCGACGCCGAGGATCGCCGTGCTCGCCTGCTGCGCCGTCGCGTCCTGCGCGTCGAGGCTCTGGCCGACGGGGACCGTCTGGGTGACGGTGAAGGTGTCCTGCCCGCTGGAGCCGAGGAAGTTCGTCTTCATCAGCGGGTACAGCGCACCGGTCCCGACGAGCACGAGCAGCGCCAGGAGCACGGTGACGACCGAGTGCTTCAGCGTCCAGTGGATGATCGGGCCGTAGACCGACTGCAGCCCGCGCGCCCGCCGGGGAGCGGCGTGGGCGCCGTGGTGCGGGGCCTCCTCGACCGGCGCAGCGGTGTCGGCCGGGACGCCCGAGGCGGGTGCCCCTCCGGCCGCCGCGCGCTCCTCCGCGAGCGCCGCCTGCGCGGCCTGGCGCACCGCCGGCCGCTTCGAGGGGCGGAGGAACCAGTAGGCCAGCACCGGCACGATCGTCAGCGCCACCACGAGTGAGGCGAGCAGGGCGATCGACACGGTCAGCGCGAAGGGCCGGAACAGCTCGCCCGTGGTGCCGCCGACGAACGAGATCGGCAGGAACACCGCGACCGTGGTGATCGTGGAGGCGGTGATCGCGCCGGCGACCTCGCGGACGGCGACCGCGATGGTCCGGGCCCGGTCCTCGCCCGCGTCGAGGTGCCGCTTGATGTTCTCGATCACGACGATGGAGTCGTCGACCACACGCCCGATCGCGATGGTGAGCGCGCCGAGGGTCAGGATGTTGAGGGTGTAGCCGGCCGTCTGCAGGCCGATGAACGTGATCAGCACCGACGTCGGGATCGAGATGGCCGTGACCAGGGTCGAGCGCACCGACAGCAGGAACAGCAGGATCACCAGCACGGCGAAGACGAGGCCGAGCGCCCCCTCCTGCGCGAGCGACGCGATCGACTCCTGGATGTAGGGCGCCTGGTCGAAGACCGGGGTGAAGGCGGCGTTGTCGCCGATCGACTCCTCGAGGTCCGGGAGCAGCGCGGCCACGCCGGTCGACACGTCGACGGTGTTCGCCGCGGGGAGCTTGGTGATCGAGAGGGTCAGGGCGGGCTGGCCGTTGACGCGCGAGATCGAGGTGACGGGGGCGTCGGTGACGGCGACGGTCGCGACGGAGCCGAGGGTGGTGACCGTCGGCTCTGCGGTCACGGCCGCGCCTCCCGCCGCCGCTCCGACGTCGGAGCCGCCGACCGAAGCGCCGGAGCCCGCGGAGGCACCCGCGCCCGCTGACGCACCGGCGCCGCCCGCACCCGCGGAGGCACCTGCGGACGGCAGCAGCGGCAGCGCCGCGATCGCGTCGGTCGAGTCGAGCTTGACGCCGGACTGCACCGAGAAGGTCGAGCCGTCCTCGGTGATCTGTCCGCCCGCGACGAGCACGCCGTTCTGCTGCAGGGCCGAGCGGATGTCGCCGGTCGAGAGGCCGGCCGCGGCGAGCGCCGCGTCGTCCGGGGTGATCGTGACGCGCTGGGCGGTCTCGCCGACGAGCGCCGCCTCGCGCACGCCCTCGACCTTCTCCAGGTCCGGGATGACCGTGGTGCGCAGGCGCTCGGCCAGCGCGTCCGCGTCGCCGTCGCTCGACACGGCGAGCTGCAGCACCGGCAGGTCGTCGAGGGAGCCGGTGACCACCTGCGGGTCGACGCCGTCCGGGAGCGTGCTCTTGATCCGGTTGATCGCCTGAAGGATCTTCTGCTCGGCGGTGGCGAGGTCGGTGCCGTAGGTGAAGGACGCCGAGATGAGGGAGGAGTCCGTGGAGGACGTCGCGCTGGTCGTCTCGAGCCCCGGCACCCCCTGGATGGCGGTCTCGATCGGCGTCGAGACGTCGTCGTTGACCACCTCCGGAGCGGCGCCCGGATAGGACGTGACGACGGCGAGCTGCGGGAAGGAGATCGACGGCGCGAGCTCCTGCTTGAGCCCGGTCAGGGCGACTCCGCCGAAGACGGCGATGACGACGGTGACGAGCGCGATGAGCGCCCGGTTCTTCATGCTGAGGACCGCGAGGAGATGCACCCTCCGAGTCTTCCATCAGCCGACTGAGTGTTGGGAGGGACGCGGCGTTCCGGGGCGCGCGACGGGGCGACCGGCGCCACCGGCCGGCCCCGGACGCCCTCAGCCCAGCCGGACCTCCGCTGTCGACGACCCGACGGGGAGGCTCACCGCACCGCCCGCCCCGGCGCTCGAGAGCGCGAAGTCCCCGGCGAAGGCCCGGACGCCGACGCGCCCCTCGGCGTCCGTCCGGAGCGCCGTCGGCTCGAGCCACCAGTCCCCGCGGATCCGCGAGCGCAGCGCCTCGTAGGCCGGCTTCGGGCTCCCGTCGCGGCGGAGGAACCCGCCCGGCGCTCCGAGCCAGGCTCCGGCGTCGTCGAAGCCCCAGTAGGTGATCGCCTCGACCGCCGGATGCGCGACCAGCGTCTCGTAGTGCCGCACCATCTCGTCCGCCTGCCGCGCCTCCCCCTCCGGAGTGGTCGGCCAGTGCTCGACCACATGGTCGTTGAGGTCCTCGATCTCGGCGGGCATCAGCTCGCCCGAGACGAGGGTGGTCTCGGTCCAGTGCAGCGGCAGACCGAAGCGCGCGAACCTGTCGCAGATCGCCGTGATCTGCTCCTCCCCGCGGAACCCCTGGTGCATGTGCGACTGCAGGCCGATCGCATCGGGCCGGATCCCGGCCTCGAGCACGTCCTCGATCAGCCGCTCGTACTCGGGCCCGAGGTCGAAGTCGTTCAGCACGAGCACCGGTCCGGTGCCGAGGCTGCGCGCCTCCGAGAAGGCCAGCTCGACCATGCCGACGCGTCCCTTCTCGCGGGCGAGGCGGGTGACGGCGTTCGTCACGCCGTCCGGCTCGTTCGCGAAGCGCGGCATGATGACGACCTCGTTGATCGCGTCCCAGGTGTCGATCAGGCCGGCGAAGTCGCCCACCTCCCGGCGGATGCGCGCGCGGAGGAGCTGCTCGGCCTCGTCCAGCGGCAGGGCGTCGAGCCACTCCGGCTTCACGTAGTGCCAGACCAGCGGGTGCCCCTTGAGCCGGACGCCGTCCGCGGCGAGCGCGCGCGCCTCGGCGAGCACCTCCTCCGTCGCGGTGCGGCCGCGCTCCGGCTCGAAGCGGCCCCAGTAGACGGGGAGCGTCGCCGTGTCGAACAGGTCGAGCCAGAGCCGGCGCTCCTCGGCGCGCGCGGGGTCGGTGCTCGGAGGGGTGCAGCCGAAGCCGAAGGCGTGGCGGCGCTGCTCGACCGTCACGTCGGCGTGGGCGAGCGGAGCGCCGTCGGCACCGAGGACGGTGACGAGGGCGTCGGCGAGACGGGGGCTGAAGTCGGTCATGCGGGGCCTCTCAGGCGGGGTGGCGCTCGTCGAGCGCCGTGTACTCGGATCGGGTGAGCGGGAGGACCGCTCCGTGCTTGGTGTCCCCGGGCAGGTCGAACTCCTCCGCGAGCTCCCAGCGGCCCGAGGCCGGGTCGGTGCTCGTGTAGGCGCGGTAGCCGTAGGGGCGGAGGGCGTACTGGTCGACCCAGAGCGACCAGCGCTCCTCGCGGTGGTGCCGGAAGACCAGCGGCCCCTCGATGCTCGGGCCGAGCTCCTGCCCGATGCCCCGGGCGACGGTGGCGAAGTCGTCCGCGAGGAGGGAGGAGCCGACCTGCTGGAACACCTGCATCGTGTCGGGGGCGTCGTCGTGCTGCTTGGCGAAGCGGTGGACGGCCGTGCCCTCGATCAGCAGCGTCATGTCGATCACTCCGCCGGGAAGCCGCAGGTAGGTCTCGGGCTCGGTGAACGTGCGGAAGTCGCGCGTGCGGGAGAGCAGGATGCGGCTGTCGCCCGTCTCGCCGGTGGCGGGGTCGCCGTCCTCGGCCAGGCCGGAGGACCAGTGCACGAGGAAGTCGCCCGAGACCGGGTCGTAGACCGACTCCGGCGCCCAGGCCATGCCCGCGCCCTCGGGAGCGACGGCGACCGCGCGCGGCTCGGACCACTCGAGGAGGTCCGGGGAGTCCCAGACCACGAGGTCGCGGCTCCCCCGGTGCCGGTAGAGGTCCCAGTCCGGGCCCTCGGGCCGCCAGACGCGGAGATCGGTGGCGACGAGGTGGAAGCCCCGCGGCCCGCGGACGATGTGGGGGTCGCGGACGCCGCCCGTGCCGCCGGTCCACTCCAGCACCGGCCCGAGCGCGCGCCAGCGCAGCGGATCGTCGCCCCGGCTGAGCGAGAGGAAGATCTTCTCGCTGTGGCCGGTCCGGTCCTCCACGAAGTGGACCAGCAGGTAGCCGTACCCGTCGCTCATGAGAGAACGATCTCACACGCCCGGCGGGCACTCCACCTCAGACCACGTCGGCGAGGTACCCCGGGTCGGCCGCCGGGTGCCGGGCGACCTGCGCCCAGGCCGTCGCGAGCGCCTCCACGGCCCGATCGGTCGCCTCGGGCGAGTAGCCGATCGGGATGCGGAGGAAGCGCTCGAAGGCGCCGTCGATCCCGAAGCGCGGGCCCGCGGTGATCAGCAGGCCCGCCGTCCGGGCGGCGAGCGCCAGCTGCGAGCTCGCGGGCCGGCCCAGGCCCACCCAGGTGGAGAGACCGCCTGAGACCCGCGGCACGCTCCACTCCGGGATCGCGCGCGCCAGGGCCGCCTCGAGGTGGTCGCGGCCCGCGCGCAGCTGCGAGCGCCGCAGCTCCAGCACGCCGTCCATCCGGCCGAGCATGTCCGCGACCAGGAGCTGCTCCAGGATCGGCGTGCCGAGGTCGCTCGCCGAGCGCGCCAGCGCCAGCTTGCGGATCACCGCCCGCTCGGCGCGGATCCAGCCGATCCGGATGCCGCCCCACAGCGTCTTGCCGACGGAGCCGATCGAGAGCACCGTCCCCTCGGGCCCGTAGGCGGCGAACGGCAGCGGCGACATCCGCCGGTCGATGTCGAGCTCGGCCGTCGTCTCGTCGGCGATGATCAGGGTCCCCTGCCGGGCCGCGGCGGCGATCGCCCGCTCCCGCAGCTCGGGGGCCATGGAGCGGCCGGTCGGGTTGTGGAAGTCGGGCATCAGGTAGGCCAGGCTCGGGCTCGTGCCGCGCAGCGCGGCGATCAGGCCCTCTCCGTCCCAGCCGTCCGCCCCGTCGACGTTCACCGGCACGAGCCGCGCGCCGGCCAGCCGGAGGGCCTCGTAGGCGTGCGGGTAGGTCGGGGCCTCGATCAGCGCCCGGTCGCCCCGCGCGAGCATGGTGCGGGCGACGAGCGCGATCGCGTGCTGCGCGCCGATGGTCACCATGATCTGGCCGGGCTCGGTGCGCAGACCCCGCGCGGTGTAGCGCTCGGCGATCGCGCGGCGCAGCACCGGCAGGCCGACGGTGTCGTAGGAGCCGGAGTCGAAGTGCTCGGGGGCCGCCTGCGCCGCGCGGGTGTACGCCTCGGCCAGCTCGGGGACGGCGGGCAGGGCCGCCTTGGTGAAGTCGAGGAAGTCCGGCGCGAGCGAGGGCACCGCGTGCACGGCCGCTCCCGGCAGGCGGGTGACGCTGCCGGAGCCGCGCACGCTGACGAGGTAGCCGCTGTCGCGCAGCTCGCGGTACGCGGCGGCCACGGTCGTGCGGCTGACGCCGAGGCGGGCCGAGAGCTCGCGCTCGGCGGGCAGGCGGCTGCCCGCGGGGATGCGGCCGTCGATCCCGAGGAGGCGGATCCGATCGGCCAGCGCGAGGTAGGCGGGCCGGGTGCCGCGCTGCTCGCGCCAGTCGCCGAGGAGGGTCTGCAGGGCGCGCGCGCCGAAGTGGACATCAGCCATGCGTCCAAGGTAGCCGGATTGGACCGCGCGAAGAAGGCCAATGGCGCGCTGTGATGAGTCCATGACCCTCACCGCTCCCGTTGCCGCCGCCGCTCCCCCAGCGGGCCAGTGGCGCCTCCGACCCGTGCCGCGCCTGCTGGTGGGCCTGATCCTCTACGGATTCGCCGACGCGATGATGATCCGCGCGGCGATCGGCGTGGACCCGTGGACCGTCTTCGCCCAGGGGGTCGCGCACCAGACCGGGCTCGGGATCGGACTGCTCACGAACGTGATCGGCCTGCTCGTCCTGCTGCTGTGGATCCCCCTCCGACAGCGGCCCGGTCTCGGCACCGTGCTGAACGTGCTCGTGGTCGGCACGATGATCGATGTCGGGCTGCGCGTGCTGGCGACGCCGGAGGAGTGGTGGGCCCGCGGCCTGCTCTTCGCAGGCGGTCTCGTGCTGCTGGCGGTCGCGAGCGGGATCTACATCGGCGCCCACCTCGGTCCGGGGCCCCGCGACGGACTGATGCTGGGCCTGCACACCCGCACGGGCCTGCCGATCTGGGTGGCGCGCTCGGGCGTCGAGCTCACGGTGCTGCTCATCGGCTGGGCCCTCGGCGGCGACGCCGGCCTCGGCACCCTCCTCTTCGCGGTGCTGATCGGGCCGCTCTGCTCGGTGACCCTGCCTCTGCTCGGGGTGCGGAGGCACTGACCCGCGCACGACGGAGGCCCCTCCTCCCGGACCGGTTCCGGGAGGAGGGGCCTTCGCGATCGGATCGGCTAGCGCTTGGCCGCGATCTCCGCGCGCATCCGCGACGCCTCATCGGAGTCCTGGATCGAGGCGATCCCCTCGGTGATCGAGGTGCCCGACGCGGGGGCCTCGTGCTCGTCCGCTCCGAGCGTGGTCTCGTCGAAGGGCGAGCGCCCGCCGAGGACCTCGCGGACCTGCACCATGTCGATCTGCTTGGTCCAGGTGCCCACGAGAAGGGTGGCGACCGCGTTGCCGGTGAAGTTGGTGACCGCGCGGGCCTCGGACATGAAGCGGTCGATGCCGACGATCACGCCGACGCCGTTGACCAGGTCGGGACGGAAGGACTGGAGGCCGCCGGCCAGCGTGGCCAGGCCCGCTCCGGTGACGCCCGCGGCGCCCTTCGAGGCGATCATCATGAAGAGGAGGAGGCCGATCTGCTCCGGGATCGACATCGGCGCTCCGGTGGCCGAGGCGATGAACAGCGACGCCATCGTGAGGTAGATCGCCGTGCCGTCGAGGTTGAAGGAGTAGCCGGTGGGCACGGTGATGCCGACGACGGGCTTGGAGACGCCGAGGTGCTCCATCTTCGCGATCAGGCGGGGCAGCGCCGCCTCCGAGGAGGAGGTGCCGACGATGAGCAGGTACTCGCGGGCCAGGTACTTCATCAGCGAGAAGATGCTGACGCCGGTCACCAGGCGCAGCAGCAGGCCGAGGACGACGACCACGAAGATCGCGCAGGTGATGTAGAAGCCGATCATCAGGGTGGCGAGAGCGACGACCGCTCCCCAGCCGGTCTTGCCGACGACCGCGGCGATGGCGCCGAACGCGCCGATCGGCGCGACCCAGAGCACCATCGAGAGGATGCGGAAGACCAGGACCTGGAGCTGCTTGATCGCTCCGAGGATCGGCTGGCCCTTGGCGCCCATCTTCTGCAGCGCGAAGCCGACGAGCAGCGCGACGAAGAGGGTCTGCAGGATGCTGCCGTCCACGAGCGAGGAGAACAGCGAGACGGGGATGATCCCGAGGACGAAGTCGCTGGTGCTCTCGGCCTTGAGGTCGCTGGTGTCGTAGGTGGCGCTCGAGATGTCGAGGCCCTCGCCCGGGTGCAGGATGTTGCCGACGACGAGGCCGATCGCCAGGGCGAAGGTCGACATGACGATGAAGTAGCCCAGCGCGAGTCCGCCGACCTTGCCGACCGTGGCGGCCTTCGCGATGGAGCCGATGCCGATGACGATGGTGCAGAAGATGATCGGCGCGATCATCATCTTGATCAGTCCGACGAAGGCCTTGCCGACGGGCTCGAGCGTCGCCGCGAAGGCGGGAGCGACGAGTCCGACCACGACGCCGGCGACCACGGCGATGATGACGGCGATGTAGAGCCAGTGGTTCCGGTCGATGCGCCGCCGGGTCTTCGGAGGGGTGACCGCGGGGATCAGCCGGTCGGACGGCGTCTGAGGCGTCTTCGCCATGGGGGTGTCCTTCTCTTCGTCGAGGTGAGGGGGTAGGACGATGGTGGCCCCGCCTCCGGAGCCCGGCACGGTTGCGTTCATACTGTTCACGGCGGGGCGCCCCGAGCGCTCGCTCACGAGGGAGTGGCATGGTCAGGACGCCGAGCGCACGCGGACCGCGCGGCAGCATCGCCGCGCGGCTGTTCGCCGTGCAGCTGCTGAGCATCCTGCTGATCGCCGCGGCGGCCGTCGCGGTGCTGGCCCTCGACGCGCGGAGCCGAGCCGGCGACGAGGCCGCCCAGCGGAGCCTCGTCGTGGCGCGGACGGTGGCCGACAATCCGTTCGTCCTCGAGTCGACGGCCGGCGCGGATCCCTCCGCGAGCCTGCAGCCGTACGCCGAGGAGGTCATGCGGGACACCGGCGTCGACTTCCTCACGATCATGGCCCCCGACCGCACCCGGTACACCCACCGCGACCGCGACCGGATCGGCCTGCCGTTCCAGGGCACGATCGAGCCCGCGCTGGAGGGGCGGACCTTCACCGAGACGTACACCGGCACGCTCGGGCCCTCCGTCCGCGCCGTCGCGCCGATCGAGGACGCCGACGGCGCGGTCGTCGCGCTCGTGTCGGCGGGCGTCACGCTCTCGGCCGTGGACGCCTCCTTCGCCGCCCGCGTGCAGGTCGTCGCGTGGGGCGCGCTCGGGGCGGTCGCGCTCGGCGCGCTCGGCTCGTGGCTCCTCGCACGCTACCTGCGCCGGGTCACGGGCGGGCGGGGCCCGGAGCAGATGAGCCAGGTCTTCGCCTACTACGAGTCCGTCCTGCACTCGGTGCGGGAGGGGCTGCTGCTGGTCGACGACCGCGGCCGACTGGTGCTCGCCAACGACCACGCGCTGGAGCTGCTCGGGCTCGAGGGCGTGCGGACGCCGGTGCCGGTCGCCGAGCTCGACCTCCCCGTCGCCCTGCGCGAGCTGCTGCAGGACGACGAGCCCGTCTCGGACCGCCTGGTCGTGGCCCGGGAGCGGATCCTCGTGGTGAACGAGCGGCCCGCCGCCTCCCCCGGCGCCCGCCCCCTGGGCACGGTCGTCACGCTCCGCGACCGCACCGAGCTGCAGCGGGTGAGCGGCGAGCTGGAGTCGCTGCGCACCCTCTCGGACGCGCTGCGCTCGCAGACCCACGAGTTCTCGAACCGCCTGCACACCATCGCGTCGCTGATCGAGCTCGGCCGGCCCGACGAGGCGCTCGCGTTCGCCGCCGGCGAGCTGAACCTCAGCCAGCGTCTGGCCGACCGGGTCCTCGGCTCCGTGCAGGAGCCGGTGATCGCCGCCCTGCTGCTGGGCAAGGCCGCGCAGGCCCGCGAGCGCGGCGTCGAGCTGCACTTCGAGACGCACCTCGAGCCCGGCACGCAGGGGCTGGAGCCCGGGGACCTCGTGACGGTGCTCGGCAATCTGATCGACAACGCCCTCGACGCGGCCGCCGCCTCCGCTCCGGACCGCGAGCCGTGGGTGGAGGTCTACCTCGGCCTCGCGGAGGGCGAGCTGGTGGTGCAGGTGTCGGACAGCGGCCCCGGAGTCGCGAGCGCCGCCGACGTCTTCGCGCGCGGCTACTCGACGAAGGAGTCGGACGGCTTCGGCCGCGGCATCGGCCTGGCGCTGGTGCAGCAGGTGGTGGAGCGCCTCGGCGGCTCGATCGAGGTCTCGCGCCACGTCGGCGCGGTGTTCACGGTGCAGCTGCCGCTGCCCGCGCGGGTGGCGTCGTGATCCGGGTGCTCGTCGTCGAGGACGAGCCGCTGACCGCGAGCGCCCACGCCGACTACGTTCGACGGGTCGACGGCTTCGAGGTGGCCGCGGTCGCCGGCAGCGGGGCGGAGGCGATCCGGGCCCTGCGCGCGGACCCGGGCATCGCGCTGATCCTGCTCGACATGAACCTGCCGGACATGGGCGGCCTCGACCTCTGCCGGGCCGTCCGGGCGGCGGGCCTGGACGTCGACGTCATCGCGATCACCGCCGTCCGCGACGCCGCGAACGTGCGCGCCTCCGTCGCCGCCGGCATCGTGCAGTACCTGATCAAGCCGTTCGTCTTCAGCGCGTTCGCCGCCAAGCTCGCCAGCTACCGGTCGTACCGCGAGCGGATGCACGGCGCCGACGTCGCCAGCCAGCACGAGGTGGACGGGGCCTTCGCGGCGCTCCGCACCTCCAACGCCCCGGGTCTGGCCAAGGGGCTCTCGGCGCAGACCCTCGAGGCCGTCACCGCGCTGCTGGGCCCCGTCGGCCTCTCGGCGGCCGAGCTCGCCACCCGCCTCGACATCTCGCGGGTGACGGCCCGCCGCTACCTCGAGCACCTCGCCGACTCCGGAGTCGCGGACCGCGCGCCCCGCTACGGCTCCCCCGGCCGCCCGGAGCTGGAGTACCGCCGCCGCTGAGCGCGCGTCAGGCGGCCCGCAGCGCGTCGGCGATCTCCTCCTCGATCAGGTCGTGGTTGATCGCCGCGCCCACGCGCAGCCCGTCGGCGGACGAGGCGACGACCTGCGCCATCGGCTCGACCAGCGAGCCCGCGGCGAAGACCCCGGCGACGCCGGCCCGGCCCATCGGATCGACGGCGAGGTGCCGCGCGACTCCCGACGGGTGGTCGGCGAGCTCGAGGCCGAGCCCCTCGGGGAGCCGCCCCTCGACCCGCGGGCCGACGACGAGCGCGTCGAGCTCGTGCCGCCGACCGTCGATCACCACGCCGACCAGGCGGTCGTCCTCGACGAGGACCTTCTCGACGCGGCCCGGCACGAGAGCGATCCCGCGGGCGGCCAGCGCCGCCGCCTCGTCGCCGGCGGGCGCGGGTGCGCCGTGGAGCAGGATCGACGTCCGGTCGCTGAGCTGCCGGAACATCTGCGCCTGGTGCCCGGCGAACGAGCTGCCGAGCACGCCGATCCGCCGGCCGCGCACCTCGAAGCCGTGGCAGTAGGGGCAGTGCAGGACGTCCCGTCCCCAGCGGGCGCCGAGCCCGGGGATCTCCGGCAGCAGGTCGCGGACGCCGGTCGCGAGCAGGAGGCGGCGCGCGCGGAGGACCGTGCCGTCGGCGAGGGTCGCGGTCACGCCCTCGGCACCCGCGGAGGCGCGGACCGCCTCGCCCTCGATCACCCGGGCCCCGTAGCCCTCGGCCTCGGCGCGCGCCAGGCGCACCAGCTCCGTGGGCGGGACGCCGTCGCGGGTCAGCACGTTGTGGGCACCGGGCGAGGGTGCGTTGCGCGGAGGTCCGCCGTCGACGACGAGGACGTCGCGGAGACTGCGGCCGAGGGCAGTGGCGGCGGCGAGGCCGGCGAAGGAGGCGCCGAGGATCAGGACGTCGGCGGGGGCGGGGGCGGACGGGCCGGTGGGGGCGTCGGTGGAGGTCATGGGTCGATGCTCCGCCGCCCCGGGGCGGGCCGCGAGGATCCGTGCCGTTCCGGCATGCGGCGCGACCGCACGTGCCAGGATGGCGTCGTGCCCGAGACCCCGCCCGCCCCGTCCGACGACGAGATCGTCGCCGCCGTCGGGCCACGGCTCCGGCGCCTGCGCACCCGCCGCGACCGCACGCTCGCGTCCCTCGCGGCCGAGACCGGCATCTCGGCGAGCACCCTCTCGCGCCTCGAGAGCGGAGGCCGTCGCGCGACGCTGGAGCTGCTCCTCCCGATCGCCCGCGCCCTCGGGGCGCCGCTCGACGAGCTCGTCGGCGCCGCGCCGGAGGATCCCCGCGTGCACGGCCGGCCGGTGCGCCGGAACGGCATGCTCATCCAGCCGCTCAGCCGCGACGCGGGCGCGCTCCAGGCGTTCAAGCACACGCTCCCGGCCGGGCCGGTGACGGAGCCGGCGGAGCAGCGCGCGCACGAGGGCTTCGAGTGGCTCTACGTGCTGAGCGGGCGGCTCCGCCTGCGGCTCGGCGAGCACGATCTGGTGCTGCCGGCCGGCGAGGCCGCCGAGTTCGACACCCGGGTGCCGCACTGGTTCGGCCGCGCCGACGAGCAGCAGGTCGAGTTCCTCAGCCTCTTCGGCCGCCAGGGCGAGCGGATGCACGTGCGCGCGTCCACGCGCCGCTGAGCGCGGTCACGCCTCGCCGAGCACCTCGCGCGCGAAGCCCTCGGTGCGCGCCCGCAGAGTCGCGATCCGCTGCGCCCGCGCCGCCTCGAGGTCGAACCCGATGTAGGCCACCGACGGGCGCCGCCGCACATTCACCGAGCACTCGAAGCGGGAGCAGACGAGCGTGCCGAGCGAGTCCCCCGCCCGCCCGGCCGCTCCGGCCTTCCGCGCCCCGAAGAAGACGACGTCGTTCGGGAGCTGCACGTCGCGGCACCACGAGCACTGCGCCCGCGAGCGCGGCAGGGCGTCGGCCTGGGTGAGCAGGACCCCGACGAGGCGCTCCTCCAGCGGCACGACGACGTAGGCGCGGCGGCCCATCCTCCGGTCGCGCCACCCGAGATGGTCGATGACCGACCAGTCCAGCGCGTCGAAGTCCTTCGGCAGCGCGAGATCGGCGACCTCCTTGCGGGAGGCGTTGACGAAGGACTCGCGGATCTCGGTCTCGGTCAGTGGCTGCATAGCGCTTCCGAGCCTAGGCCGGGATCAGCCCAGGTGGGCGACGGCCTCCTTCGGAGCATGGGCGAGGAACTCCTCCTTCTTCACCCGGATCATCGCGACGGCGACGACGGAGGCGACGACCAGCCCGATCGCGGCCGCGACGAAGACCGCGGAGTAGCCGTCGACGAAGGCAACCGGCGACTGCTGCTCACCCGCGACTCCCGCGTAGAGGGTCGTGAAGATCGACAGCCCGATCGAGCCGCCGATCTGCATGGCGGCGTTCGCGGTCGCTCCGGCGGCACCGGCGTCGTGGGCCGCGACTCCGGTGAGCGCGAGGTTCTGCAGCGGCACGAAGACCATCGCCATGCCGACGCCCAGGAGGATCAGCGCGGGCAGCACCTCGAGGAGGTAGCCGCCGTCGGGGGTGATGCGGCTCAGGTAGAGGAGCCCGGCCGCCGCGATCAGCGGGCCGACGATCATCAGCACGCGCGGGCCGGTGCGCGGCAGCAGCTTGGCGGCGACTCCAGCGACGATCATGATCGTCACCGTCATCGGCAGATTGGCCAGGCCCGCCTCGAGCGGCGGCAGGCCCAGGACCAGCTGCAGGTGCAGGGTCAGGTAGAGGGTGGAGCCGATCATCACGCTGCCGACGATCGCCTGGACCAGGAAGGCTCCGCCGCGGACGCGGTCGGCGACGATGCGCAGCGGCAGCGACGGGTGGTCGGAGCGGGCCTGGATCCGCACGAAGAGGGCCAGCAGCAGCACGCCGACGAGGAGGAAGCCGAGGGTGTCGACGCGGAGCCAGCCCTGCTCGGCGAGGGTGAAGCCGTAGACGACGCTCGCGAGCCCGAGCGCGACGGTGATCGTCCCGGCGACGTCGAAGCGGTTGCGCCCCTCCGCGCGGCTCTCGGTGACGAGCAGCTGGCCGGCGATCGCGCCGACCACGACGACGGGGACGTTGACGAGGAGGCACCAGCGCCAGTCGGCGAACTCGGTGAGCAGCCCGCCCAGCACGAGGCCGACGGCGGCGCCCGCTCCGGCGACCGCTCCGAAGACGGCGAAGGCCGTGCCCCGCTCGCGGCCGGAGGGGAAGGAGACGGTGAGGAGGGCCAGAGCGGCCGGAGCGAGCAGCGCGGCGAAGGCGCCCTGCAGCCCGCGGGCGGCGATCAGCTCGGTGCCGGAGGTGGCGAGGCCGCCCCAGGCGGAGGCGGCGCCGAAGCCGATCATCCCGATCAGGTAGGTGCGCTTGCGGCCGGTGTAGTCGGCGATGCGGCCGCCCAGGAGCAGGAGCGCGCCGAACGCGAGGGCGTAGGCGGTGACGACCCACTGGCGCTCGACGTCGGTGAGGCCGAGGTCGGCCTGCGCGGCGGGGAGGGCGATCGTGACGATGGTGCCGTCGAGCACGACGACGAGCTGCGTGAGCGCGAGGATCACGAGCACCCACCAGCGGCGGGCGGAGGAGGGAGCGGACGGGGAGGGCATGGCGGCCTTTCACACGGAGCGGAGCGGGACCGGCGGGTCCGGATCCGAGCCGCGTCATCGGGGCCGAACCACCCCAACCAGTTGGTTGGGCGAAGAAGAGTGTATCGTTCGAGCGCCCGGAGGTGAACCATGGAGCCGACATCCGATGCGGCGCTGCCCGCGCGCGAGCGGATCCTCCGCGCGGCCTCCGTCGAGTTCGCCGCCCACGGCTTCGCGGGCGCCCGGGTCGACCGTGTGGCCACGGCGGCGGGTCTGAACAAGGAGCGGCTCTACGCCTACTACGGCGGCAAGCGCGGCCTGTTCGTCGCGACCGTCGTCGAGGCGCTCGGCGCTCTCGACGAGACGCTCCTCGCCGAGGCGGCGGACCTCCCCGACCTCGCGGGCCGCATGTTCGACCATGTGTGGGAGCACCCGGAGTTCCTGCGCCTGCTCACGTGGGCGCGCCTGGAGGGAGCCGGCGTCTGGGAGGAGGCCGGCGAGCAGCTCGGCGGGGTCCCCGCCCCCGAGGCCCGGGTCCTCGAGTGGCAGCGCACCGGCGTCGTCGACGCGAGCTGGTCCGCCGACGACCTCTTCATCGCCCTCCTCGGCCTCTGCGAGATCTGGCACCTCACCCCCTTCGCCTCCCGGGGCGGGGAGGAGACGCGCGACCGCCGCCGCGCCTTCGTCGTGCACGTCGCGCAGCTGGTGGGCGCACCGCGCTGAGGCCGACCCCTCCCCCGGCAACGGAAGCGACGTCGGCATCTCCGATCCGGACGCGGTGGACGGGGCGCCTCATCCCTCCGAGCCGGAACCCGACGGATCGGAGGAGACTGGGAGGTCCCGCGGATCCGGCTTCGGGACGACCCCTTCATCGCCCGGAAGGACCGCGCCCGCCGCGCGCTGAGCCTCGTCCTCGAGGAGGAGTGATTCGAAATCGCCGGGCGCGCACGGCATCTCCGCCCCGATCATGTACATCTCCTCGACAGCGCCGGTGACGAAGCTCGCCCGCAGCACCGGTCCGCCCTGCCCGTAGACCGTCGGGCGCGGAGTCGAATCGGTCACTCTCACCGTCATCCCCAGAGACTCCCAGTAGTCCGCGACCTTCCGCGCATCCCCCTCGACATCGGTGCCCGCCGGGGCCCACCAGGCGTAGCTGTAGCTCGCACCGCTCACCCGGTCGCCGGGGCCGCACACATCGGGCCTGGCCGCGCCGCTCCGCGGCCACCACCCCTCCACATCGAGCCGCCCCGCGGAGTCCCGCACGAACTCCACCACCCGATCCCGACCCTCCCGAGGACTCATCGTGCTCACCGGTCTCGCCTCCTTCTCCGTTGCACAAGCGGTCATCGACATCACGAGCAGAGCGGCGACGGTCAGCGCGGGGCCCGTCCGCTGAGGAGAGCCTCTACCCGCCATGGGAGGCTCCCACGACCGCCTTCTGGAAGGCGGTCGGTCCGAGCGGCCGGTTCTCGGTCAGCAGGTCGAGTCGCCGGGAGACGGCCCACGCCGCGTTCTGCAGGGACTCGGTGTTCGTGTCGAGATACCCCGCGAGATCGCCGTCGTCGCTCTTCAGCGCAGCGTGATCCGTCACGATCCTCCCGGCGTCGCCTCCGGTCTCCACACCGAAGACGCGCGCGCCGAAGTCCTCGTCAGCGGGATCCGTGTGGTGGTTCCAGCTGAAGGCGCGGCCCATCCACGCGGCCTCGTCGCCGCTCTCGGTCTCGCCGAGGTACTTGTCCCGCGCCTGCCCCGCGAAGACGGATTCCGCGTGCAGGTCGCTCGCCTCGTCGACGCTGTCCGGGAGGCCGGCCGAGCCCAGCGTCACGACGACCCCGAGCTCGACGTCCGAGCGCGAGGCGGCGACGGCCATGACGGTGCTGCCGTAGGAGTGGGCGACGACGTTCGGCTTCGGCAGGTCGTCGCCCCGAACCGCGGAGAGCCCCTGAACAGCCGAGGCGAGTGCGGCGCCGCCGGCGACCGCCTGGTTCGAGGTGAGGACGTCCATGCCGTTCCCGCCGAGCCGCGCCATCGGCGGGGTCTCGTAGCCGATCCAGGAGACGACGGCGCTGCCGGGCGGGAGGAGCGACTGCAGATTCTGCGACGCCTTCGTCCATCGGGTCATGCTCTCCGTCGTCTGTCCCATCCCGGGGACGGCGTAGGTGACGTTCGTGGCGGTGTCGGGATCGCCGATCGAGACGGCGGCGAGCGGAGGCTCGTCGGCGGTCAGGGAGAGGAGGAAGCGCGGGTCCTGACCGAGACCGCGCCGCAGCGATGCCCGGACGTCCCTCAGCGCCACCAGCTGCGACTCCACCGCCGCGAGTCGCTCCCCGTCGCCCGCCTTCCCGCGCAGGCCCGCCGCCTCGCTCCTCAGCGCCGCGATCCGCGCCCTCAGCGCGCTCTCGTTCGCCCTCACCCGGGCGCGGTAGGGAACACCCTCCAGATTCCCGATCACCCCGGGCAGACCGGCGACCAGCGCCTCCTGCTGCGGCGAGAAGCGCGCGCCGTCCGTGGAGTCGAGGCTCCGCCACCAGTCGTTCACGAGGGTCGGAGCCAGTCGCCCGAGGCGGGCCGCGAGATCGGGCGACGCGGCGAGGAGTGTCGCGAGATCGTCGGACGAGAGCGCCGCGAGGGAGTCGAGCAGGCTCCGGCCACCCCGGGGCCGCGCCAGGGTGCCGACGGCGTCGAGGACGGGAACGGAGAGCGCCGCTCCCCCGGCGGCGGTGAAGGCCAGGGAGATCTGCTCGACCCAGGTCGCGTCGGCCGCACCGATCGACAGCAGCTCGCGGAAGCCCTGGAGCACCGAGAAGGACTCGACCGGCGCCCACGAGCAGCGGTTGCCGAAGGCTCCCCAGGCGGCCATCAGATCCTGGAGCCGGGAGCGCATCGCCTCGTCCGCCTGCCGGGTCTGCGAGACGAAGACATCGAGGCGCTCGGGGTCGGCGGAGGTCGTGCCTCCCGCGGCGGGGCCGCCCGGGGACGTGCGGGGCACCGACCGGGGGGAGAACAGCGCACGGATCGGCGGAGGCACGACCGGCCGATCGGACGGCGGCCGGTCGACGACCTCGTCGACGCCCGCCGCGAGGGCCGCGACCGGATCGAGGCGGCGCTGCTGCTCGCGCTCGTCCGCCCGCCGCTCCCAGGCCGCGTACTCCTCCCGGCGCCGACGCTCCTCCTCGGCCTTCCGCACCACGAGCCGCACCGTGTCGGCGAGCTCGCGCAGCTCGGCGCTCAGCCGACCGCGGTTCTCCCTGTCGCAGAGGCGGACCCGGCGGAACAGCTCGGCGTACGCGCCGCGGAACTCGCCCAGCGCGTACTCGGCAGCGACGGACCTCAGCAGCTCCTGGGAGGCGAGCGCCTCCGCCGCCTCGTCCGAGGCGCGGACCAGCTCCGCCGCTGCTGCATGGTCGAAAGAGAACAGGGTCATCGCCTCCTGAGTGAGAACATCTCAGGAAATGTAGAACGACCACGGCGGCGTCGGCACCGGGTGGCGCGAGACGGCGCGCGGTCAGCGCGCCCGCGCTCCGTCCGGCGACCCGCACGCAGAAGTGGCGCGGACCCCGTCGGTCCGCGCCACTCGTTCAGATCACGCGGCTCACTCCGCCGCGGTCAGCCGCTCCAGGTATCCCGCGAACGCGCGCAGGTCCTCCTCGGGCCAGGCGCTCAGCGCCTCCTGCATCCGCTGCCGCTGACGGCCGCCGAGATCGCGCATCCGCTCGCATCCGGCCGCGCTGAGCGAGAGGAACCGCGCTCGGCCGTCGGCGGGATCGGAGGTCATCTCGACCAGGCCCAGCTCGGCGAGCTGGCGGGCCTGGCGGCTGATCGCGCTGCGGTCGACCCCGAGCCGCTCCGCCGCGGCGCCGGAGTGGACCGGACCGCAGCGCTCGAGGATCCGCAGCAGCCGCAGTCCGAAGGGCGGCAGCGCCGGGTCGATCGACGCCGCCGCGTCCCGGACGGCGAGGCGCACCTGGACGGCGAGCACGGTGATCTGCTCCTCGACCTCGTGGAGCGCCTCGGCCGAGGGCGCGGCGGCGGGCATCAGGAGCGCTCGATCACGTCGACGGAGCCGGTGGGAGCGGCGTGGCGGGCATGACCGACCGGTTCCTCCTGCCGCTCCTCGTCGGCGTGGCGGCCGTGTCCGGCGGGAGTGGCCTCGCGACCCTCCCGGGCGTGCGTCGCGTCGTCCGTCCGCCGGGCCTGGCCGACGGGGCGGAGCGCCGCCTGGCCGTCCGAGGCGGCGATGAGGGCGTCCTCCGCGGCCTGCAGCGGAGTGGTCGGCTCCGCCTTGAGCTGCACCGCGTTCTTCGAGCCGAGGCTCACGTTGGGCAGGAGGACGACGGCGATCAGCGTGACCACGGCGAGCGGGATGCTGTAGAGGAACACGTCGCCGACGCCGATCCCGTAGGCGCTCTCGACCACGACGCGCACGGCGTCGGGCAGGGTGGCCGGCTGCGGGATCGTGCCGCTGCCCAGCGCCTGCGCGGCGAGAGCCTGGTCGGCGGGAGCGAGCCCCGCGATGCCGGTCTTGATGCGGTCGGCGATCACGGTGCCGAGCATCGAGCCCAGGACCGAGACTCCGACGGTGCCGCCGAGGCTGCGGAAGAACGTGACCGCGCTGGTCGCGACGCCGAGGTTCTTCACCTCGATCGAGTTCTGCACCACCAGGACGAGGTTCTGCATCAGCATGCCCAGGCCGGCGCCGAGGACGGCCATGTAGATCCCGACGAGGACCAGGTCCGTGTCGTAGCGGAGGGTGCTGAGGAGGGAGGTTCCGATCACGGCGAGCACGCCGCCGCTGATCATGATCGCCTTCCACTTGCCGGTGCGGGAGATGATCCCGCCGAAGATCGTCGAGGCGATCAGCAGGCCGGCCATCATCGGGATGGTGAGCAGGCCCGACTGGGTCGGCGTGGCTCCGCGGGCCAGCTGCATGTACTGCGCGAGGAAGACGGCGACGCCGAACATCGAGACGCCGACCGAGATGCTCGCCACGACGGCGAGGCTGAAGGTGCGGTTCTTGAACATCCCCATCGGGATGATCGGCTCGGCCACGGTGAGCTCGGTGATCACGGCGGCGATGAGCAGCACGACGGCGCCGCCGACCATGACCGCGGTCTCCCACGAGGCCCAGTCGAAGTTCTTGCCGGCGAGGGAGACCCAGATCAGCAGGAGCGAGACTCCGCCCGCGATGAGCACGGCGCCGAGGTAGTCGATCCGCACCTTGCGCTTCGGGTGCGCGGGGAGGCGGAGGGTCATCTGGAGGAGGACGATCGCGACGATCGCGACGGGCATCGCGATGAAGAAGTTCCAGCGCCAGCCGAACGCGTCGGTCACGACGCCGCCCAGGAGCGGGCCGCCGACGGTGCCGATCGCCATCACGCCGCCGAAGAGGCCGGCGTACTTGCCGCGCTCACGGGGGCTGATGATGTCGGCCATGATGATCTGGCTCAGCGCGGCGAGTCCGCCGGCGCCCAGGCCCTGGAACACGCGGAAGACGATCAGCATGTTCGTGTCCTGCGAGAAGCCGGCCAGAGCGGAGCCGATGACGAACAGCCCGAGGGCGAGCTGGATCAGCAGCTTGCGGTTGAACAGGTCGGCGAACTTGCCCCAGAGCGGGGTGGAGACCGTGGTCGCGAGCAGGGTCGCGGTGACGACCCAGGTGTAGGCGTTCTGGTCGCCCTTGAGGTCGGAGATGATCCGGGGCAGCGAGGTCGACACGACCGTGCCCGCGAGGATCGAGACGAACATGCCCAGCAGCAGGCCGCTGAGCGATTCGAGCACCTGGCGGTGCGACATGGCGCCGTCCGGCCCGGCGGGGGCGTGCGGCGCGGTGGTTCCGCGCGATGCGGCGCGGTGTTCGGGGTGTGACATGGGCTCCTCTTCAGCACGGCGGCGGTTCTAGTTGACCGCGATCAACTATTGACCGAGAGCAACTATATAGCCGGGCGTCACGAATCTCCAGTGGCACTCTGCTGCCGTCCAGGCGCCGCTCCGGCCGCGCCTATCCTCGGAGCATGGACAACATCGATCGGAAGATCCTCGATCTGCTGCGCCAGAACTCCCGCGCGGGCTACGGCGACATCGGCGGCGTGGTCGGGCTCTCCGCCTCCGCGGTGAAGCGCCGCGTCGACCGCCTCGTGGCCGACGGCGTGATCCGCGGCTTCACGATCAAGGTCGACCCCGCGGTCGACGGCATGGCCACCGAGGCCTACGTCGAGCTCTTCTGCCGCGGCACCGTCGCTCCGGACGAGCTCCGCCGCATCCTCTCCGCGGTCCCCGAGGTCGTCGACGCGGGCACGGTCACCGGCTCCGCCGACGCGATCGTCCACATCCGCTCGCGCGACATCCCCAGCCTCGAGCTCGCCCTCGAGAAGGTCCGCATCGCGCCCAACGTCGACCACACGCGCTCCGCGATCGTCCTCTCCCGCCTCATCCAGCGCAGCGAGGCCTGACGGATCGCGCCACCTCCTCGACGCGCGTCGCGACCGCCTGGTACTCCATACCTGTATGGTGAATCCAGGAGGGCGAGCGTGAGCGACAGGGAACAGGCCGGTACGGCAGCACGACGGAGACGGCGCATCTGGCTGATGCTGCCGGCACTGTTCGTCGGCGTCCTGGCCGGGCACCTCGTCGCGACCGCGGTGGGCGCCGAGGATCCGTGGGACGTCGTGGTCACCGCCGCCGTCGCGGCAGCGGTGGCGTCCGTCGTCCTCGCCCTCGTCGACCGGCGGCGCTGAGCCCTCCCTCCTGGATCGGAATCCGAGGGAGGGAACGACGATGGAACGACAGAGGACGAGCACGGCACTGGTCGCGGCGGCGGCCGCTCTGCTGGCGGTGCCGCTGTTCACAGCGCAGGCCGCGCACGCCGAGCCGGCGAGGCAGGAGACGAGCAGCCGGGTGCACCTCGAGGCACGGGGCGGATCGGCGTCGACGGTGACCTTCGACCTCACCGACGACACGCGGATCGTCGAGCTGGCGGGCGGCGGGGTCGGCTTCACGGACGGCGCCGAGACGTCCGACGCACTCCCGGAGAGGATCGACGTCGGACGCGGCCGCACCGTGTCGGGCCACTGGTCGATCGACGACTCCGACACGCTCACCTTCCACTTCGCCCCGGACTCGGCGTCCCGCTCGGCGGCGGGTGGCCTGCACCTGAACAGCGACTGGAGCTCGCCCGAGTGGGGCCACTGCGTCGCCGGGAGCGGCGTCAGCGGTGCCGCGACCGGCGGGGTGATCGGCGCGATCTCCGGTCCCGGCGCGATCGCCTCCGCGACCGGCGGGCTGCTCGCGGGGATCATCGGCGGAGCGATCACCTGCTGAGCGCCGCCTCCTGAACGACCCGGATCAGGCGGGCGCGTCCGCTGCGGTGTGGACGCGCTCGCCGCCGATCCAGGTGCCCAGCACCCTTGTGTCCCCGATCGCGCGGGGGTCGCCGGCGAAGGGGTCCCGGTCCAGCAGGGCGAAGTCCGCCGCGAGTCCCACGGCGATCGAGCCCGACTCGCCGTCCAGGCCGTTCACCCACGCCGAGCCGGCCGTGGAGGCGGAGAGGGCGGTGGCGAGGTCGAGGCGCTGCTCCGGGAGGAACACCTCCTCGCTCCACCCCGGCTCGCGCTCGGACGGCGCCGAGATCCGGTTCACCGCGACGTGGATCGCGGCGAGCGGGTCGGGCGTCGACACCGGCCAGTCGCTCCCCGCGGCGAGCACCGCGCCCGAGCGGAGCAGATCGCCGAAGGGGTACTGCCACGAGCCGCGCCGCTCACCGAGGAACGGCAGCGTCAGCTCCACCATCTGCGGCTCCAGCGAGGCCCACAGCATCTGCAGGTTGGCCGCGACGTCGAGCGCACGGAAGCGCGGCAGGTCGTCCGGATCCACGACCTGCAGGTGGGCGAGGTGGTGGCGGTTGCCGCGGCGCCCGTTCGCCTCGATCGCCCGCTCGACGGCGTCCAGGCACTCGCGCACGGCGCGATCGCCGATCGCGTGGAAGTGCACCTGGAACCCGGCCGCGTCCAGGAGCGGCACGGCCTCGTTCAGGAGGCGCGGGTCGACCATCGAGAGGCCGTCGCCGTGACCGTGGCCGCCGTGCCCGTCGAGGTAGGGCTCGAGCATCGCCGCAGTGAAGTTCTCGGCGACCCCGTCCTGCATGATCTTGACGGTCGTCGGCGCGAAGCCGCCGGCGGCGAGCGCCGCGCGCCGCTCGACGAGCTCCGGGATCTGCTCGACGCCGCGGCCCCGGTCCCACCACAGCGCACCGCGGACGCGCCCGGTCAGCTCGCCGCTCAGCGCCGCGCGGCGGTACACCGGACCGGGGTCGCCCACATCGCCGTAGGAGCCGATGATCGCGTCCTGCCACGCCGTCACTCCGAACGAGTGCAGGGTCTCCTGCCCGAGGAGCAGCGCGCGGTGGAGCTCGTCCGCGCTCGCGGGCGGGAGGTGGCGGCGGACCGCGTCCATCGCCCCCTCGTGCAGGGTGCCGGAGGGGGTGCCGTCGGCCAGGCGCTCGATGCGGCCGTCGGCGGGGTCCGGCGTCGTGCGGTCGATCCCCGCGAGGCGCAGTGCGGCGGAGTTGACCCAGGCGCCGTGCCCGTCGGCGTTGGTGAGGAAGGCGGGCCGGTCAGGGACGACCGTGTCGAGCTCGCGGGCGGTCGGGGTGCCTCCGGGGAAGTCGGGCAGGTTCCAGCCGCCGCCGAGGATCCACTCCGCTCCGCTCTCCAGAGCCGCGTACTCGGCGACCGTCGCCAGGTGCTCGGCGGGCGACCCTCCCGCTCCGAGCCAGCAGCGCAGCAGCGCGGCACCGCCCCAGACCGGGTGCACGTGGGCGTCCTGGAAGCCGGGGACGAGCATCCGGCCCTCGAGGTCGACCACCTCGGTGCGCGGCCCGATCAGGTCGGAGGCGTCGGCGCCGACCGCGACGATCCGCCCTCCGACGACAGCGACGCCGAGCGCTCGGGAGCGCACGGCGTCGGCGGTGAAGACGGCGCCGCCGGTCAGGACGAGATCGGCGGCGCGCACGGGTTCAGAAGCCCGCGGGAGCGAAGGCCTGCGTCATCTGGGAGAAGAGCGACACCGTCCAGCCGATCGCGATGAGGAACGACACGACTACGACGCCGAGGAAGACCCAGAGCGGGAGGAGTCCGCCGCCGGTCACGCGCTTCACGACCACGCTTCGGCCGATCACGTAGACGTAGGGAGCGGCGAGGAAGGCCCACGCCCAGTGGAACGGACGCTGCAGGCCGGCTCGCTTCAGCTGGCGCCAGTCGAGGAAGGCGAAGACGACCTCCGCCGCGTAGATCAGGAAGCCGACGACCTGGAGCACGCCGAGGCCGACGAGGTAGGCGGTCGACATCCCCATCGAGGAGCTCGGCCCGTAGGTCGAGGCCATCGACGAGTCGACGATCGCGCTCGGCGGGAGGAGGAAGATCGACAGCGCCGAGAGCAGCGGCAGGAGGACTACCACCCAGATCCACGGGGTGGACGTGACGATGCTCGTGTCGCGCTGCTGCACGGGTGCTCCGGGAGCCGCGGCGTATTCCGGGTACTGCGGCTGCTGCTGGTTGTAGGGCTGCTGCGGCTGCTGGCCGTACTGCTGGGGAGCCTGCTGGCCGTAGCCCTGCTGCGGCTGCTGCGGCTGCTGCTGGCCGGCGCCCTGCTGGCCGTAGCCCTGCCCGTAGCCCTGCTGCCCGTAGCTCTGCTGCGGGTCGGCGGACGACGGCTGCTGCGGATACCGACCCGAGGCCGACTGCCCGTAGCTCGTCGCCGCTCCGCTCGACGTCTCCCCGTAGGCGGGACGCTCGGCGGGCGGCGCGGGCGGAGTCGGTGCGGTCGGCGGAACGGGAGTCACGGCGGCCTGCGCCGACCCGCTCTCGGCCGGGGCGGTGGGAGTGGCCGCCGGCGCGTCGCGGAGCGACTCCGTCCAGCCGGTCCCGTCCCACCAGCGCTGACGGGACGAGCCCGCCGGGTCCGGGTACCACCCGGCGCGGGGTCCGGAGGCCTCGCCGCCCGTGCTCGCGCCCTGGTCCGTGCCGGTTCCGTTGTCGTCCGTCATGGCGTCCTCCACTCCCCTCCGGGCGTCTGCCCGCGATCTCGGACCACCGTAGCGCCGCGACACGATGCATGGCCTGAGGGCGGGCTGATCGCGCGCTGTCCGAGCGCTGTCCGCTCCGGCAGACGCCGGAGGCCGCCGACCGCCAGGATGGACGCATGCACCACCTCCTGCGAGCCCGCGCCGCCCTCTTCGACATGGACGGGACGCTCGTCGACTCGACGGCCGTCGTCGAGACCATCTGGGGCGCCTTCGCCGAGCGCTTCGCTCTCGACCACGACGCGGTGCTCGGCGCCGTTCACGGTGTCCGCGCCGCCGACAGCGTCCGCCGCTTCGCTCCGGCCGGCAGCGACGTCGACGCGATCGTCGCGGAGCTCGACGCGTACGAGCTCGAGCACACCGAGGGCACCGTCGAGATCCCCGGCGCGACGGCGTTCCTCGCCTCGCTCCCCCGCGAGCGCGTCGCCCTGGTCACGTCCGCGAGCCCGGCACTGGCGGCCGCCCGTCTGGCCGCGGCGGGCGTCCCCTCCCCCGACACCGTCGTCACCGCGCACGACGTCGCGAACGGCAAGCCTGCTCCCGACGGCTACCTCGCCGCCGCGGCCCTGCTCGGCGTCTCCCCCGAGGACGCGCTGGTGTTCGAGGACGCCGAGGCCGGCATCCGGGCGGGTCTGGACGCCGGCATGCGCGTCATCGTCGTCGGGAGCCACGAGAGTGCGAGCACCCGGGGGCTGCCCCGGATCGCGCACTACTCCGACGCGCACGCCGCGCTCGAGGGCGACGAGCTCGTCATCACCCTCGGCGGGCCTCAGTAGCGGATCGCGTCGATCACCTTCACCCGCACGGCGACGATCGCCGGCACCAGGCCCGCGAGCGCGCCGACGAGGGTCGCCGCCCCGAGCCCGAGCAGCGCCGCCTCGGCCGGGAAAGGCGGGATGTCAGCGATCCCGTTGTCCTGCACGAAGGCCACGGTCCAGGGGTTGGTGACGAGGATGACCGCGATCGTCACGCCGACCACTCCGGCGACGACGGTCGCCACGACGCTCTCCATCATGATCGAGAAGAAGATGCGGCCGGAGGAGGCGCCGAAGCTGCGCCGGATGCCGATCTCGCGGATCCGCTGCCGGACGGTGACCAGGGCGATGTTGAGCAGTCCGAGCGCGCCGAGCGCCAGCACCAGGCCCGCCACGCCGCCGATCACCCAGGTCAGCACGCCGAAGGGGTCGGAGTCGTAGACCAGGTAGTCCTGCCGGTCGACCGACACCTCGAAGTCGGATCCCAGGGCGCCGGCCACGTCGCGCTCCACCGCCGCGGCGAGGGGCTCGGCCAGGTCGAGCGGCACCCACATCTCGTAGTTCGGCACGCCCTGCCCGCCGTACTGCGGGTCGGCGTCGCGGGCGACCGCCGGGTAGGCGTCCGCGAGCATCATCATCGACGGATCCGTCTCGAACTGCGAGGAGGGAGTCACGCCGACCACCACGCCCGTGACGTCGCGCTCGGAGCCGAGCAGGGTGACCACCGGGTGGGTGCGCAGATCCGGGCTCCCGATCCGCTCCCAGAAGCGCTCGTTGACGACGAGGGCGGGAGCGAGGCGCTGGGAGTCGCGGGCGGTGAACCAGGAGCCGTCCACGATCTTCAGCCGGTGCATCTCGGCGAAGGGCTGGTCGACCGCCTGCACCGCGACGTCGACGGCGCCGTCGGCGAACTGGACGCGCGCGCTGCCGTAGGTCGAGCGGCTCGCGTAGGTGATGGAGTAGCGCTCGAGCGCACCGGTCCACGCGGCCTGGAGTGCGTCGGCATCCACCTCGGAGGTGCCGGTACCGGAGGGGTAGGCGGAGAGGAAGAGGCTCGCCGGGCGCCCGCTGGAGCGCTCGGCCTGCTCGATGCTGGCCTGGCGGGCGATGCCACCGGCGGCGACGACCGCGGTCAGGGCGGCGACGGCCACCGCGACTCCGATCAGCGAGAGCAGCACGCGGCCGCGGTGGATCCGCAGCTCGGTCCACGCCTCGACGATCGCGCCGGCGATCCCGACGAGCGCGCGCATCAGAGGACCACCCCCTCGGCGACGGGGCCCGCATCCGCGGTCGAGCCCAGGCGGCCGTGGTCGAGCCGGTAGTGGCGCTCGGCCCGCGCCGCGATGGCCGGGTCGTGGGTGATGGTGACCAGCGCGGAGCCGGACTCGCGGGCGATCTCGTCGAGCAGGCCCATCACGCTCTCGCCGGTGTCGGTGTCGAGGGCGCCCGTCGGCTCGTCGGCGAGGATCAGCCGCGGTCGGCGCACCAGGGCGCGGGCGATCGCGATCCGCTGCTGCTCCCCGCCGGACATGCGCCCGGGCATCGAGTCCACGCGGTGCCCGAGGCCGACCCGCTCCAGCATCTCGGCCGCGAGGTCGCGGCGGCGCCAGAACTCCGATCCGGTCGCGTAGAGCAGCGGCGTCATCACGTTCTCGCGGGCGGTCCGCCCCTCCAGCAGGTTGAACTGCTGGAAGATGAAGCCGATGCTGCCGCCGCGGATGCGCGCGCGGGCCCGCGAGGACAGGGTCTCGGTGGGAGCACCCTCGAGCAGCATCCGCCCCTCGGTCGGCTCGTCGATGAGTCCGAGGATGTTGAGCAGCGTCGACTTGCCGGAGCCGCTGCGCCCCACGACCGAGACGTGGTCGCCCTCGCCCACCTCGAGATCGACGCCGTCGAGGATCGTCAGCGGCGGCGCATCGGGCAGCGGGACGACCTTGCGGATCCCCTCGAGCCGGAGGATCGTCACGAGCAGAAGACCGAGCCGTCGGGCTGCGCGATGCAGTCGCCGCCCAGCTGGACGTCGGGAGCAGCCTCCTCCGCGCCCGGCACGAACTGCAGGAGCTCGGCGCCCTCCTCCACTCCGCCGGTGATCTCGACGGAGCTGCCGTCGGTGAGTCCCAGCGTCACCGGGACCTCCTCGGTGCTGCCGTCGTCCGCCCGGCGGAACACGACGCCGGACTGGGCGGTGCCCTCGACCGCGGTGGTCGGCACGACGAGGACGTCCTCCGCCTTGCCTCCCGCGAGCGTCACCGAGGCGGCGAGCCCGGGGAACACGGTGACCTCCGTCGGCACCTGGCAGGTGAAGCTCGTGCCGGAGCCGCCGGTGGAGGTTCCACCGCCGCCGCCGTCCGTCGCTCCGCCGGTCGTGCCGCCCTCGCCGGCTCCGGCGAGAGGGGTGCTGATGGTGAGGTCGGTGCAGGTGAAGCCGGCGGGCCCGCCGGTGATCGCGACCTGCGCCTCCGTCGGCCGGTTCTGGATGCGGTAGAGCTGCTGCGCGTCGATCGTGCCGGTGACGGCGTAGCTCGGCGGCGCGACCTGTCCGGTCACCTCGCCGACCGTGACGGCCTGGTCGTGGATGACGCCGAGCGCGCTGAGGGTGCCGCCGGTCGCGGCGTAGACCCGCTCGAAGCGCACGGAGGGCTCCTGCTGGGTGAGGGTGACGGCGCCGTCCGGGCCGGTCGTCTCGACCGGGTCGCGCGGAGTCTCGACGCGGATGTCGTAGATGAGATCGCCCGACGCGACGGCCGCGCCCTGCTGCACGTAGACGTCGTCGACCGTTCCGGCCGCCGTCGCCTTGAGCGGCACGGCGGGGTCGGCGGCGACGGTACCCTGGAGGGTGAGGTCGTTGGTGACCGTGCCGCGGGCGACCGTGACGGTCGGCTCGGTGATCTCACCGGTCGGCTGCGTCGGATCGGCCTCGGCCGCGCCGTCCGGGAAGAACGCGATCTTCACCAGGGCGATGCTCGCCGCTCCGATGATGACCATCCACACGATCGGGAACACCCAACGCCGAACCGCACCCATCAAGTCCCCCGACTCCGCTTCCAGGGCGCTCCGCCGTGGGGCGCCGGAGGCAGCCTATCCGGCGGGGAGGTCGCGTCCCGGACCGTGGCGCGCCCGTCAGCCGGCGAGCGCCGCGACGATCGAGGCGACGCGGCGCGCCCTCGTCTCGGCTGCCTTCGCGCCCTCGACCGACGTGACGTGGGCCTTCCGCGCGCTGGGCGAGAGCGCGGCGAAGCGCTCCACAGCGCCCGCTGAGGCCAGCGCGGACGCCAGGTCCTCCGGCACGACGACCTCGCGCGGCGCGGTGTCGAGCTCGATCACGACGTCGATCGCGTCACCGCCGGCGAGCTGCGTCTCGCGGCGCTTCTCGGCCGAGAACGGGATGAGCGCGCGTCCGCCCATCGCTCCGACCGTGCTGGTGAAGCGGTAGCCGTTCACCGTCACCGCGACGGCGGGACGCTTGCCGCCGCCGAGTGCCTCGAGGACCTCGGGCGGCACCTCGATGCCGGTGTTGTTGCCGATCTGGAAGAGCGTCGTGGTGAACTGCACGAGGCGATGATGGCACCGATTCCCGCGTGTCGCGCGGCCGATCACTGTACTGACGCGGAGGGCCGTCGACTCGATCCTCGTCGACCTCCCGTTCACGGATCCGGAGCGCTCGAGGGCGTTCTCCACGGCGCTCGGCCGGACCCTGGATCCCCTTCTCAGCCCTGAATCCTCTGTTCAGCGACGACGCCGCCTGCTCCGTCGCCTCCGAGCACGTGTCCGCGATGGTCGTCCCGCACCTCTCCTTCTCGACCTCCAGGTCGAAGGAGATCGTCGACGCGCGCTCCCGGGTGCAGGGCCTCTTCGCGGTGAGCGTCGGCAGCCGGGAGGAGGTCGGCGAGGTGCTCGGGAACGGGTTGGCCTCCGGCGGCGCCGAGCCGGTCGGGGTGCAGGGCCTCGGCTCCCTGTGGGCGCGCGGCCTCGAGGACCCTGACGGGCACGTCCGGGAGTCCCTGTACACGGATCCGGCCGCGGCCGAGGCCGGTCCGCCCCGGGAGTGAGGGGTCGGCGCGCTCAGCAGGAGCGGGTGTCGGGGTCTCCGAGCGAGGAGCGCACGGCGTCGACCGTCATCCTGCCCTCGGGGTCGAGCCGGGCGAGCATGCGCGACATGATGTCGGCCAGCTGCGGGATCTGCTCGGCGTCGAGCGGATCGATGACGTCGGCCAGCACGGTCGCGACGTGACCGGGCGCCGTGTCGACGATCTTCTGGAGGCCGGCGTCGGTGAGCACCGCGTTCGTGGCGCGGCCGTCGGAGGCGCAGGGGCGGCGCTCGAGGTAGCCGCGGGCGACGAGGCGGGTCACCACGTGCGAGAGGCGGGGCAGGGTCGCGTTGGTGCGGGCGGCGAGCGTGGTCATCCGGAGGGCGCGGTCGGGCGCCTCGGACAGCATCGCCAGCGTCAGGTACTCGAAGTGCGTGAGTCCCGCGTCGCGCTGCAGCTGCGTGTCGAGGGCGCCCGGCAGCAGTTCCACGACCGCGATGAAGCGCAGCCAGGCGTCGAGCTGATCGGGCGTCAGCCAACGTGTCTCGGGCGCACTCATCCCCCCACCCTACCCACTACTTGCCGCGACAAGTAAGTCCCCCGCGCCTCGTCGAGCCGCGTCCCGGGGCTCCGTCGGGAGGCCGACCTGCGCCAGCCTGATCTCACCATCCCCGCGAGCACCGCCCCCGAGGCCAACCAGCGATCCGCGTACCAGCGGATCGCTGCAGGCGAACGCACCCCGCCCTGCAGAACGCACCCCGTCGAGAAGCCGACCGCGCCACGCCCGTTCACACCATCCCCGCGAGCACCGCCCCGAGGCGAACCAGCGATCCGCGTACCAGCGGATCGCTGCAGCCGAACGCACCCCGCCCTGCAGAACCCACCCCGTCGCGAAGCCGACCGCGCCACACACGATCCACACCATCCCCACGAGCACCGCCCCCGAGGCGAACCAGCGATCCGCGTGCGAGCGGATCGCTGTAGCCGAACGTCCCCCGCTCCACAGAACGCACCCCGTCGAGATGCCGACCGCGCCACGCCCGTCAGGGACGGGCGTGGAATCGACTACAGCACGTCGTCGCTCAGATCGATCGGGTTGCCGAAGCGGTGGTTCGTGATCGAGATCGCCTGCTCGCGGAGGAAGGGCAGCAGTTCGACGCGGCCGGCGGGGGTGACCGGGTCGGCGTAGACGGCGGTGTCGAGGGCGCCGCCGAGGGCTTCGGCGAGGGCGGTCGCGAGGGGGACGCGGGATCCGTCGGCGCGGGTGAGCGGGACCGGCTTGCCTGTGCTGCCGCGGGTCATGCCGGCGACGACGTCGGTGAAGGAGCCGGTCGAGTCGGACGATCGGCGGACGACGGCCTGCTGTCCGTGCGTCGGGCTGCCGGGGGCCTGCGGGCCCGCGTAGCCGTCGACGCGGTCGGAGACGATGTCGCCGATGATGCGGATGCGCGGGGCCGTGATGCGGCCGGCGGCGGCGCGCTCGAGCCACTGGGCGTCGGTCTCGACGACGATGCGCGGGACGAGGCCCGCCATCTCGGCGAGCTCGTCGCCGCCGAGCATCTCCTGGACCCGCGGCGGGAGCGGGAGGGACGTGGAGATGTCCATCCGGGAGCGGGTCAGCAGGCCGGCGGCGATGACGCGGAGGAGCTCTCCGAGGTCGCCGCCGTCGGCCAGGCGCAGCGCGATCGGCACGCGGAGGTAGCGGAACAGGTTGCGCTCGACGCCGACCTTCGAGATGTCGGTGACGACTCCGAACTCGGTCGCCCAGGCGAGCTGGTCGGAGAGTGCGGAGCGGCGGAGCAGGTCGAACTGCTCGAACCGGAGCGAGGACTGGGCCGCCTCGATGAACTGGCGCGCGCGGTCGTCGAGCCCGCGCAGGTGCAGCGTCGAGGAGGAGCGCGCGGGCGAGGGCTTCCAGGAGCCGAGGCCGATGAGGTGGTTGGGTCCGCCCGCCTTCGCGCCGCCGCCGACGGACGAGCGCTTCCATCCGCCGAAGGGCTGGCGCCGGACGATCGCTCCGGTGATGCCCCGGTTGACGTAGAGGTTGCCCGCCTCGACCGAGTCGATCCAGAGGGCGAGCTCGTCGGCGTGCAGGGAGTGGAGCCCGGCCGTGAGCCCGTACTCGGTGCCGTTCTGCATCCGCACGGCGTCCTCGAGGGTCGCCGCGTGCATGATCCCGAGCACCGGGCCGAAGAACTCGGTGAGGTGGACGTAGCTGTCCTCGGTGACGCCCTCGCGGATCCCGGGGGACCAGAGCGTGCCGCTCTCGTCGAGGCGCTGCGGCTCGACGAGCCACGACTCGCCTCCGCCCAGCGTGGTGAGCGCGTGCAGGAGCTTGCCGGTGGGCTCCTCGATGAGCGGCCCCATCACCGCCGACGGGTCGTCGGGCCGGCCGACGCGGAGCGACGTGACGGCGTCGACCAGCTGAGCGCGGAAGCGCTTGGAGCGGGCGACCGAGCCGACCAGGATCACCAGGGAGGCGGCGGAGCACTTCTGGCCGGCGTGCCCGAAGGCGCTGCGGACGATGTCGGCGACGGCGAGGTCGTAGTCGGCGTGGGGAGTGACGATGATCGCGTTCTTGCCGCTGGTCTCGGCCTGCAGTGCGAGGCCGGGCCGCCAGGAGCGGAAGAGGCGGGCGGTCTCGTAGGAGCCGGTGAGCAGCACGCGGTCCACGAGGGGGTCGGTGATCAGCGCCCGTCCCAGCTCCTCCTCGTCGAGGTCGACCAGGGCGAGGAGCTCCTGCGGGACGCCCGCGTCCCAGAGCGCCTCGACGAGCACAGCGGCCGAGCGGCGGGCCTGAGGCGCCGGTTTCACCACGACTCCGGAGCCGGCGGCGAGCGCCGCGAGGATCGATCCGGCCGGGATGGCGACCGGGAAGTTCCACGGCGGAGCGACGACGGTGACCCGCGCGGGGACGAAGGTGGCCCCGGTGACGGCGTCGAGCTCGCGGGCGCGGGTGGCGTAGTAGTGGGCGAAGTCGATGGCCTCGGAGACCTCGGGGTCGGCCTCGGCGATCGTCTTGCCGGTCTCGGAGGCCATCACCTCGATCAGGCGGTCGCGGTTCGCCGCGAGGACGAGGCCGGCGCGGTCGAGCACGGCCGCTCGGTCGTAGCCCAGGCGCTCGCCCCAGCGCTCCGCGCGGCGGGACACCGTGCGCAGCACCTCCTGGAGCTCCGCCTCGGTGCTCACGCGCGCGGCGTCGGCCGTGCCCGCTCCGATGGTCGACCCGGCGATGCGCTCGGTGATCAGGCGCGCCCAGCGGCGGTTGCCGGGGAGGGCGGGGTCGGTGTCGGGCTCGTTGTGGAAGCCCGCGGTCGCGGCGGCGGCGCCGGAGCCGCGGCTGAGGCCGAGGACGGCCTGCGTCAGGCCCGCGGCGGCCGGGTCCTGCGCCCGCTCGCCGGCGCGGGCGTGCTCCTGCACGAGGCGGCGGCCGGAGCCGGAGGACCACTCCCGCAGGCGGTCCTGCGTGCGGTTCGGCGGCGGGACGGAGTCGTCGAGGGCCTCGAGCGAGGCGCGGAAGCGGCCGAGCTCCCGCTGCAGCACCTCCTCGTCGTCGAGGCGGAACGCGGCCGAGAGGAAGTTCTCGGGGCTGCTGTTCTCCTCGAGCCGGCGGATGAGGTACGAGATGGCCACGTCGAACTCGTGCGGGTGCACGACGGGCGTGTAGAGGAGGAGGCGTCCCACGTCCTCGCGGACGGCGCGCGCCTGCCCGGTCGCCATGCCGAGCAGCATCTCGATCTCGACCGCGCCGGTCACCCCGCGCTCGGTCGCCGTGAGCCACGCCCAGGCGAGGTCGAAGAGGTTGTGCCCGGCGACGCCCACGCGCACCGCGTCGACGCGCTCCGGCCGCAGTGCCCGGTCGAGCAGGCGCTTGTAGTTCGTGTCGGCCTCCACCTTGCTGCCGACCGTCGCGAGCGGCCAGTCGTGCAGGGCCGCGTCGACCCTCTCCATCGCGAGGTTCGCGCCCTTCACGACGCGCACCTTGATCGGGGCTCCGCCGCGGGCCCGGCGCTCCTGCGCCCACTCGGTCAGCTCGTCGAGCACGCGGACGGAGTCGGGCAGGTAGGCCTGCAGGACGATGCCCGCCTCGAGGTCGAGCATGCCCGGCTGCTCGAGGAGGCGCCGGAACACGGCGACCGTCAGATCGAGGTCGCGGTACTCCTCCATGTCGAGGTTGATGAAGGTGGGGTCGGCTCCGGACGCGGCGGCCTGGTAGAGCGGGGTGAGACGCTCCACGACGCGGTCGACCTCCTCCTCGAAGGCCCACATCGACAGCTGGCTGACGACGCTCGAGACCTTGACGCTGACGTAGTCGACGTCCGGCCGCTCGAGCAGGCGGAGGGTCCCCTCGAGGCGGCGGCGGGCCTCGCGCTCGCCGAGCACGGCCTCGCCGAGGAGGTTGAGGTTGAGCCGGTCGCCGCCCTCGCGCAGCGCGGCGACGGCCGCACCGAGACGCGCCTCCGAGGCGTCGACCACGAGGTGCCCGACGAGGCGGCGGAGGACCCGGCGGGCCGCGGGCACGACCACCCAGGGCAGCACGGGGCCGACGGCGCCGCCGGTGCTGATCGCGGCGCGCAGGTAGGAGGGGAGGAAGGCGGGCGTCTTCGCGGTGAGCGCCGCGAGGTTCTCGGCCGCGACCGAGAGGTCCTCGGGCCGGGCGACGCCGTCGACGAACCCGACGGTGAAGTCGAGTCCGTTCGGGTCCTGGAGCACGCCCGCGAGCCGCTGGGCGGCGGGCTCGACCGGGAACTCGCCGCTGCGCGCGATCCAGCGGCGGACCAGGGACTCGACGCGCTCGATCATCGGGCGGTCGTCGACCTCGGGCTCGGCGGCGGCGGGCGCGGCGAGCTCCGACTCCGACGCGGCGTCGGGCCCGCGCAGGACCTCGTCCTCAGCGTCGCGCACGACCTCGTCCTCGTCCTGGATCTCGGACTCGCTCACGGCCTCGTCCTGAGCGTCGCGCACGACCTCGTCCTCGTCCTGAACACCGGACTCGCGCAGGTCCTCGTCCTCAGCGTCGGACTCCTGCTCGTCCTGAGGCTCGGCCACGTCCTCGGACGCGGACTCCGGCGCCGGCAGGACCTCGGCCCCGCTCACGGAGTCGCAGGCCTCACCTACCTCGACCTCGTCGTCCGACTTCGTGCCGCCCTCCGGCGTCCGACCACCGACAGTCGCGGCGACCCCGCTCCGCACGGCCGCGTCGTCGGGCTCGCGCTCCGGGTCGCTGCCGGGCACACCTGGGGTCGTCGACTGCTGCATCCTCCGAGGCTAAGCCCGACCCGCCGCGCGAACGCGGCGTGACGCGGTGGTCGCGCCGACTCGCCCGCGAGCCGCCCCTGTGGAGGAGCGGATCAGTGCCGGCGGTGGTCCTGGATGGTCATCCGCGGGCCGTGCCGCGGCTTCCTCGCTGCGCTGCAGCCGATCAGCCGGATGACCCGCTGCCGGTGCCCGCGCCACGGCTCGAGGAGCTCGAGCATCCCGTCGTCGTCGACCCCGAGCCGGCCCGTGAGCGCGAAGCCGACGGCCGCGGCCAGGTGGTAGTCGCCCACGCTGACCGCGTCCGGATCGCCGTGGGCCCGCATCATCACCTCGGACGCCGTCCACGGCCCGATCCCCGGCACCGACTGCAGCCGGCGGGCGACCTCGTCGCCGCCCCGCCCGAGCGCGAGGGTCCGCTCGAGGCCGGAGGCGACGAGCGCGGCGGTGAGGACGGTCCGCGAGCGCCGCGGATCCACTCCCGCGCGGTGCCAGTCCCACGAGGGCACGCGCCGCCACTGCTGCGCGCTCGGAGCCACGTGCAGAGCGACCGGCCCCGGGGCGGGCTCCCCGTGGAGGCGCACCAGCACCCGGTAGGCGCGCCACGCCTCCGTGCTCGTGACCTTCTGCTCGAGGACCGACGGCGCGAGCATCTCGAACACCAGGTTCGTGCGCGTGAGGCGCAGGCCCGCCGAGCGGCGGAGCACCTCGGCGAGCGGCGCGTGGGCCGACAGGTCGAGCCCGCTCCAGTCGTCGCCGTGGCCGAGGAGCTCGGGGACCGCGTCGATCAGCCACTCCGCTCCCCCGCCCCAGGCGCGCGCGTGGATCGCGCCGTCCGCCGCCTGCCGCAGATGCAGCGTGCCCGGGCCGAGCGGCGTGCGGAACGCCCGCCAGAAGCCGGACGCGTCGAGGAGCATGGTCGGGTCGCCCGAGCCCCGCAGCAGCGTGCGGAGGGTGAGCTCGAGGCTCACGGGCTCCGACGGCGCGTAGACCGTCGCCCAGGAGGGCTCGGGAGCAGGGGCGGGGATCGACACGCAGTGATGCTAACCGGCGGCTCCGACACCGGATCGGACGCTCCTCCGCAGAACCCCCATCCACGACGTGTTCGGAGCGACACGCCCGGCGGATTGGTTCAGACGGCGTGAACACATGCGCGGATCCGATCGCCCGTTTCCACTGGTCAGCAGGTCGGTCCCGGGCGTAGCTTCGCGCTGTCGCGGCGGCGCTCCAGCTGCCCGGCACCCGCCTAACACTGGAGATGCGCACATGTTCGACACGACCTTCATCCGCAACGCGATCGTCAAGAGCTCTGAGACCGCTCTCGACCGTCGCCGCTTCTTCGAGGCCACCGGCGTCGCCGGCCTCGGCATCGGAGCCGCGGCCCTCGCCGCGCCCACCGCCTCCGCCGAGGAGGTCGCTGCCAGCGGCCCCAGCGACGCCTCGATCCTCAACTTCGCCCTCAACCTCGAGTACCTCGAGGCCGAGTTCTACCTCCGCGCCGTCTACGGCACCGGCCTCGGCGGCTCGGACGTGACCGGCAAGGGCACGCCCGGCGGCGTCATCGGCGGCCGCCCCGTCGACTTCAAGACCCCGTGGCTGAAGAGCTTCGCCACCGAGGTCGCGAACGACGAGAAGGCCCACGTGCAGTTCCTGCGGGCCGCGCTGGGCACCGCGAAGGTGGCCCGCCCGGCGATCAACCTGAAGGACAGCTTCAACTCCGCCGCCGTTGCGGCGGGGCTGATCAAGGCGGGTCAGTCGTTCGACCCGTTCGCGAGCGAGTCGAACTTCCTGCTCGGCGCCTTCGTCTTCGAGGACGTGGGAGTGACCGCCTACAAGGGCGCCGCCCCGCTCATCCAGTCGAAGACCTACCTCGACGCGGCCGCCGGCATCCTCGCGGTGGAGGCGTACCACGCGGGCGCGATCCGCTCGGCGATCTACGCCGCCGACCTGTCCGACTCGGCGAACAAGCTCTCCGACGCGCGCGACAGCCTCGACGGCAAGACCGACCTCGACCAGGGCGTCAAGGTCAACGGCCAGGCGAACATCGTCCCGACCGACGGCAGCTCCATCGCGTTCAGCCGCACCCCGGGCCAGGTCCTCAACATCGTGTACCTGAACCCCGCGGCCGGGACGCGCACCGGCGGATTCTTCCCCCGCGGCGTCAACGGCGAGCTCGTCACGACCTAGTCCCACCAGCACCGAGCACGACGACGGGCCCTTCCTCGAGGCGGCGAGGAGGGGCCCGTCGTCGTCCGCGTGCACATCCGTTCACCGGGTCCTCTAACCTGAGCGGGTGAAGATCGGGATCCTGACCTCCGGTGGCGACTGCCCCGGCCTCAACGCCGTCATCCGCGGTGCCGTCTACAAGGGCATCAAGGTCTACGACCAGGAGTTCGTGGGCTTCCGGAACGGCTGGCGCGGAGTGGTCGACGGCGACCTCCTGCCCCTGGGCCGCCCCGAGATCCAGGGCATCGCCAAGCAGGGCGGCACGATCATCGGCACCAGCCGGACGAACCCCTTCGAGGGCGAGAACGGCGGCCCCGAGAAGATCGCCGAGATGATGGACCGCAACGGCATCGACTCGATCATCGCGATCGGCGGCGAGGGCACCCTGGCGGCGGCCAAGCGCCTCACGGACGCGGGCCTCAAGATCGTCGGCGTCCCCAAGACCATCGACAACGACCTCGGCGCCACCGACTACACCTTCGGCTTCGACACCGCCGTCGGCATCGCGACCGACGCGATGGACCGCCTCCGCACCACCGGCGACTCGCACGGCCGCTGCATGGTCGCCGAGGTCATGGGCCGCCACGTCGGCTGGATCGCCCTGCACTCCGGCATGGCCGCGGGCGCCCACGTCATCCTCATCCCGGAGAAGCGCACCTCCCTAAACCAGATCGTCGAGTGGGTGCAGAGCGCGCAGGACCGCGGGCGCGCACCGCTCGTCGTGGTCGCCGAGGGCTTCTCGCTCGACACGATGGACGACGCCCACTCCGAGCGCGGCCTCGACGCCTTCGGCCGGCCCCGCCTCGGCGGCATCGGCGAGCTGTTGGCCCCGCTCATCGAGGAGCGCACCGGCATCGAGACCCGCGCCACGACGCTCGGCCACATCCAGCGCGGAGGCACGCCCACCGCGTTCGACCGCGTCCTCGCGACCCGCCTGGGCATGGCCGCCATCGACTCCGTCGTCGCCGAGCACTGGGGCCGCATGGTCGCCCTGCGCGGCACCGACATCTACCACGTGGACTTCGCCGAGGCGCTCGGCACCCTCAAGACGGTCCCGGACGCCCGCTACGAGGAGGCGCGCACCCTCTTCGGGTAGCGCGCGCTCCCCGCGGAGCGGGTCAGCCCTTCGCGCCGTCCGGCGTCGCCGTGGCGACGATCTGCGCCCGCGCGAGGGTGTGGAAGTGCGCGTTGAAGCCGAGGATCGCCGGCGTCGACTCCGGATCGAGGTCGAGCGACTCGACGTCGAGGGCGTGCACCACGAAGAAGTAGCGGTGCTCGCGGTCCGGCGGCGCCGCTCCGACGAACTGGCGCAGCCGCATCTCGTTGGGCAGCGTCTGCGCGCCCGCCGGGAGCAGCTCGAAGCCGGCGGCTCCGGCTCCCGTGGGGAGCTCCGTGGTGTCGGCCGGGAGGTTGTAGACGGCCCAGTGCCAGAAGCCGGAGCCGGTGGGCGCGTCGGGGTCGAACACCGTCACGGCGAAGCTCTTCGTCTCGGCGGGGGCTCCCGACCAGCGCAGGTGCGGCGAGACGTCCTCCCCGCCGGAGCCCTCGCCGTAGTGGCGGGCGGACAGGGGCGCACCGTCGGCGATGTCGTCGCTCTCGAGCGCGAAGGTCGGCACCTCGCCGAGGCGGGCGTAGGGGTCGTAGGTCCAGTCGGACATCCGGTTTCTCCGTTCGGGAAGGGCGGGCGGGGGCCCGCGCCCTCAGCCTAGGAACCCGGCGGTGCGCGCCGAAGGGCTTGCGGAGGGGGTCAGGACCCGAGATAGCGCCCGGGCCGGTGGTTGAACGCCAGGACCAGGTTGAGCACCACCACTCCCGCCGCCGAGATCAGCACGTTCAGCGGAGGCACCACCAGCAGCGCGGCCGCGACCACGCACGCGTCGAGCGCCATCATCACGTAGCCCGCCCGCCAGCCGAGCCGCTCCTGCGCGATCAGGGCGACGATGCTGAATCCGCCCAGGCTCGACCCGTGCCGGAAGAGGATCAGGAGGCCGATCCCCGCGAGCACGTCGCCCGTGAGGACGCCGTAGACGGGCTCGATCCGCAGCTCGCCGAACGCCAGCGGGTGCAGCCCCGCCAGGACCGAGACCAGCACGATCGAGAACATGGTCCGCAGCGTGAACCGCCAGCCCTTCTTCCACAGCGAGAGGGCGAGGAACGGCACGTTGACCGTGACGAGGATCACGCCGAACGGGATGTCGAGCGGGTACCCCAGCAGCAGCGCGAGACCCGCGGTGCCGCCCGTGACCGCCTGGCTCGCGCGCAGCAGGTAGAGGCCGAGCGACACGACGAACGCACCGGTGACGAGACCGAAGACGTCCTCGAGGCGGGAGTGCGGCACGGGGGCGGAGGCGTCGGGCACCCGACGATGCTGCCACACGCCGCGCCCCGGTCCGGACGTCCTCGTAGGATGTGCCGGTGCTGCCGAAGATCCTGCTGTTCTACCGCTTCGTGCCGCTGGCCGACCCCGAGTCCGTGCGGCTGTGGCAGCGCGAGCTGTGCGAGTCGCTGGGCCTGCGCGGGCGCCTGCTGATCTCGGAGCACGGGGTGAACGGCACGCTGGGCGGCGGCATGGACGCCCTGAAGCGCTACGTCCGCCGCACCCGTGAGCACTCGGCCTTCCACGGGCTCGAGGTGAAGTGGAGCGACGGCTCCGGCCTCGACGACGACGGCCGCAGCCTCGACTTCCCCGGTCTCTCGGTGAAGGTGCGCGACGAGATCGTCTCGTTCGGCGCGCCCGACGAGCTGCGGGTCGACGCCGACGGGGTCGTCGGGACGGCGCCGCGGCTCGACCCGGACCAGCTGGACGCCCTGGTCGCCGAGCGCGACGACGTGGTGCTCTTCGACGGCCGCAACGCCTTCGAAGCCGAGATCGGCCGGTTCGAGGGGGCGATCGTGCCGGGGGTCTCCAGCACCCGCGAGTTCGTCGAGCAGCTCGACGCCGGCGTCTACGACCACCTCAAGGGCCGGCCCGTCGTCACGTACTGCACCGGCGGCATCCGCTGCGAGGTGCTGTCGAGCCTGATGACGGCGCGCGGCTTCGGCGAGGTGTACCAGCTCGACGGCGGCGTCGTCCGCTACGCCGAGGCGCGGCGCGACCGCGGGCTGTGGAAGGGGGCCCTGTACGTCTTCGACGGCCGCGGCTCCGTCTCCTTCTCCCCCGACGCCGAGGTGCTGGGCCGCTGCACCTCGTGCGCCGCGCCGACCAGCCGGATGCGCAACTGCACCGACCTCTCCTGCCGCGCCCAGCTCGTCGTGTGCGCGGACTGCGATGCGGCGGCCTGCGCCGCGCACGCGGGCCCTACGCTCGTGCCATGAGCATCGAAGCGCGCGGGCGCACCCTCGTCGACCTCCACACCGCCCCCGAGCTGCTGCAGGTGGTGAACGTCTGGGACGTGATCAGCGCGACCACGATCGCCGCGCTCCCGGAGACCCGGGCGCTCGCGACCGCCAGCCACTCCATCGCGGCGGCGTTCGGCTACGAGGACGGCGAGCGGATCCCGCTGGAGCTGCACCTCGGCATGATCGAGCGCATCGTCGCCGCCGTCGAGGTCCCGGTCTCGGCCGACCTCGAGGCGGGCTACGGCGACGCGGGCGAGACGGTCCGGCGCGCGATCGGGATCGGCGTCGTGGGCGCGAACCTCGAGGACCAGGCGAAGCCGCTCCCGGAGGCGCTGCGGGCGGTCGAGAAGGCCGTCGCCGCGGCCGAGGAGGAGGCGGTGCCCTTCGCGCTCAACGCCCGCACGGACGTGCTCCTCCGTGCCGGCGACCGCGACCGCGATGAGGTCCTGGCCGACGCCGTCGAGCGCGGCCGCGCCTACCTCGACGCCGGCGCCACCTGCTTCTTCGTCCCCGGGCTGCTCCAGGACGCCGAGCTGGAGTCCCTCGTCGCCGCCCTCGGGCGGCAGCGCGTCAGCGTCATCGGCGTCCCCGGATCGCAGTCCCCCGCCCGCTTCGAGGAGCTCGGGCTGGCCCGCGTCTCCTACGGTCCGTGGACGCAGCGCGTCGCCCTGACGGCGCTCCAGGACGCGGCCGCCGCCCTCTACTCCGGCGGATCGCTCCCCGAGGGCACCCGGCCCCTGAACTGACCGCCCGGCCGCGGGCCCGCGGGCGTAGCGTGGGCCCATGTACCGAGCCATCGTCGTCGAGCGGCACTCCGACTCCGACACCGACACCCCCAACCGAGCCCGCCTCCTCGAGCGCGACGACCCCGACCGCTCGCACGGCGACGTGTCGATCGCCGTCGAGTACTCGAGCGTCAACTACAAGGACGCCCTCGCGCTGGCGGGGCGTCCCGGGATCGTGCGCCGCACCCCGCTCGTCGCCGGCATCGACCTGGTCGGCACCGTGGAGTACGCGGACGGCGAGGCGGGCGAGCGCTTCGACTCCGGCGACCGGGTGGTGCTCAACGGCGCCGGCCTCGGCGAGCGCCACGACGGCGGGCTCGCCGAGCGGGCGCGTGTCGACTCCGCGTCGCTGCTCCGGCTTCCCGGCGCCATCTCGGCGGCACGGGCCGGAGCGATCGGCACCGCGGGCTTCACGGCGATGCTGGCCGTGCTGGCGCTCGAGCGGCACGGCGTGCGGCCGGGCAGCGGTCCCGTCCTGGTGACGGGGGCCTCGGGAGGCGTGGGGTCGCTCGCCGTCGCGCTCCTGGCGCGCCTGGGCCACGAGGTCGTCGCCTCGACCGGCCGGCTCGGCGAGCACGGCGCTCTGCTCCAGCGCTTGGGCGCCTCCGACGTCATCGACCGCGCCGAGCTGCAGGAGGGCGGGAAGCCGCTGCAGTCCGAGCGCTGGGCGGGAGCGGTGGACTCCGCCGGCTCGCACACGCTCGCGAACGCCCTCGCGCAGACGCGGTGGGGCGGGACCGTGGCGGCATGCGGTCTCGCGCAGGGGCCGGACCTGCCGGTGAGCGTGATGCCGTTCATCCTGCGCGGAGTGACGCTGGCCGGCATCAACTCGGTGGAGGCGCCGCGCAAGCTCCGCGAGGAGGCCTGGCGCCGCCTCGCCCACGACCTCGACCTGGAGCTGCTCGACGAGCTGACGACGACGGTGCCGCTCGGCGGGGCGGTCGACGCGGCCGAGGACGTGCTCGCCGGCCGCTCGCACGGTCGGACGCTGGTGGACGTCCGCGCCTGAGGGCACGGCGTCGGCGGAGGGCGTCCGCCCGCCTCGAGCGTGGAGGAGGGGGCGCCTCGGCCGGCGCTGCGGGGCTGCTGCTCGTGCGGCGGTGCGCTACTCCGCGGCCTCGGTGGCGCCGCTCGGCTCGGCCGACGCGTGACCGACGGAGGAGTCGGGGCGCGCGGCGCGGGGTTTCGCCGGCGTGCGGGGCTTCGGCGCGGGCTTCGCGGCCGGCCCCGGCTTCGCGGGGGCGGGCTCGGCGGACTCGGATCCGGCGGGCTTCGGCTCGGCGGGCTTCGATCCCGCGGACTTCGGCTCGGCGGGCTTCGGCTCCGCGGGCTTCGGCTCGGCGGGCTTCGGCTCCGCGGGCTTCACCGGGGCTGCGGACCCGATCGGCTCGGAGCCGATGACGTCCACGGGCGCGGACCCCCCGGACCCGGCCGGCGTGCTCGCGGCGGTCCGAGCACTCGTCTTCGGAGCGGCCTTCGGAGTGGCCTTCGGGCTCTTCGGGGCGGCCCCCGCTGCTGACTCCGTCGGAGCCGCGACGTCCTCCGCGGCGCCGTCCGCCTCCGGAGCCGCGGTCGCCGCTGCCGCCGCGCTCCCGCCGCTCGCAGCCTCCCGGCCCTCGACCACCGTCGCCGGACCCGCCGCCTCCGCGGCCACGGCCGCGGCCTCCGCCGCCTTCGCCTTCTTCTTCGCGCGCTTCTCCGCGGCGGCCGCCTGGGCCCGCTCCGCCTGCTCGGCGACCTCGGGGACGATCACGAGGTCGTCGGTCTCGATCACGGGGATCGCCGCGGTCGTCGTCCCCAGCTGGAGGGCCGCGATCAGCTCGGGAGCGTGCTTGGTGCTCACGATCAGGCGGGAGTAGTCCTCGTCGACCAGGTCGATCACGACGGCCGAGGCGGTGCGCTTGATCAGCAGGAAGTCCTTGCCGCCGTGGAACTTCCACGTGCCGGCCGCGAGCGTGAGCGGCACCGCGGTGCCCGGCGCGCGGATGCCCCGCACCCAGATCCAGGGGTCCTCGGTGACCGTCGCCGAGCGGATGCTCGACCGGTCGACGACGACGTCGCTGCGGTGGAACGCGAGCAGTCGCTCGGCCGCGGTGAGGCGGAGTTCGAGGCGGTCGGGGAGCACGGTCACGACGGGCATGCCTCTAGTCTGCCCCGCCGCCCGCCGCCGGGTCAGCGCCGGATCGCACAACGATGCCCCGCCGCCCGCGTGGGTGGCAGCATGGTCGGATGCCGATGGATCCGGACGAGGCGCGCCTCCTCGACGCGCTGCTGGCCGAGCGGCAGGCCGAGACGCGCGACGAGGCGGCCCGGCTCGAGGCCTCGCTGGCCGAGCTCCTGCGCGACCGTGCCGACGGCACCGCCGATGACGAGCACGACCCGGAGGGCACGCCGCTCTCGGCCGAGTGGTCGCGGATGGCCGGAGTCCGCGACGCTCTCGCCCGCACGGCGCGCGAGCTCGACGCCGCTCGCGCCCGCCTCGGCACCGGCGGCTACGGGGACTGCGCCTCGTGCGGCCGCCCGATCGGGGCCGCCCGCCTCGCCGCCCGGCCCACGGCCGAGCTCTGCATCGACTGCGCCCGTCTGGCGGAGTCGCGCATCCGCTGACGCCCCGCGAGGCGAGCCTGCGGCGCGCCCTCCGCCTGAAGGCCCCCACAGATCCCGGCGTGCGGAAACCCGGTTTCTCCTGCGAGCATTCACATCCGGTCGCGTCCCTCGAACAGGTCTGACGGACCACCCCCTCCCCCCCCCTGCTCGAAAGGCACTCCTGCGATGACCGAGACGTCGACCGCCCGATCGACCGGCGCCCCTCCCGCCCCCGACAAGCGCGCCTGGCGCTCGCTGATCGTCCTGCTCGCGGGCATGTTCATCGCCCTGCTCGACACGACGATCGTGAACGTGGCGCTGCCCACCATCCGCACCACGCTCGACGCCTCCGAGTCGACGCTCTCCTGGATCATCTCCGGCTACGCCCTCGCGTTCGGCCTCGCCCTCATCCCCGCCGGCCGCCTCGGCGACCGCTTCGGGCACAAGTGGGTCTTCGTCAGCGGCATCGCCCTCTTCACCGTCGCCAGCTTCGCGTGCGGACTGGCCGCGGACGACACCCAGCTCGTCATCGCCCGCATCGTGCAGGGCCTGGCGGGCGGCGTCTTCGTCCCGGCGGTCAACGCCTACATCCAGCTCCTCTTCCGCGGCCCCTCGCGCGGCAAGGCCTTCGCGGTGATGGGCGCGGTCCTCGGAGTCTCGTCGGCGCTCGGCCCGATCATCGGCGGCCTGATCATCCAGGCCTTCGGCGACGAGAACGGCTGGCGCCTGGTCTTCTGGGTGAACCTGCCCATCGGCGTCGCGACCCTGATCGCCGCCGCGGTCCTCCTCCCCGCCCGCCGCGACCTCGAGGCCGGCGACCGCGCCCCGAGCGGAGGCGTCGACTGGCTCGGCCTCGTCCTCGTCTCCGGCGGCCTGGTCGCCCTGCTCGTCCCGCTCATCCAGGGCGAGGACGAGGGCTGGCCGCTGTGGACCTTCCTCTCGATCGCCGGCGGAGTCCTGCTCCTCGCCGCGTTCGGCGCCTGGGAGGTCCTCCACGTCCGCCGCGGACGCGCTCCCCTGGTGCCGCCGTCGCTGTTCCGCCACCCGGCCTTCACCGGAGGGGTGATCCTCGCGCTGGTCTACTTCGCGGCCTTCACGAGCATCTTCTTCACCATCTCGCTGCTCTGGCAGTCGGGCCTCGGCCATACCGCGCTCGAGTCGGGCCTGGTGTCGATCCCCTTCGCGATCGGCAGCATCATCAGCTCCTCGCAGAGCAACCGGATGACCGCGCGCCTGGGGCGCAACGTCCTGGTGATGGGCAGCGGACTGCTCGCCATCGGGCTCGGCTGGGTCTGGCTGGTGCTGCTGACCGCGACCCCGGACTCGATCAGCAACTGGCAGCTCCTGCCGCCGCTGCTGATCGCGGGCCTCGGCAACGGCTTCTTCATCGCCCCGAACGTGCAGTTCATCGTCTCGACCGTCGACCCGCAGGACGCTGGCGCGGCGAGCGGCGTGATCTCGGCGATCCAGCGCATCGGCTCGGCCGTGGGCATCGCGGTCATCGGCAGCGTGCTGTTCGGGAGCCTCGTCATCACGGGTCCGGACACGGTCGCCTCGGGCTTCCTCGACGCCGCGGCTCCCGCGATGCTCCTCAGCACCCTGATGGCGGTCGCCGCCTTCGCGCTGGTGTTCGTGCTGCCGAAGTCGGTCTCGCGCCGGGGCTGAGGGCCCCTGCCCGGTCGCCGCACGCCGGCGGCCGGGCGCGCGGGACGTCCGCCGCTCCGGTGCGGCGGGCGCCTCCCGCCTGATCCGCGGGTGGCCCCGGAGCCTACGCCCGAGCGGCCGCTGCGGCCTTCGCCGCCGCCGGCAGCGCGTCCACGATGCGCCCGATCGCCGCGTCGTCGTGCGCGGCCGAGACGAACCAGGCCTCGTACACCGACGGCGGCAGCGAGACGCCCGCATCGAGCATCGCGTGGAAGAACGCCGGGTAGCGGAACGACTCCTGCGCCTGGACCTCGGCGTAGTCGCGCACCGGCCGGCCCAGGTCCGTGAACATGAAGCTGAAGAGGCTCCCGGCCGTCTGCACCGTGTGCGCGACGCCCTCGGCCGTCAGCGCCGCCGACACCTCGCGCTGGAGGGTCAGCGCCGTGGCGTCCAGCGAGGCGTAGACCGCGTCGTCGGCCAGCTGCAGCGTCCGGATGCCCGCGGCCACCGCGACCGGGTTCCCGGAGAGGGTGCCCGCCTGGTACACCGGCCCGAGCGGTGCCAGGTGGTCCATGACGTCCGCACGGCCGCCGAGAGCCGCGACCGGCATCCCTCCGCCGATGACCTTGCCGAAGGTGTAGAGGTCGGCCCGGTACGGAGCCTCGGCGCCGCGGTTCTCGAGCCCCCACCAGCCGCCGGCGCTCACCCGGAAGCCGGTCAGCACCTCGTCCATGATCAGCAGCGATCCGTTCGCGTGCACGAGCTCGGCGAGGGCCGCGTTGAAGCCCGGGTCCGGAGCGACGACGCCCATGTTGGCGGCCGCGGCCTCGGTGATGACCGCCGCGATGTCGGCGCCGCGCTCGGCCAGGACCGCGCGCACCGCCTCGAGGTCGTTGTACGGCAGCACGATCGTCTGGGCCGCGGTCGCGGCCGTGACGCCGGCGGAGGCGGGCAGCGAGAGGGTCGCGAGACCGGAGCCGGCATCGGCGAGCAGCCCGTCGGAGTGGCCGTGGTAGTGGCCGGAGAACTTGATCAGCAGGTCGCGGCCGGTGACGCCGCGGGCGAGGCGGATCGCCGTCATCGTCGCCTCGGTGCCGGTGGAGACCAGGCGGAGCTTCTCGATCGGCGAGACTCCCCCGGCCGTGATCCGCGCCTCGACCAGCTCGGCGAGATCCGTCTCAGCGGGAGTGGACGCGCCGAACGAGAGACCGCGGGCGGCCGCCTCCTGCACCGCCGCGACGACCTCGGGGTGCGCGTGCCCGAGGACGGCGGGGCCCCAGGAGCAGACGAGGTCGACGTACTCGCGCCCGTCCGCGTCCGTGATGTACGGGCCGGCGGCCGAGACCATGAAGCGCGGGGTCCCGCCGACCGAGCGGAACGCTCTGACGGGCGAGTTGACGCCTCCGGGGATCGCGTGCCGGGCACGCTCGTACAGGGTGTCGTTCGCCGAGGTGGTCACCCCTCCAGGGTACGCGCGCCGCCCGGCGCCCTCGCGCCGGAGAGGCGCTTTCGGACGAGACGCCGAGGCTCGCTCCCAGGAGGAGGAGCGGCTACTTCAGCAGGTCGCGAGCGATCTCGACGGCCCAGTAGGTGAGAACCGCGTCGGCCCCCGCGCGGAGGATCCCCGTGACCGACTCCAGGATCGCCGGCTCGCGCGAGATCCAGCCGTTCGCGGCGGCGGCCTCGATCATCGCGTACTCCCCCGACACCTGGTACGCCCAGACCGGCACGTCCGAGTCGGCGGCGACGTCCGAGAGCACGTCGAGGTAGCTCATGGCCGGCTTCACCATCACCACGTCGGCTCCCTCGGCGAGGTCGAGGGTCGCCTCGCGCAGGCCCTCGCGGCGGTTGGCCGGGTCCTGCTGGTAGGTGCGGCGATCGCCCTCCAGCGTGGACTGCACGGCCTCCCGGAACGGACCGTAGAAGCTGGAGGCGTACTTCGCCGAGTACGCGAGGATCGCGGTGTCCAGGTGCCCGGCGCCGTCGAGAGCGGCGCGGATCGCTCCGACCTGGCCGTCCATCATCCCCGAGAGCCCGAGCAGGTGGGAGCCGGCCTCGGCCTGGGCGAGCGCCATCTCCTCGTAGCGGAGGAGCGTGGCGTCGTTGTCGACGCGCCCGCGGTCGTCGAGGACACCGCAGTGGCCGTGGTCGGTGAACTCGTCCAGGCACAGGTCGGTCTGCACGACCAGCGCGTCGCCGACCTCCTCCACGACGACCCGCGTCGCGGCGTTGAGCACGCCGTCGGGGTCGGTCGCACCGGAGCCGACCGCATCGCGCGTGGTCGGCACGCCGAACAGCATCACACCGCCGATCCCCGCCTCGGCCGCCTCCGTCACCGCTCCGCGGACGCTGTCCAGCGAGTGGTGCATCACCCCCGGCATCGACCCGATCGGCCGGGCCTCGGTGGTCCCCTCGGCCACGAAGAGGGGCAGGATCAGCTGCGCCGGGTGGATGCGCGTCTCCTGGACGAGACGGCGGAGTGCGGGGGTCGTGCGGAGGCGGCGCGGGCGGATGGCAGTCATGTCCTCCAGCGTAATCCCGCCCCGCCGAGCACCTCCCGGGAGCGCGGACGCCTCACCCCGTGGAGGTGCTCCGGACGCACGACATCAGCCGAGAGGCGGATCCCTGGCCTGCGGGGCGAGGCCCGCCCCTCCCGGCCGACGTCGCGCCGGTGGGAGGCGGCTCAGCGGGGAGCGCGCTCCGTGGCGACGGCGGCGACCGCGTCGATGAGGGAGGAGGCCGAGCGCTCGTCGGCGACGACGTCGACGCGCAGGCCGAAGGCGCGGGCGTCCTTCGCGGTCTGCGGGCCGATCGCGGCGACGAGGATCGACTCGGGCACCGGGCCGAGCTGCTTCTGGACCTGCTCCGCCACGCTGCCCGAGGTGACGAGGATCGCGTGCACGGCTCCGCCGGCGACATCCGCCACGACGCGCTCCTCCACCGGGACACCGACCGTACGGTAGGCGACCACGGAGCGCACGTCGTGCCCGATGCGGGTGAGGCCCTCGGTGAGCAGCGGCTTGGCGATCTCGGACCGCAGCGTCAGCACGCGCAGGGGGTGCCGGCCGCCGGTGGCCTCCTCCCACTCGGCCAGGAGGCCGCGGGCGGAGTTGTCCTCGGAGGGGACGAGGTCGACGGAGTAGCCGGCGGCGACGAGCGCGGCCGCCGTGGTCTCGCCGACCGCCGCCACCTTGGTGCTCGCGGGCACGGTGGTGCGCAGGAGGGAGAGGACGTCGACCGTGGTGGCGCTCGTGACGGTCATCCAGTCGAAGGCGCCGGCCTCGAGGTCGGCGAGGGCCTGCTCGAGCGCGGGGAAGTCGTCGGTCGGCGCGAAGTTGATCATCGGAGCGACGACGGGCGAGGCTCCCTTGGCACGGAGAGCGGCGGCGACACCGTCCCCCCACGGGCCTCCGCGGGGGACGAGGATGCGCCACCCCTGCAACGGCTTCTCCCACTGGGAGTAGGCGGCGGGGACGATCACGAAGGGGCTCCCAGGGGTGCGAGTTCGGCGGCACCCGCACCGAGAAGCGCGTCAGCGAGCAGAGAGCCGCAACGGAACGCGGCTTCGACGACGGGCAGTTCGCGACCACCATACTGCGGATCCGCCCGGTGTCGACCACCGCCGACCGAACCGTTATCGACCGGCTCCGCGACCTCTCGTGCGAGGGCCGCCGTGCCGTCGACGGCGAAGACCACGCCGTGCAGGACGACGCGGTCCTCCTCGACGACCGCGGAGGCCCCGATCGGAGCGGCGCACCCGGCCTCGAGGGAGGCGAGGAGCGACCGCTCGGCCGTGATCGCCGCGCGGGTCGGCACGTGCTCGACCGCTGCGAGAGCGGCGCGAAGCTCCTCCGACGGCTCCTCGTCGCGCACCTCGATGGCCAGCGCTCCCTGACCGGGGGCGTGCGGGGAGACGTCGAAGCCGAGCACCTCGGTGATCGCGTCGACCCGGCCGAGGCGGCGCAGGCCGGACAGGGCGAGCACGATCGCGTCCAGCGGCGAGTCGCTGCCGGGCAGCACCCTCCGGAGCCGGGTGTCGATGTTGCCGCGGATGTCCACGATCTCGAGGTCCGGACGGGCGGCCAGCAGCGCCGCGCGCCGGCGGGGCGAGCCCGTGCCCACGCGGGCTCCGACCGGCAGGGTCGCCAGGGTGAGCCCGTCGCGGGCGCAGAGCGCGTCGCGCGGGTCCTCCCGCTCGGGGACCGCTCCGAGCAGCAGGCCCTCCACCGGAGCGGTGGGCAGGTCCTTCAGCGAGTGCACGATCGCATCGCAGCGCCCGGCGAGCAGCGCGTCGCGCAGAGCGCTGACGAACACGCCGGTGCCGCCGAGGGAGGCGAGCGAGCCGCGCATGCGGTCGCCGTCCGACTCGATGCGCACCAGCTCCACGGGGACCCCCGCGGCGGCCGACATCAGATCGGCCGTCATCCGGGTCTGCGCCACCGCGAGCGCGCTCGCGCGGGTGCCGACTCTGATGCTCACGACAGACGACTCCTCATCACGGTGCGACTCCCGCCAGGGCGGGCTTGAACCCCGCTCGCACGTTCTCGCAACAGCCGGGGCGGCAGACGTCGTACCAGGGGCCGAGCGCCGTCATCGAGGCCCGGTCCTCGGTCGGCACGCCGTTGACGCGCTCGAGGACCAGGTCGATCAGGCCGGAGACGTAGACCGGGTCCGTGCCGGGGGTCGCGACGCGGAGCGCGACGAGTCCGTGCTCCTCCGAGGTCTCGAGGGCCTCGTTGTCGAGGTCCCACATGACCTCCATGTGGTCGGACACGAAGCCGAGCGGGACGATCAGCAGCGCGCGGCGGCCGCGGGCCGGCAGCTCCGCGATGGCGTCGTTGATGTCCGGCTCGAGCCAGGGCTGGGTGGGCGGGCCGGAGCGCGACTGGTAGACCAGCTGCCACGGCACGTCCTCGTCCGTGGCGGCGGCCATGACGACCTCGGCGACGGCGAGGTGCTGCGCCTCGTAGGCGCCGCCCGGTCCGAACTCGTGCACGTCGACGACGGTGCCGTCGTCGTGGCGCTCGTGGGGTCCGCTGCGCTCGGCGTCGGCCATGGGGATCGAGTGCGTCGAGAACAGCACCTCCACCTCGGACGTGACATCGAGGTCGGGCATCCGCTCGCGCAGCTCGTCGAGCCCGTCGTGGACGGCCTTGATGAACGGCATCACGAAGCCGGGGTGGTCGAAGAACTGGCGCACCTTGTCGATCCGCAGCTCGCCCTCGAGGCCGGTCGCGTCGAGCGCCGCCGCGTAGTCCTCGCGGTACTGCCTGCAGGACGAGAAGGAGGAGTACGCGCTGGTGGCGATGGCGAGCAGGTTGGTGAACCCGCGCTCCTTCGCCTCGGCGACGGCCTCGCTCATGTAGGGCGCCCAGTTGCGGTTGCCCCAGAGCACGGGGAGGTCGATGCCGCGGTTCGCGAGCTCGGCCTCGAGCGCCTTCTTCAACGCGCGGTTCTGCGCGTTGATCGGGCTGACGCCGCCGAAGTGGCGGTAGTGGTGGGCGACCTCCTCGAGGCGCTCCTCCGGGATGCCGCGGCCGCGGGTGACGTTGCGGAGGAACGGGATGACGTCGTCCTGACCCTCGGGCCCGCCGAAGCCGGCGAGGAGGATCGCGTCGTACGCCACGGGGACCTCGACGTGCTCGGGGCCGGACGCCGCCGCGGCGGTGGCCCCGCGGACGAGGATCGGCTCACTGGTCGTGTCGCTCATCGGAGCACCTCGGCGATCTGGTCGGCGTCGATGCGCCGTCCTGTGTAGAAGGGGACTTCCTCGCGCACGTGGCGGCGGGCCTCCGTGGCGCGCAGGTCGCGCATGAGGTCGACGAGGTTGACGAGCTCCTCGTCCTCGAGGGCGAGGATCCACTCGTAGTCGCCGAGCGAGAACGAGGCGACCGTGTTGGTCAGGACGGAGCGGAACCGCGAGCCCTGGCGCCCGTGCTGGGCGAGCATCGCGCGGCGCTCCTCCTCGGGGAGGATGTACCACTCGTAGGAGCGGACGAAGGGGTAGACCGTGAGCCAGCGGGCCGGCGCCTTCCCGCGCATGTAGGCGGGGAGGTGGTTCGAGCTGAACTCGGCGTCGCGGTGCACGCCCATCGCGTTCCACGTCGGCAGGAGGCCGACCAGCAGCTCCGTGCGCCGCAGCTCGCGGTAGGCCCGCTGCAGCTCCTCGGGCGCCGGGCCCGTGAGCCACAGCATGATGTCGGCGTCGGCGCGCAGGGCCGAGACGTCGTAGGTGCCGCGGACGGTCACGCCCTCGCCCTCGAGCTGGGCGACGAGATGCTCGTACTGCTTCACCGCGGGATCCACGGCGTCGCTGGAGAGGGTGAACGGACGAGCGGGATCCCTGCGGAGAACCGCCCAGAGCGTGTATCCCAGGGCCTGATCGGAGTGATCCTGATCGGCGGGGGGCTGCGGCGCCGGAGCGGCGGCGCTCGTGTCGGGGGCGGACTGAACGGGACCCGCCGTGCCGGCGGTCTGATCGGTCATTGATCCATCATCCCTCCGCTCGTGCCGATGCACAAAAGCGGCGGGGGCTCTGGCGCCGGAGGGCCCGGGACGCTAGCGCCCCGGGCCCTCCGGCACTCAGTCCTCGATGATCTGCTTCGCGACGCCCCAGACGACGAGGCCCACGGCGGCGGCGGCGCCGACCGCTCCGGCGATCAGCGCGGAGGGGTTCTGGCGGCGCACGACCTGGAGCTTGCGCTCGATCGTCCGCTGGGCGGTACGCACCTTGCGCGGCACGTTGACCTTGTACTCGATCGCGTCGAGGGTCGCGGCGAGCTCGGAGCGAGCGCGCTCGATGTCGGCCTTCAGCTGGCCGGGCTTCAGCTCCGCCGGGTCGACGAAGCGGGGCGTGGTGCTGCTGACGGATCGCTCAGTTGTCATAGCTGCCCACTCCCTTGAACGCCTGGACGTCCTTCTTGATGCTGTCGATCGAGTCCTGCGGCACCGGCGGCACGGCCTTCTTGATGGTGCGCACGCCGACGAGGGCGAGGATCACGGCCACCAGGAGGAAGAAGACCGTCACGATCAACGCCGACAGCCAGGCCGGAAGCCAGGAGGCGATGCCGATGATCGCGAAGGCGACCAGCGTCGCCCACGCGGTCAGGAGGAGGAAGGCCGCGACCGCGAACAGGCCGACGGCCAGACCCGCGCTCTTCGCCTTGCCCGCCAGCTCGTTCTTCAGCGAGGCGACCTCGGCCTTGACGAGCTCGATCACGAGGCCGGGCAGGTCGCTGACCAGCTCTCCCAGTGATCGGGCGTTCTTGGGATTGCGTTCGTTCACCACGGGAGCTCCTCGAGGGTGGGACGTGCCGGCCGGCGCGCGCCTGGCACGGCCGGAGGGATGAGCACTAGGCCCTGCTGGTGGAGGTGGACGTCGTCGACCCGCCGGAGCCGGCCGACGCCGCGGCCTCGTCGACCTTCGAGGCCGCCTTGCGGGCGGCGGTCGACGCCTCCGCGTCGCTCGCTCCCTGGGCCTTCCTGCCGCCGGACACGGCCTTGACGACCACCGAGCGCACGACCTCGTACGCCTTGTCCGAGACGCTGCTCAGCTGAGTCTTCGCGGCACCGCCGACGGCGCCCGCGACGTCCTGCACCGGCTGGGTCCGCCAGAAGCGGCCTGCCGCCGAGGCGATCTGCTCGTACCGCTTGCGGCCGGCGCGTGCTCCCAGCACGTACCCGGCTGCGGCTCCTGCCACGAAAAGAATCTTGCCCTTCACGCCTACTCCTCGTCCTGGGTCGCTCTCGCGATCGTCCACGCGGTCGGTGACCACTCGTGCCGGGGCACGCCGCGCGCTCGCGCGGATGCCTGGGCCTAAGAGTAGCCGTCGGCGTCGCGGGCGTCGCTCGGCAGCCCGACTCCTTGACGCACCAGTCGGCGCCGGATAAGGGCGGCCGTCTCGGCGGCGTGCGGGAGCACCGAGGCGAGGCCCGTGCCCGCGATCCAGGTGCCGGTCACGGCGACTCCCTCGATCGGGAGGAGCGCCTCGCGGAACGCCTCCAGGTGCGCACGGCGGCCCAGAGCCGCGGCGGGCCGGACGTTGGCCCAGCGCACCCGGGCGGAGTCGACGAGCGACGCCGGATCGAGGGCGAGTCCGAGCAGCGTCGAGGCGTCGAGCAGGGCGATCGCGGCCGCCTCGGCATCGGTGCGCCCCTCGAGCGGCGGGCGCTCGCCCGGGCGCCCGTAGGAGAGGCGCAGCACGTGGCGCCCGGGAGGGAGGGAGGCGGCCAGCCAGTCCCACTTCGCGGTCGCGTGCGTGATCGCCTTGGCCGTGACGTCGGTGGCGGTGGGCGCCACGAGCACACCGGAGCCGCGGGGGGCTGCGTCCAGGCGGGCGTCGTCGAGGACGAGGGTCACCAGCTCGACGGAGTCGTGGGGCGCCTCGTCGGCGCGCTCCGCGACGGCGGGAGCGAGGCCGGCGAGCAGCGCCCGGGCGTCGCGCTCCGGGGTCGAGACGATCACCGCTCGGGCGCTCAGAGCGCCGTCGGCGAGGGTCAGGACGAAGTCCCCGTCGGAGCCCTCGAGCCGCTGCACGGAGGCGCCGGTGCGGATCTCGCCGGAGAGGTAGTCGATCCGCTGGACCAGCGCGGCGACCAGGCGGTGCATCCCGCCCTCGAGCCCGCGGACCGCGACTCCGGCCGGGAGGTTCGCGCGGAGGGCGGCCACGGCCCGGGCGAGGGAGCCCGCGCGGGTGAGCGCGCCATTCAGTCCGGGTGCGGCCAGGTCGACGTCGATGTCGTCCGGCCGGCTCGAGTAGACGCCGGAGACGACCGGCGCGACCAGGTCCTCGAGCACGCGCTCGCCCATCCGGGTGCGCACCAGCTCGGCGAGGGAGTGCGCGCGGCCGATGCGCAGCACCGGCATCAGGGTGTCGAGCCAGGCGCGCCAGGCGCCGCGGCGGCCGATCGCCCGCACGACGTCGGGGGCGAGCGGCGTGCCGGGGATGCCGAGGATGCCGGCCCGGGGCGACGGCACGGAGCGGCCGCCCGAGAGGTGCAGCCACGAGCCGTGCGTCCGGGGCTCGACGATCGACTCGGCGAGCGGGACGCCGTCGAGGGTCAGCGCGGCGAGCGCCCGCTCGACGTGGCCGCCGCGGGTGGCGAAGCTCTCGGCGCCCGCGTCGAGCGCGGCTCCGGCCAGGGCGAGCGGAGAGACGGAGCCGCCGACCCGCTCCCCCGCCTCGAGCACCACGACGCGCAGGCCGATGCGCAGGCACTCCGCGGCGGCGGCGAGCCCCGCCACTCCGCCGCCGACGACCGCGACGTCGTACGACGCCGCGTCGCGGGGGCGCTCCTCGCTCACGGCCGCCAGGCGTGCACGAACGCGACGAGGCGCGTGAGCACGTCGGGGTCGGTCTCGGGCGGCACGCCGTGGCCGAGGTTGAGCACGTGCGCGGGGGCGCTCAGGCCCCGGCGGAGCACGTCGTCGACGTGGGACTCGAGGACCTCCCACGGCGCGGTCAGCAGCGCCGGGTCGACGTTGCCCTGCACCGGCACGAAGCCGCCGAGGCGGTGGTTGGCCTCGTCGAGCGGGATCCGGTAGTCGACGCCCACCACGTCGGCGCCGATGCCGTGCATCGCTCCGAGCAGCTCGCCGGTGCCGACGCCGAAGTGCACGATCGGGACGTTGCGGCGCGTCTCCCCGTGGTCGAACGCCAGGTCGCGCACGTGGACGAGGGCGCGCGCGGAGGCGGGAGCGACGTGGGTCGTGTAGTCCGAGAGCGAGAGCGCCCCGGCCCAGGAGTCGAAGAGCTGCGCGGCGCTGGCCCCGGCGAGCACCTGCGCGCGGAGGAAGCGGCCGGTGACCTCGGCGGTCCACTCCATCAGCTGGGCCCAGGCGGCGGGGTCGGCGTGCATCATCGTCCGAGCGCGCAGGTGGTCCTTGGACGGGCCGCCCTCCACCAGGTAGGCGGCCAGGGTGAAGGGAGCGCCGGCGAAGCCGATGAGCGGGGTGTCGCCGAGGCCCGCGACGGTGCGGCGCACGCCCTCGCGGATGGGCTCGAGCGTCTCGTCGAGCACGGACGGGTCGATCGAGGCGAGCTCGGCGACGTCGGCGGCCGTGCGCACCGGCTTCTCGAGCACCGGACCGCGCCCGGGGACGATGTCGACGCCGACGCCCGCGAGCCGCAGCGGGATCACGATGTCGCTGAAGAAGATGGCCGCGTCCACTCCGTGGCGCCGCACCGGCTGCAGGGTGATCTCGCTCGCCAGCGCCGGGTCGAGGCAGGCGTCGAGCATCTTCGTGTCGGTGCGCAGGGCCCGGTACTCCGGGAGGCTGCGGCCGGCCTGGCGCATGAACCAGACGGGCGTCCTCTCGCCCCGCTCGGAGCGGTAGGCGCGCAGGAGCAGCGAGTCGGCCGTGCGGCCGGCGGAGAGGGGGTGCAGCGGATCGAGCAGGCCGTCGGTGGGGGAGGTCACCGCGGCATTATTCCAGGCGCATCCGTGCATTCCTCCCCAGTCCGGGACCCCGCCCCGCAGAGCGCGGGTAGACTGACGTGGTGCTTCTGTGTCTGACGGCGTCGCACAAGAACGCCAGCTTCGATCTCCTCGAGAAGCTCTCCGTCGACTCCTCCGCCGTGACCGCGGCCCTCTCCGAGGGGATCGACTTCGTCTCCGGAGCCGTCGTCGTCGCGACCTGCAACCGCTTCGAGGCCTACCTCGACATCGAGGAGCCGCTGACCGCCGCGCAGGCCGTCGCCGTCGAGGCCGCCACCGCCGCCGTCAGCGCCGCGACCGGCGTCGAGCAGGACGAGCTGCGCGGGAGCGTCGACGTCGTCTCGGGCGACCGGGTGGCCGAGCACCTCTTCGCCGTCTCCAGCGGGCTCGAGTCCGTCGTGGTCGGCGAGGGCGAGATCGCGGGCCAGGTCCGCCGGTCCCTCGAGGAGGCGCGCCGCCTCGGCACCACCTCCTCCGAGCTCGAGCGGCTGTTCCAGCGCGCCTCGCAGACCTCGCGCGGCATCAAGAACCGCACCGGCCTCGGCAGCGCCGGCCGCTCGATCGTGCGCCTCGCGCTCGACCTGGCCGCGAGCCGCGTCACCGACTGGCGGGCCGCCCGCGTCCTCCTCGTCGGCACCGGCAGCTACGCGCGGGCGACCGTCGCGGCCCTGCGCGACCGCGGAGTGGTGGACATCGCCGTGCACTCCCCCTCCGGCCGCGCCGAGGGCTTCGCCGCCCGCCGCTCGCTCCGGCCCATCGCCGCCTCCGATCTCGCGCTCGAGGCGGTCTCGGCCGACATCGTCATCACCTGCACCACGACCCAGGAGCCGGTGCTCGACGCCGCCCTGCTCGCCGCCGGGCGCCTCCAGGGCTTCTCCCGCGAGCGCCAGCTCGTGATCGACCTGGGCCTGCCGCGCAACGTCGCCTCCGACGTCACCTCGGTCGCCGGCGTCGAGCTCCTCGACCTCGAGACGATCAGCCTGCACGCACCTCTCGACGTGCTCGACGCGTCGCAGCAGGCGCGCGCGCTCGTCGACAAGGCGGCCCGGAAGTTCTCGGACGTCGCCGACGAGAAGAGCCTCACTCCGGCCGTCGTCGCCCTGCGCGCCCACGTGTTCGACGCGCTCGACGCCGAGATCGAGCGGGCCCGCTCGCGCGGCGACGAGGACGGCCGCACCGAGCAGGCGCTCCGCCACCTCGCCGGCGTCCTGCTGCACACTCCGAGCGTCCGCGCCCGCGACTACGCGCGCGCCGGAGCCCAGGGGGCCTATCTCACCGGGCTCGAGGCGCTCTTCGGCATCGAGGTCCCGGCCGAGCCCGCCGCCGCCGCCCGCCCCGACGCGGACGCCGCCACCGCGTGAGCCTCCGGCTCCCCTTCGACGCGGAGCCGCTGCGCTCCGCGCCGCTGCTCACCGAGCGCCTGCTCCTGCGTCCCCTCGGACCGGAGGACGCCGAGGACCACGCGCGCTACCAGGGCGACGCCGACGCCGTCCGGTTCCTCCGCTGGCCGGTGCGCACCCCCGAGGAGTCGCGGGCGCACCTGCAGCGCCGCCTCCCCTCGACACGGCTCGCCGCTGACGGCGACGCGGCCGTGCTGGCGATCGTCCCCCGGGAGGGCGTCCTCGCCGGGCGGATGATCGGCGACCTCACGCTCATCGCGACGTCCGTCGAGCAGGAGGCGGTCGAGATCGGCTGGGTTCTGCACCCGGAGGCGCAGGGGCGCGGCTACGCGACCGAGGCCGCCCGGGCGCTGCTCGACCTCGCGTTCGACACCCTCGGCGCCCACCGCGTGATCGCGCAGCTCGACGCTCGGAACACCGCCTCCGCCCGCCTCTGCGAGCGCCTCGGGATGCGCCTCGAGGCGCACCACCGGGAGGACGAGTTCTGCAAGGGCGAGTGGACCTCGACCCTCGTCTTCGCCCTGCTCGCCCGCGAGCGCTGACCGCAGGGCCGGCTGGTCCGCGCCCTCCGGGACGCCGCCGGCCCGTCCGGTCGGCGGCGTCCCGGGAGGAGCGTCAGGCCCCGCGGAGCCCGGTGAAGAGGTACGACTCGAGCTGCTCGAGCGGGATGCGCTCCTGCTTCATCGTGTCGCGGTCGCGGACGGTCACGGCGTCGTCCTCGAGCGAGTCGAAGTCGACGGTCACGCAGTACGGGGTGCCGATCTCGTCCTGGCGGCGGTAGCGGCGGCCGATCGCTCCGGAGTCGTCGAAGTCGACGTTCCAGAGCTGGCGCAGCTGGTCGGCGACGCGGCGCGCGAGCGGCGAGAGGGCCTCGTTGCGCGAGAGCGGCAGCACAGCCACCTTCACCGGCGCCAGGCGCGGGTCGAGGTGCAGCACGGTCCGCGTCTCGACCTTGCCCTTGGCGTTCGGCGGCAGCTCCTGCTCCTCGTAGGCGTCGACGAGGAACGCCATGAGCGCGCGGGTGAGGCCGAACGACGGCTCGATCACGAACGGCACGTAGCGCTCGTTCTTGTTCTGGTCGAAGAACGAGAGGTCCTTGCCCGAGTGCTCGATGTGCGTCTTGAGGTCGTAGTCGGTGCGGTTCGCGACTCCCATCAGCTCGCCCCACTCGCCCGAGGCGAAGCTGAAGCGGTACTCGATGTCGACGGTGCGCTTGGAGTAGTGGGAGAGCTTGTCCTTCGGGTGCTCGTACTGCCGGATGTTCTCGGGGTTCATCCCGAGCCCGACGAACCAGTCCCAGGCGAGCTGCATCCAGGTCTCCTGCCACTCCTCGTCCGTGCCGGGCTCGACGAAGAACTCGAGCTCCATCTGCTCGAACTCGCGGGTGCGGAAGATGAAGTTGCCGGGGGTGATCTCGTTGCGGAACGCCTTGCCGATCTGGCCGATGCCGAAGGGCGGCTTGCGACGGGCGCTCTGCAGCACGTTCGCGAAGTTGGTGAAGATGCCCTGGGCGGTCTCGGGACGCAGGTAGTGCAGACCCGACTCGTCGTCGACGACGCCGAGGTAGGTCTTCATCAGGCCCGAGAACTGCTTGATCTCGGTCCACTGGCCGACCTTGTCGGGGTGCTCCGGGTCCGGGATGTCGGCGAGGCCGTTCACGGGCGGGTGGCCGTTGACCTCCTCGTACTTCTCGAAGAGGTGGTCGGCGCGGTAGCGCTTGTGGGTGATCAGCGACTCGGTCAGCGGGTCCGAGAAGACGCCGACGTGTCCCGAGGCGTGCCAGATCGCCGTGGGCAGGATGACCGCGGAGTCCAGGCCGACGACGTCGCCCCGGCCCTGCACGAAGGTCTTCCACCACTGGCGCTTGATGTTCTCCTTGAACTCCACGCCGAGCGGCCCGTAGTCCCACGCGGAGCGGGTGCCCCCGTAGATCTCACCCGAGGGGAAGACGAATCCCCTGTGCTGCGCGAGGGTGATGACTTTGTCGAGGGTGGTGGGTTCTGCCACGGGTTGCTCCTCAGCTGTTCGGGCGCACGGGGCCCCGGCGCGCGCCGGCTGCGCGCGTCCTTCTGGTGTGCCCCCATGGTAGCCGCGGGGGCGCCGAGCCGGTCCGCCCGCGGCGGGCATGATGAGCGGATGAGCACCCTCCCGCCGATCGTCGTGTCCGCCGTCGCCGTCCTCCGCGACCGGCACGTCCTGATGGTCACGGCGCGGGGCCGCGACGTCCTCTACCTCCCCGGCGGCAAGGTCGACGAGGGCGAGAGCGGGATCGAGGCGGCGGCCCGGGAGGCCCGCGAGGAGCTCGGCGCCGTCGCGCTCGGCCTCGAGCCCCTGTTCACCGTCCGCACCCAGGCGCACGGCGAGCCGGAGGGGCGGGAGGTCCACATGAGCGTCTTCGCCGCCGAGCTCGACCGCGAGGCGCGCCCGAGCGGCGAGATCGACTCTCTGCACTGGGTCGACGGCTCCGATGCGGGCCGCTGCCCGCCCGCCGGGGTCGAGACCCTCCGGCTGCTGCGCGGTCTCGATCTCGTCGACTGACCCTCCGGCGCCGGGCCGACCGTGGGGCGGCTAGCCTCGTGGCGTGGAGACGAGACGGCGTGCACGGGACCGGTCGAGCGCGGAGGAGCCGGACCGGCTCGAGCCGGTGCGGCTGGAGGCGGCCGTGCCCATCCTGCGTATCTTCTCGGTCGCCAAGGCGGGCGAGTTCTACGTCGACTACCTCGGCTTCGAGGTGGACTGGGAGCACCGCGCCGCGCTCGACGCCCCCCTCTACCTGCAGGTGTCGCGCTCGGGGCTCCGCCTGCACCTCAGCGAGCACCACCGCGACGGCAGTCCTGGCGCCGCCGTGCACGTCGCCCTCCGCGGTGTCCGCGAGCTGCACGCCGAGCTCGACGCGAAGGCGTACCCCTACCTCAACCCGCGGATCACCCGCACGCCGTTCGGCTTCGCGCTCGACGTGATCGATCCGTTCGGCAACCAGCTGCGCTTCGCGGAGCCGGCCCCGGTGCCGCGCCTGCCCTGATCGGTGCGCGTGCGGGTGCTTGTACAACCTGAGCGCCGACTGATCAACCGTTCACCGGCCGTCCATGCACTTCGGAGTCCCATCCTTTAGCGTGGCTCCGATGGCTTCACGGGGGACGATCGAGCGGCCGGACACGGCCCGGGCAACGGGACGGCAGCGCCGACCGCGGCTCCGCTTCATGGAGGCCGCACCGCTGGCGACGGGCCTGCTGGGCTCGATCGCGATCCTCCTCGGCTCGCTCGGCGTGGGCTACCTGCCCGCCGGCTCGCCCATCAGCGACTGGCCTCTCGTCGCCTCGATCCGCGCCACGGGCTGGCTCACCGAGTCCAGCGGCGCCCTCGTCGTGGGCGGCGGGATGCTGCTGCTGATCGCGTGGCTCCGCCTGCGCACGGTCGCTCTCGCGGCGGGCCCCGGCTCCGTCCGCACCATCGTGGTGGCGGCCCTCGCCTGGACCGCTCCGCTCCTCGTGACGGTGCCGCTGTTCAGCCACGACATGTTCTCCTACGTGGCGCAGGGTCGCCTGATGACCCAGGGCATCGACCCCTACACCCACGGCGTCGCGACGCTCCCGGGCTGGTTCGACCTCGGCGTCGACCCGCTCTGGGCCGACACGCCCACGCCCTACGGGCCCCTCTACCTCCTGATCGAGCGCACCGCCGTGCAGTTCGCGGGCTACGGCGCACCGGAGCTCTCGATCGCGATGCTCCGCGCCGTGTCGGTCGCGGGCGTGGCCGTCATGGCCGTCTACGCGCTCCGCCTGGCGCGCCTGCGCGGCCTCTCGGTCCCGCTCACCGCCTGGACGATCGTCGCCAACCCGCTGACCCTCGTGCTCTTCGTCGTCGCCGGCCACAACGACTCCGTGATGCTGGCGCTCATCCTCGCGTCGCTCTACTACGCCCAGACCGACCGGCGCATCGCCGCCGTCGTGCTGATGGCCGGAGCGATCGCGATCAAGCCGATCGCCGTGATCGCGCTCCCCGTGCTCGCGCTCCTGTGGCTGCGCCACGACGCGACGTGGCGTGAGCGCACCCGCGGCTGGCTCTGGACGGGCGCCGGAGCGCTCGGCCTCGTGGTCGCCGTCGGGCTGCTCGCGGGCGTCGGGGTCGGCTGGGTCGCGGCGATGGTCGTGCCCGGCTCGATCCTGCACTGGTACGCGCCGATGTCGTTCGTCACGGTCTCGGTCTCCCGCGCCGTCGAGTTCACCGGTCACGACCCCGCCGCGGCGATCGCCGTGGTCAAGATCCTCGCGCTCGGGCTCGCCGGCCTGATCGCTGCGCGCCTCATGCTGTCGCGGCGCTCCATCGATCCGCTCGCCCGCCTGTCCGGCGCGCTGCTCGCGTTCGTGACGGCGTCGACCGCCATCCACCCCTGGTACGCCCTCTGGATCCTGCCGATCGCCGCGCTCGCGCGCCCGTGGAGCCGCTCCCACGTGCACCTGGCGGTCTACGCGTCGATCTTCCTCATGTGCGTCACGCTCGCCGAGCCGATCGACGGCGGAGGCGGCACGATGGACCAGATCCCGGCGCGGGTCGCGACGATCGCCGCGATCGCCGTGGTCGGGATGTACGTCCTCCTCGGCTACACGGACGAGGAGCGGGTCGAGGGTCTGCCCCTGGTGCGCGCGCTGCCGTTCGGCTCCGTGATCCTCGCCCGCCTCAGCGGCGGCCGCCTGGTCGACGCCCGGATGGCCGCGACGCGCCTGCGCGACTAGCCGGAGCCGCGGCTCAGGAGTCGGACTCGTCGCTCCGACGGCGAGTGCGGCGGTCGAGCGCGGCCTGCGCCGTCTCGGCGGCCGATTCCGGGGAGCCGACCGGCCCGGTGGGTCCGGCGAGGGTGCTCGAGAGCGACGACAGCCAGCCGGAGTCGTCGCGGCCGGCGTTCAGCGCATCCGAGAAGAGGGGGAGGTCGCTGCGGGTGGCGTGGATCGCGTAGGACTCGCGGGAGAACCCGTTGTCGGGGACGACGGGCGTCCTGCGGGACGCGCGCGTGGCGTCCGGGGCCTGCCCCTGTCGCGAGGCGTCCGACGCCTGCTCCTGGGGGGCCTGCTCCTGGGCGGCCTGCTTCCGGCGGGCGTCGCGCTCGTCGCGCGGGGTGCTGCTGTCGTGGTCCACGGCGGTCCTCCTGCTCTCCGCCCCGAGCGGAGGGACGGGCGCCGCGATGACGGGGCGGCGCCCGGTCAGGCTACCCCTCGTTCAGGGCGTGGCGTCGTCGTCGGCCTCTGATCGTGGCGCGGGGCGCCAGACGACCAGCTCGGTCCGGCGCTGCGCGCGCGTGCCGTGGCGCAGAGTGACCACGTCCCCCTCGAGTCCGGCGGCGAACACGCGGCGGCCCGGCCGGTTCAGGAGCTCGTCGGCGAGGGCCGACTCCAGCTCGCGCACCCGCTGCGAGAGCGACTGCACCTGGTTCTCGAGCTGCAGGATGCGCGCGATGCCCTCGAGCGAGACGCCCTCGGAGGAGAGCCGGGCGACCTCGCGCAGCTGCACCACGTCGCGCATCGAGTAGCGGCGCGACTTGCCCGCGGTGCGGGTCGGGCTCACGAGCCCGAGCCGGTCGTACTGCCGGAGCGTCTGCGGGTGCATCCCCGCCAGCTCGGCGGCGACGGCGATCGCGAAGACGGGCGTGTTCTCGTCCATGTCTCCTCCTCCGACCGGTCGCGCCGATCCGGTGCTAGTAGCGGGCCTTCTCCAGGATGTCCTCGCGCGGGTCCTCGTCCGGCTCGGCGGCGGCGTAGGCCTCGAGGGCCTCACGGGCGGCGGCGGACAGGTGGCTCGGGACGGCGACCTGCAGGACGGCGAGCAGGTCGCCCGTGCCCTTGGGAGTCGTGACGCCGCGGCCCTTGACGCGCAGGACGCGGCCGCTCGGGGTGCCTGCGGCGACCCGGAGCTTGACGGGCTCGCCGCCGAGGGTCGGCACCTCGATCGTCGCGCCGAAGACGGCCTCGACGAAGGTCACGGGGACCGTCACGCGCAGGTTCAGCCCGTCGCGCTCGAACACCGGATGCTTGCGCACCGAGACGGTGAGCACCAGGTCGCCGGGATCGCCGCCGTCCGGGCTGGGGCGGCCCTTGCCGCGGACGCGGATCTTCTGGTCGTCGGCCACGCCGGCGGGGATGCGCACCGAGAGGGTGCGCCCGTCGCCGGTCTGCAGCTGGACGGTGTCGCCCCGGGTCGCGGTGCGGAAGTCGATGGTGGTGCTGGCGGTGACGTCGGCGCCCTTCTGCGGGCCGCCGAAGCCGCGGTAGCCGCCGCTGGGCTGGCCGAAGCGGCTGCCTCCGCCGCCGAACATGCCGCCGAGGATGTCCTCGAAGCCCGGCGGCGGGCCCTGCTGGGTGCTGTAGGAGGTGCGCCCGCCCTGGCCGAACATGCCGCCGAAGACGTCGTCGAACCCTCCGGGCTGGCCTCCCGCGGTGAAGCGCGCTCCGCCGCCCATGGCGCGGATCTGGTCGTACTCCTTGCGCTGCTCGGCGTCCGAGAGCACGGTGTACGCCTCGCTGATCTCCTTGAAGCGCGCCTCGGCCTTCGCGTCCCCCGGGTTGGAGTCGGGGTGGAACTGGCGGGCGAGCTTGCGGTAGGTCTTCTTCAGGTCCGCGGCGGAGACGTCCTTGGACACGCCGAGGACCTTGTAGAAGTCCTTGTCGAACCAATCCTGGCTGGCCATGTGCCTCTTCCTGTGTCGAATGCGGCGAGGGACCCCGCCCCGGTCCGGCAGCGTGCTGCCGAGCGGGGCGGGGTCCTCCGCGGTGGTGGTGCCGGTGGCGGGGTCAGTCGGCGGGGACTGCCACGACCACCTTGGCGGCCCGCAGCAGCGAGCCTCCGAGGTAGTAGCCCGCCTCGACGACGTCCGCGACCGTGGAGGTCTCGGCGCCGGGGGTGGGCTGCTGGAAGATCGCCTCGTGGATGTTCGGGTCGAACAGGTCGCCCACGGCGCCGGTCTTCACCAGGCCGAGCTTCTCCACTCCGCCGCGCAGCTTCTGCGCGATGGCCGTGAAGGGCCCGCCCTCGGCGAGGTCGCCGTGCTTCTCGGCGCGGTCGAGGTCGTCGAGCACGGGGAGGATGACCTTCACCGCGTCGCCGATCGCCCGCTCCTTGTCGACCTGGCGGTTGGCCTCGGTGCGCTTGCGGTAGTTCGCGTACTCGGCGGTCACCCGCTGGAGGTCGGCGAGGTGCTCGGCCGCGAGCGTCTCGGCGCTGGACTGTCCCGAGAGGAACGAGAGGTCGGCGTCCGAGAGGCTGGTCTCGACGTCGGGCCCCTCGGCCTCGATGAGGCCCTCCTGGTCCTGGGCGTCCTGCGCCGCCTCGGCTCCCGCCTCGCCGCCGGTGACCGGCTGCTCCTCGGGGAGGTCCTGGGGCTCGTTCTCGGCTGCCATGGCTACTTCGTGTCCTTCGGCTCGTCCTCGTCGATGACCTCGGCGTCGACGATGTCCTCGTCGTCCTTCTTGTCACCGTCGGCCGGAGCGTCCGCGGGGGCGCTCTGCGCGGCCTGGTCCTGGGAGTAGATCGCCTGGCCGATCTTGGTCTGCGAGGCGTTGAGGGCGTCGAACGCGGTCTTGACGGCCGCGTCGTCGTCGCCGGCGAGCGCGGTCTTCAGCGCGTCGACGTCTCCCTGCACCTCGGACTTGACGTCCTCGGGCAGCTTGTCCTCGTTGTCCTTGATCAGCTTGTCGATCGAGTACGCCAGGGTCTCGGCGTTGTTGCGGATCTCGGCGGCCTCGCGGCGGGCCTTGTCCTCGGCGGCGTGCTCCTCGGCCTCGCGGACCATGCGGTCGATGTCGTCCTTGGGCAGCGACGAGCCGCCCGTGATCGTCATCGACTGCTCCTTGCCGGTGCCCTTGTCCTTCGCGGACACGTGGACGATGCCGTTGGCGTCGATGTCGAAGGTGACCTCGACCTGCGGGATGCCGCGCGGGGCCGGCGCGATGCCGGTCAGCTCGAACGTGCCCAGGTTCTTGTTGTCGCGGGTGAACTCGCGCTCGCCCTGGAAGACCTGGATCGCGACGGACGGCTGGTTGTCGTCGGCCGTGGTGAAGGTCTCGGACCTCTTGGTCGGGATCGCGGTGTTGCGCTCGATGAGCTTCGTCATGATCCCGCCCTTGGTCTCGATGCCCAGCGAGAGCGGGGTCACGTCGATCAGGAGGACGTCCTTGCGCTCGCCCTTGAGGACGCCGGCCTGCAGCGCGGCGCCGACGGCGACGACCTCGTCCGGGTTGACGCCCTTGTTGGGCTCCTTGCCGCCGGTGAGCTTCTTGACGAGCTCGGCCACGGCCGGCATGCGGGTCGAGCCGCCGACGAGGACCACGTGAGCGATGTCCTCGACCTTGACGCCCGCCTCGGCGATGACGTCGGTGAAGGGCTTGCGGGTGCGCTCGATCAGGTCGCTGGTGAGCTCCTCGAACTTGGCGCGGGTGAGCGTCTCGTCGAGGTTCGCCGGGCCGTTCTCGGTGAGCGAGAGGTAGGGCAGCTGGATGCTGGTCGAGGTGCTCGAGGAGAGCTCCTTCTTCGCCTGCTCCGCGGCCTCCTTGAGGCGCTGGCGAGCGATCTTGTCCTTCGAGACGTCGACGCCGGTCGAGTCCTTGAAGCGCTTGACCAGGTGGTCGACGACGCGCTGGTCCCAGTCGTCGCCGCCGAGGCGGTTGTCGCCCGAGGTCGCGCGGACCTGGATGGTCGAGAAGTCGTCGTCCTTGCCCACCTCGAGGAGGGAGACGTCGAACGTTCCGCCGCCGAGGTCGAAGACGAGGATGAGCTCGTCCTCCTTGCCCTTGTCGAGGCCGTAGGCCAGCGCGGCCGCGGTGGGCTCGTTGATGATGCGCAGGACGTTGAGGCCGGCGATCTCGCCGGCGTCCTTGGTCGCCTGGCGCTCGGCGTCGTTGAAGTAGGCCGGGACGGTGATGACCGCGTCGGTCACCTTGTCGCCCAGGTACTGCTCCGCGTCGCGCTTGAGCTTGCCCAGGATGCGGGCCGAGATCTCCTGCGGGGTGTACTTCTTGTCCTCCACGCCGAAGGTCCAGTCGGTGCCCATGTGGCGCTTGACCGACGCGATGGTGCGGTCGACGTTGGTGACGGCCTGGCGCTTCGCGGTCTCGCCGACGAGCACCTCCCCGTCCTTGGTGAACGCCACGACGGACGGCGTGGTGCGGAAGCCCTCGGCGTTGGCGATGACGGTGGGCTCGCCTCCCTCGAGGACGGCCACGACAGAGTTGGTGGTTCCCAGGTCGATGCCTACGGCACGGGACATATGCGTTGTTCTCCTTCGCGATCGGCGTCGCGCGGGCGGCTGCCGGTCAGTTGACGGGTGGTGCGGAATCCTCTGCGGGAGTTGAGCCCCGCACGCTCAAGTTTACGCATCCGTCGTCTCGCGTCAAGTCCGGAGGCGAGAAGTTGAGTCGCATCGGCTCAACTCTCAGACTCACGGGTCCCGCCGCTTCCGGCCGTTCACCTCCTCCCCCTACGGTGGGCCCATGACGACGCGCACCGGCCGCTGGCCCGTCCTCGCCTGGGGCCTGTGGGACTGGGGCGGATCGGCCTTCAACGCGGTGGTGACCACCTTCGTCTTCACCGTCTACCTGACCACCGACGGGCTCTTCGGCACCTCGAGCGGAGTCTCGGCCGCGCTCGGCTGGTCCCTCGCCGCCGCCGGCGTGGTCGTCGCCGTCATCGCGCCGATCACCGGCCGCCGGGCCGACCTCGGCGGGCGCCGCCGGCTCTGGCTCGGGATCCACTCCGCCGTCGTCGTCCTCTGCATCCTGCTGATGTTCCTCGTGCGCCCCGACCCGGCCCTCCTCTGGCTGGGACTCGGACTGCTCGCGGTCGGCACGGTCTTCTTCGAGTTCGCGAGCGTCAACTACAACGCAATGCTCCTCCAGGTCTCGACCCGGGCGACCATCGGCCGCGTCTCCGGCTTCGGGTGGGGCATGGGCTACGTCGGCGGGATCGTCCTGCTGCTGATCGTGTACTTCGGCTTCATCTCGCCCGAGGTCGGGCTCTTCGGAGTGACGGGGGACGACGGCCTCGACGTGCGCGTCTCGATCCTGGTCGCCGGCGTGTGGTTCGCCGTCTTCGCCCTCCCGGTGCTGGTCGCGGTGCCGGAGACGCCGGCGCGCGCGAGCCGGGCGGAGCGCGTCGGCGTGATCGCCTCCTACCGCGCGCTCTTCGCGCAGGTCGCCGGCCTCTGGCGCGAGAGCCGCAGCACCGTGGCCTTCCTCATCGCCAGCGCGGTGTTCCGCGACGGGCTCACCGGGGTCTTCACCTTCGGCGGCGTGCTGGCGCAGGGCACCTTCGGCTTCGACGCCGGCGAGGTGATCCTCTTCGCCATCGCCGCGAACGTCGTGGCCGGAGTGGCGACCATCTCGGTCGGCGCGCTCGACGACCGCATCGGCCCCAAGGCCGTGATCGTCGCCTCGCTCATCGGCCTGGTCGTCTGCGGCACCGCCGTCTTCGTCCTGCACGACGGGGGGAGCACGGTGTTCTGGATCTTCGGCCTGCTGCTGTGCCTGTTCGTCGGCCCGGCGCAGTCGGCGAGCCGCAGCTACCTCGCCCGCCTCATCCCGGAGGGACGCGAGGGCGAGATCTTCGGCCTCTACGCGACCACCGGGCGGGCGGCCTCGTTCCTCGCGCCCGCCGCCTTCGCGGCCGCCGTCTCGATCGCCGCGGCCGTCTCGGGCAGCGGCGAGGCGAACGTGCAGTACTGGGGCATCCTCGGGCTCGTCCTCGTCCTCGCCGTGGGGCTGGTGCTGCTCCTGCCGGTGCGCCGCCCGCCGGCGACCGCCCCCGTCGTGCCGGAGCCGCGGCTCGCGCCGCCCGCCCGCCGGGACTGACGGGGCCCGGCCCGCGGAGACGCGGGCGAGGCCCCTCCCCGCGCGCCATGGCCGAGGATCAGACCGTGGCGATCCAGAACACGATCAGCAGGAGCGTGACGAGGAAGCCGGTCAGGAAGTTCAGCGCGAGGAAGCGCTTCCAGCCCGCGTTCGCCCGCTCCGCCTCGGCGTCCTCGAGCGACCGGTACGGCCAGATGCTCACCGCGTACGGCACCGCGAGGATCGCCGCGAGGGTCCCCGGCCAGGGCAGCAGGAGCAGGAGCAGGCCGCTCGCGACGTAGGCGGCGATGGCGAAGCGCGTGGTCGCCTTCGCTCCGATCACGGTCGCGATCGAGCCGATGCCGCCCGCCCGGTCGGCCAGGATGTCCTGCACCGCGCCGAAGGCGTGGCTCGCGATCCCCCAGAGGAAGAACGCCACGAGCAGCGCCACGAGAGGTCCGGTGACCACGGTGCCCGCGAGGGCGATCCCGTAGACGGCCGGGCTGACGAAGTGGGTCGCCGAGGTCAGCGAGTCGACGAACGGGCGCTCCTTGAAGCGGAGCCCCGGCGCACTGTAGGCGATCACCGCGAAGACGCTGATCGCGAGGACCAGCCACGAGACCGGGGACCCGAGCAGCACGAGCGCCACCAGGAACGGCACGTTCGTGGCCACCGCCGCGATGAGCGTCGCTCGGTGCTCGCTCCGGTCGAGCACGGCGCCCTCGACGCCGCCCTTGCGGGGGTTCCGCAGATCGGACTCGTAGTCGAAGACGTCGTTGATCCCGTACATCGCGAGGTTGTAGGGGATGAGGAAGTAGATCGTGCCGAGCACGAAGGCGAGGTCGATCTCGCGGGTGGTCAGCAGGTACGCCGCCGCGAACGGGTAGGCGGTGTTGACCCAGCTCAGCGGGCGGCTCGAGACGAACAGCGCGCGCAGCCGGTTCACGGCTCGCTCCGACGACGCGAGGGCAGGAGCACCCAGAGCGCCGGGAGGGCGAGGGCCGCGGCGATCGCGTAGGCGAAGTCCTCGATCGGAGCGACACCGATCCGGATGCCCGAGATCAGGTCGTCGTCGTAGGCGACCAGCAGGCCCACTCCGATCATGATGTTGTCGAACACGGCGGTCATCACCAGCAGCACGGCGAGGGTGCCGAGGACGGCGGGCAGGCGCAGGACGCGTCGGCGCAGCGCGAGCAGCAGCAGCAGCAGCACCACCGCGAGGAACACGGCGTTGAGGAGGAGGTAGGTCACGCGCGCGCCTCCGCTCGCCGGGAGACGCGCTGCGAGAGGAAGCCGTGCACATCCATCGTCAGGTAGCAGAGCAGGGTGAGGAAGAGGACCTCCTCGACCGGGAGCTCCGGCGCGATCTGCAGGCCGGTCATGTAGGAGGTCTCACCGCGGAAGAAGACGCCCAGGCCGATCCCCACGAGGTCCCAGACCAGGAAGAACGCGACTCCCGCGGGCAGCACGATCGCCGCGCGTCGCGCGTCCGCCCAGAAGAACAGCCGGAAGCGGCGGTCGAGCACGATCATCCCGGTGATCGAGACGAGGAGCGCGAGCAGGTAGAGGATCCCCACGCCTACTCCCCCACGGCGACGGGCGCGACCGGAGCCGACGGCGCTTCCCGCACGGGCAGCGGCTCGGTCGACACGTCGCCGCGCACGCGCTTGAGCATGACCTCGGCGCTGATGATGCACATCGGCAGGCCGATGCCGGGGATCGTGGAGCTGCCGGCGAAGAGCAGTCCGTCGACGTGCCTGCTGACGTTCCCGGCGCGGAAGAAGGCGCTCTGCGAGAGGACGTGGGCCGGTCCGAGCATCGAGCCGCGCCAGGCGCCGAGGTCGCTCTCGAAGTCGGCCGGGCCGATGGTGCGGCGGACGACGATCCGCTCGGCCAGGTCGGTCGCGCCGGTCCAGGAGGCGATCTGCGCGATGGCCTGGTCGGCGATGGCCTCGACGCGCGCGTCGCCCGCGCCGTCGACTCCGCCGTGGCCGATCGAGGTGTCGGCCGGGATCGGCACGAGCACGAACAGGTTCTCGTGCCCCTCCGGAGCCGTGCTCGCGTCGGTCGCGCTCGGGCGGCAGACGTAGATCGACGCGGGATCGGGGACGGTCGGGTGCTCGCCGAAGATCTTGTCGAAATTGTCGCGCCAGTCCTTCGTGAAGAGCAGGGTGTGGTGCTCGAGCTCGGGCAGCTCCCCGCGCACGCCCAGGAGGACGAGGACGGCGCTCGGGCCGGGCTCGCGCTTCTCCCAGTAGGCGGGCGGGTAGGTCCGCAGCTCCTCGGGGAGGAGCGACTGCTCGGTGGTGAAGAGGTCGGAGGCGTTGACGACCAGGTCGGCGGGGATCCGCTCCGTGCCGTCGGGGCCCGTGAACTCGACTCCGACGACCTCGGCGCCGCGGCGTCCGCCGCGGGGCGAGCGGGCGGTGAGGATCCGCGTCGCGGGCGAGGACGTGCGGATGGTGACGCCGGCCTCCTCGGCGACGTCGGCGACCGCCTCGATCAGCTTCGTGAATCCGCCCATCGGGTAGAGCACGCCGTCGGCGAGGTCGAGATGGCTCATCAGGTGGTACATGCTCGGCGCGGCGAACGGCGAGGAGCCGAGGAAGACGGCCGGGTAGCCGAGGATCTGGCGCAGCCGGTTGTCGGTGACCGCCGTCGCCGCGAACGTGTCGAGCGGCGTGAGCAGCAGGCGGCCGAGTCTCCCGGTCCGGCTGAGCACGTCGCGGCGCAGCAGCGGGAGGAAGGAGGAGAAGCTCGTGTAGAGGAAGCGGCGCTTGGCCATCTCGTAGGTGTCGCGCGCGGAGTCGAGGTACGCGCGCATCCGCTCGCCCGCTCCGGGCTCGATGCTCTCGAAGAGCGCGAGGTTCGACTCGAGGTCGGCGAGCACGTCGATCGGCTCGTCGACGCCCTCGCTGTAGACCCGGTAGCCGGGGTCGAGCGTGACGAGGTCGAGGCGCTCCTCGGCGCTGGTGCCCATCAGGCGGAAGAAGTGGTCGAACACCTCGGGCATCAGGTACCAGGAGGGACCGGTGTCGAAGCGGAAACCCTCGTGCTCCCACGAGCCGGCGCGGCCGCCGACGGCCTCGCGCGCCTCCAGGAGGGTCACGTCGTAGCCGTCGCGCGCGAGCAGCGCGGCGGAGGCGAGTCCGCCGATCCCGCCGCCGATGACGACGGCGCGGTGCGGGCCGGTCCTCGAGCGGGTCGCGCGGACGGGGCCGGGGCCCAGGCGCGGGCCCAGCGTCGACACGGCCGCCTTCGCCGCGAGCGCCGCCTTGGCGGCCGTGGGCACGCTGACGCGGGCGCGGAGGAGCTCCTCGGCGGGCGTCGCGCGGATCCGGTCGGCCAGGGCGGCGAAGAGGGAGTGGGCGAGCAGGACCGCGCGCCGGCTCGAGCGCGGGAGCTCGGGCACGATGGCGGCGGCTTCGGCGAGGTCGTCGTCGAGGTCGGCGAGCAGCGAGGCCTTGTCGCGCTCGGAGAACGCCCGCGGGTCGACTCCGGGGAAGTAGCTGCGGCCGAGGCCGTCGACGTCGGCGGCGAGATCGCGGAGGAAGTTGACCTTCTGGAACGCGGCGCCCAGGCGGCGCGCTCCGGCCACGAGCCGCTCGCGGGCGGCCTCGGAGACGAGCCCCGCGTCCGGCGCCGCGAGGAACACGTGCAGGCACATCAGCCCGACGACCTCGGCGGAGCCGTAGACGTAGGCCTCGAAGGACTCGGGGGTGTGCTCGGTCTCGCGGAGGTCGGCGCGCATCGACGCGAAGAACGGCCGGGTGAGCTCGGTGCCGAATCCGGTCGCCCGCGCGGTCCGAGCGAAGGCGTGGATCACGAGGTTGGAGCTGTAGCCGGAGGCGAGCGCGCGCTCGGTCTCGGCCTCGAAGGCGTCGAGGGACTCCTCCACCGCGGCCCGGTCGAGACGGGCCTCCTCGGCGACGCCGTCGACGATCTCGTCGGCGACGCGCACGAGGGCGTAGACGTCCTCCACCCGCTCGCGGACGCCCGGGGAGAGCAGGCGCGTGGCCAGCCCGAAGGAGGTGGAGTAGCGGCGGATCACCTGCGCGGACGACTCGTGCGCGACGCGGTCGTACAGTTCGCTCTGGCGGCTCATCGTGCCACCGTACGGGGGCACGGCCGGGCGGAGCGCATCGTCGCGCGCATCCGCGCGTGGCGGACAGCGCTCATCGGGTGCGCCCGACCACGCTGGCCACGAGCGGGCGGACCTCGTTGCGGAAGGCCTCCGACACCGCGGGCGTCTCCAGCGCCGCCCAGGCGCGGTCGGCGAACTGGTTCGCGAGCCCCTCGGCGTAGCTGCGGGCGCCGCACTCCTCGAGGATGCCGCGCACCTTCTCCGCGGTCTCGGGCGCGAGGTGCTCGTCGCCGATCAGCGCCTCGATGTCGGGCCAGCAGTCCGTGCCGGCCGCGTGGGCGATGAGGACGGTGCGCTTGCCCTCGCGGAGGTCGCCCAGCGTGGTCTTGCCGGTCTGCCCCTCCGAGCCGAAGACGCCGAGCAGGTCGTCGACGATCTGGTAGGCGATGCCGATCCAGCGGCCGAACTCGCCGAGCGCGTCCACCGCGGCGTCCGAGGCCCCCGCGAGGATCGCTCCGGCCTGCAGCGGCGCCTCGAAGGAGTAGACGGCCGTCTTGAGGCGCTCCATCTCGAGCACCTCGTCGACCGAGGGCATGCCCGGCATGAGGGAGAAGTCCACATCGGCCAGCTCACCCGCGGCGGAGGCGAAGACGGCCTCGTCGAGCAGGGTGAGCAGGCGGGCCCGCACGCCGTCGGAGGCGCCGACGCCCTCGACGAGGCGGTGGGCGCCGGTGAGGGCGAGGTCCCCGGCGATCACGGCCACCGAGGTCCCGCGGTGCTCGGCGATCGGGATGGAGAGGCCCGCGGTCGTCGCCTCGTCGCGGTAGCTGCCCGAGACGTTCGGGCCGCCGCGGCGCACGAAGTCGCGGTCGATCACGTCGTCGTGCACGATCAGCGCGGTGTGCAGCAGCTCGAACGCCGCGCCGAGATGGGCAGCGGCCTCCGGATCCTGGCCGCCGTGGGCCTCGTACGCGGAGATCACCATCAGCGGGCGGAAGCGCTTGCCGCCGCGGGTGTTGGCCTCCAGCGTCTGCCAGAGGGTCAGGTAGCGGGGTCCGAGACGCACCGCCCGGGACCTCGCCAACGAGAAGAACCTGTCCAGGACGGCATCGACGTGCTCCTGCCTCAACCGGGACAGAACCACGGGGTCGCGCTTATCCACGTGGGAAGGCTAACAAAGGGGAGAACCAGGACGATAAGCCGGCTGATGTGTTGCGGCGTGCTTGACTTGCGGGTATGACTTCGCCAGCCGCCACTGTGCAGACGGACCGGATCGAGCAGGTGGTCCTCCTCGACGAGGCCGGGAACGCCGTGGGGGTCGCCGACAAGGCGACCGTGCACGACACGGCCACTCCCCTGCACCTCGCGTTCTCCTGCCACGTCTTCTCCCCGGACGGCGCGCTTCTGGTGACCCGCCGCGCACTCGAGAAGCGCACCTGGCCGGGCGTCTGGACCAACTCCTTCTGCGGGCACCCCGCCCCGGGCGAGCGGATCGAGGACGCCGTCGTCCGCCGGGCCGAGCGCGAGCTCGGCGCCCGACTGGCCACGCTGGAGGTCGCCCTGCCGGACTTCCGCTACCGCGCGGTCGACGCGTCCGGCGTCGTCGAGAACGAGATCTGCCCCGTCTACACGGCGACGCTGTCGAGCCGCGACGCCCTCGATCCGCGCCTCGACGAGGTCATGGACTACGAGTGGGTCGACGCCGAGGCGACGCTCGCCGCCGTCCGCTCGACCCCCTGGGCGTTCTCCCCCTGGCTCGTGCTGCAGCTCCCCCGCCTGCTGGGCTGACCCCCGCGCCCTGATCCCTGCGCCGGCGTCAGTCGGTGTAGACGTCCGTGCGGTGGAAGCCGAGCGCCGAGCGCGACGCGGTCGGACCGCGCTGGCCCTGGTACCGCGAGCTGTACTCCGCCGAGCCGTAGGGCTTCTCGGCGGGCGAGCTGAGGCGGAAGAAGCACATCTGGCCGATCTTCATCCCGGGCCAGAGCGTGATGGGGAGCGTCGCGACGTTGCTGAGCTCGAGGGTGACGTGGCCGGTGAAGCCCGGATCGATGAACCCGGCGGTCGAGTGGGTCAGCAGCCCGAGCCGTCCGAGAGAGCTCTTGCCCTCGAGGCGCGCCGCGATGTCGTCCGGCAGCGACACCTCCTCGTAGGTCGAGCCGAGCACGAACTCTCCCGGGTGGAGGATGAACGGCTCGCCCTGCGGCGTCTCGACCAGGCGGGTCAGCTCGGGCTGGTCCTCGGCCGGATCGATGTACGGGTAGCGGTGGTTGTCGAACAGCCGGAAGAAGCGGTCGAGGCGCACATCGACGGACGACGGCTGCAGCATCGACGGATCGTGCGGGGCGAGCCCCACGCGGCCGGAGGCGAGTTCGAGCGAGATGTCGCGGTCGGAGAGGAGCACGCTGCGATCCTAGGGCGTGGCGCGACCCCGGGGCATGGGTCGGCTCCGGGCCTTGCTACGATGTCCTGGTGCGCCCGAGCGGCGCCGCGCGAGTGTAGTTCAATGGTAGAACTTCTGCTTCCCAAGCAGATGGCGCGGGTTCGATTCCCGTCACTCGCTCTCCTCCCCCTCGTCTGCGGTCGGTCCTCCGGCCCGATGCGAACGGCTCCTCCTCCGGCGCTGCAGCGGCGTCCGTCAGCGCAGCGGCGTCCGTCAGCGCAGCGGCGTCCGGCAGCCCCGCGGTGTCCGTCAGCCCAGCAGCGGCAGCCGCCCGACGATCCTGTCGATCCGGTTCCTCGGCCCCACCAGGCTGACCGCGAGGTACTGCAGCTCGTCGGAGCCGCTCGCCGCCACCGCCTCCCGGTACTCGTCGTACACCCGGGTGGCCTGCGCCGACGCGGGCATGTCGGCGACGAACGTCCCGTCGTGCGCCTCGGCCTTCGCGCGGATCGCGAGCAGGGTCGCCGCGTCGGCGGCGAGGACCGTGCAGCCGGCCCACGGCAGACCGGGATGCAGCGATCCGGACGCGTCGGCGGGGCTCGGTCCGAGCAGCCCCGCGACGTGCGCGGCCGTCGCGGCGCCCACGCAGATCGCGGCGTTCACGGCGCGGCCGGCGGGGAGGGACTCGTCGACGACGACCACCCACTTGAGGCGGGCCGAGCGGGTGGGCGCGGCGGTGTCGATCTCGTCGGGGTGGAAGCCGACGGTGTCGGGGGCGGGGATGGTCATGATGCTCCTCGGTTCGTGCGCAGTGACGTCACGAACAGTAGGCAGGAGGGCTCCCCTTCGGCAGGATCTCCGTATGAACGACCAGCAGAACGGCCCAGGAGCGGCACTCGACGAACTCGACGTCCGGATCCTGCAGGTCCTGCAGTCGGATGCACGGATCACGAACCGTGACCTCGCAGCCGCCGTGCACGTCTCGCCGACCACCGCCCTCGACCGCACGAGGAGCCTCCGGCGCCGCGGCGTGATCACCGGCGCGACGCTCACTCTCGACTTCGCGGCCCTCGGGCGCGGCGTGCAGGCGCTGATCGCGGTCCGCATCCGTCCGCCGTCGCGCGAGATCATCGAGGCCTTCCGCGACTGGGTCGCCGGCCTCGACGAGACGGTCGGCGTGTTCGTCACCTCCGGCTCGGAGGACTTCATCATCCACGTCGCCGTCCGCGACAACCAGGACCTCTACGCCTTCGTCATCGACGAGCTGACGCAGCGCCGCGAGGTCGCCGACGTGCGCACCTCGGTCGTCTACGAGCACCTGCGCGAGCAGGTCGTCCTGCCGCTGGAGCCGCACGGTCGCGCGGAGCGGTGAGGCGCCCGAGCGGCGTTCCGACGCGACACGCCGGGCGGATCAGTGGCAGCGCGCGGGATCGCGGGACGCAGCGGGCAGGGTGGAGGGGTGACAGAGCTCGTCCAGATCCCGTCGCCGGGCGTCGCCCTCGAGTACGGGCACCCCGGCCGGCCCGTGGTGGTCGTGCTGCACGACGTGTTCGGGCGCCTGCCGTGGCTGGAGCCGTTCGCCGAGGCCGTGGCGAAGCACGGCTACCACGTGCTCGTGCCCGACCTCTACGACGGCTGGGCCACGCTCGCCCCGGAGGACGCGCGCGACCTCGCCGCGATGGCCGCGCAGGACCGCACCCTCGCCGCCGTCGCCGAGGCGGTCGGCACCGGAGTCGCGGCCGGGGCACCGCGCAGCGCCGTCATCGGCTTCGGCTTCGGCGGCCGCCTCGGGCTGCTCGCCGCGGGCACCGGCCTCGTGGACGCGGTGGTCGCGTACTACGCCACCCTCGGTGCGGAGGAGCACGTTCTGGTCCCGTGCCCCACCCTCCTGCACTACGCGCAGAGCGACGAGTGGCCCGCGGGCGACGACCCGGAGTCGTTCGTCGGGCGGCTGAAGGAGTCGGGGACGCCGGTCACGGCGCACACCTACCCGGACACGCAACGGCACTTCGCGAACGGCAACCTGCGCGACGCGGTCAGCCCCGCCTCCGCGGCGCTCGCCTACGCGCGGACGCTCTCGTTCCTCAATCCACAGCTCATCGACACCTGAGCTCAGCCCTGCACGTCGTGCAGGTGGTGCTGGACGTCGTGCAGGTAGTAGCGGGCGATCGTGTCGACCGTGAACGCCGCGCCGTCGCTGCGGCGGCCTCGGCGCTGCCACTGGGCGCCGGCGACGGAGTCGAACACCTCGGCGATGCGCTCGGCCGCCTCGACCAGCTCGCGGCCGACCGTCGCGGGGTCCTGCTGGTCGTAGCGCTCCTCCACGGCGGTGACGTCCTGGTCCCAGTTGGGGTAGAGCGGGTCGTCGCCGGCGAGCATCAGCTGCACGCGGGTGCGGTAGATGCGGTGCACGTCGCGCACGTGCGCGGCGTACTCGAGCGGCGACCAGGTCTCGTCGTCGGGCCGGCCCGCCGCATCGTCGCGGTCGAGCACGTAGGGCCAGGCGGCGGCGTTCTCGCGGATGAGCTCGGCGACCTCGTCGGCGTCGACGAGCGAGGCGTCGAAACCGCACTCGAGGCAGGGGCGCTCGAGGACCCAGGTCCAGTCCTTGGTGTCGGGAGTGATCGGCATGGCACCAGAGTAGGGCGCCGCCGGATCAGCAGCGCGTCGGGGTCCCCTGCACGGCGCCGCGCTCGCCGTCGGCCGTCCACGGGAGCCGGGGCAGGCCCTCGGCTCCCGTCGCGGCTCCCTGCTCGACCGCGATGGCGGCCAGGGTGCGGGCGACCGTCGCAGCGAAGTCGCCGCCAGGCGTCGAGCTGTTGATCGAGACGGCCACGGTCAGGCCCGAGACCGGGTCGGAGTAGGCCGCGGTGACGAAGCCGGGCGCGAGGCCCGAGAAGCCGCGGAGGGGTCCCGCCTCGTGCCCGCCGAGCCCGGCGCGGAGGTAGTCGGCGCGGCCCTGGCCCTGGACGACCGGGTCCTGCCACATGGCGTCGCCCGCGGGATCGGCCGCGAGCCCCGTCGCCAGCCGCCGGAGGTCCTCCAGATCGGTCAGCGCTCCGCCCGCGGCGCCGAGCGCGGACGGGGACGCGGCGGTGACGTCGAGCCGCACGTCGCAGCGCTTCTCCCCGGTCGCCGGGTCCAGCGCGACCGCGTAGCCGCGGGGGGACGGAGCGGGCAGGTCGACCTCGGAGGCGCCGGGCAGCTCCGTGCTGCGCAGCCCGTACCGCGGCACCACGTACTGGTCGTAGAGCTCCCCGATGCTCCGACCGGTCACCTGCGCGGCGACGATGCCGGCGAGCAGCGGACCGGTGGCGGAGTCGGACCACGCCGCTCCGGGCTCGGCCGAGGCGCCGCGCACCTGGGCCGCGGCGAGCAGCTCGAGCGTCGGCCACTGCCGCGGGGGGTTCTGGAGCACGGTCGGCCAGAGCGCCGAGCGGAAGTCGGCCAGGCCGGAGGTGTGCGCGCAGAGCTCGCGCAGCGTGAGGCCGTCGATGCCGGGCAGGGAGCGCAGCGTCTCGCCGACGTCGGCGTCGAGGTCGACCCGGCCGGAGTCGGCGAGGGCGAGGACCACGTCGCAGGTCATCGCCTCGGTGCCGCCGGTGCCGAGCCGCAGGTGCGCGTCGGTGGTGAGGGCGGTGGTGCGCTCGTCCGACTCCCAGCCGACCGCGCCCTCCCAGCTGCCGCCCCATGGCGACCAGACGCCGGCGACCGCTCCGGTCGCGCCGGCGACGCCGACCGTCTCGTCGAGGAACCCCGACAGGGCGGAGGCGAGCTCCTCCGACGCCGCCTGCGCGGGCGCCTCCGCCACGCGCGAGGCGGCGGCGGGCGTGCAGCCGGCCAGTGCGAGCACGAGGACCGGGACGACGAGCAGCCCCGTCCGCGTCCGTCTGCGAGATCCCATGCCGTGCGACTCCCCCGTCGTCTGCGAACGGCACCACTGTACGGGGGCTCCGTCGGGCCGGAGAGGGCCGCTGAGCGCCCGATCGCGATTCGTGTCCTGACCGTGACCGGCGGAGTCCACCCCGTTCCCAAACCGGCAGGCGCCCGGTTACGAAGAGAGGGAGTACAGCGCAGAGGCGCTGCTCGAAGGAGGTAAGAGACCATGCGCAGATCCCCCAATCGACTGCTGGCGACTCTCTTCGGAGCCGTCTACGTCGTCGTCGGGCTGCTCGGCTTCGTCGTGACCGGAGGCGTGCAGTTCCTCTCGACCGAAGGCGGGCTCCTGCTCGGCATCTTCGAGGTGAACCCGCTGCACAACATCGCCCACCTGCTCATCGGAGGCGCGCTGCTGATCGCGGGCCTGTCGACCGTCGCCGCGGCGAAGACCGTCAACGTGACCGTCGGAGCGGTGTACCTGCTGCTCGGCATCGTCGGCTTCTTCCTGGTCGACACCGCTCTGAACGTGCTGGCGCTGAACACCGCCGACCACTTCCTGCACCTGGCCAGCGCGCTGGTGCTCCTGGGAGTCGGACTCGGCACCGAGAAGACGGCGAGGACGCGCACCGCCGCGACCGCCTGACCAGGGCGGCACCCGCCGCCCCCCTCTACTCCGTCCGCCGTGGGCCCGCCGTTTTCCGCGGCGGACGGACTGAACGGCCCCGGACGACACGATGCGGTGTGTCGATCCGGGGCCTCCTCTTCTTCCCCGATCCAGCGAAGGAGCCGCCATGACCACCGTGGCCCGCTGCAACGCCGCTTTCGCCGGACTCGGCGCCGGGCTCGTCCACCTCTCGCTCGCCGCCGGCGGCGAGGGCGTGCAGGCTCCGGTGATCGGAGCGCTCGGTGCTGTCGAGATCCTCTGGGCGGTCCTCGTCCTGGCACGCGGCCGGATCGTCGTGCCGCGCTCCGCGCTGGTCGTCGCGGTCGCCTCCCTGGCGGCGTTCGCCCTCGCTCTGGCCCTCGGCGCACTCGCCGAGCCCCTCCCCGCGCTGGCCGCCGCGGTCCTCCAGCTGATCGCGGTCGCCGTGGTGGCCGTCTCGCTCCGCTCTCCGCGCGTCGAGGAGAAGGCCGTCTCGCCGTCGCGAGCTCTCGTCGGACTCCTGGCCGGCGCGCTCACCGTCTCCGCCCTCGCCACCCCCGCCATGGCCGCCTCCTCGGGCGGGTCGGGCGACATGGGCGGGATGATGCACTCCGTCGTCGACGGCGGACACGGGCACTGACGCCCTCTGGTCCCGGCGGCCCCGCTCGGCTAAGGTAAGGCAGACCTCAGTCGCCGAGGGAGGCCACCGTGTCGAACGTCATCCCGTTCTCCGAGGCCCTGCGCCTGCGCATCGGGCAGTCCGGCGCGGACGACGAGGGCGCCGCCTTCATGACCTCGCTGATGACCGGCTCCGGCAGCCGCGACGACTACATCGCGCTCATCTCGCAGCACTACTTCGTCTACGAGGCCCTCGAGGCCGTGGCGGAGGACATGGCCGGCGATCCGGTCGCGGAGCCCTTCCTCTCAACCAAGCTCACCCGGCTCCCCGCGATCGCGGAGGACCTGCGCTTCCTCGTCGGCGAGGACTGGCGGGAGCGCATCCGCCCGCTGCCCTCGACCGGCGCCTACGTCGACCGGATCCGCACCGTGGCCGCGGGCTGGAGCGGCGGCTTCGTCGCCCACCACTACACGCGCTACCTCGGCGACCTCTCCGGCTGCGCGATCGTCCGCGGGCTGCTGCAGCGGCGGTTCGGCTTCGAGACCAACGGCGTCGGCTTCTTCCTCTTCGGCGAGATCGCCGCACCGTCGGCCTTCCGCGCCACCTACCGCGAGCAGCTCGACGCCGCGGGCTGGGACGAGGAGGAGCGCGAGCGGGTCATCGCGGAGGTCGCGGAGGCGTACCGGCTGACGACGGAGCTGTTCCGCGATCTCGCCCGGACCTGCGCGGCGGCCTGAGGCCCCTGCTCCCACGTCCTCCGCGGGGCGTCAATCCGCGGACGCCTCCGCGACGGCGGCCGGCTCGGCTCGCCGTTCGGACATGAAGCGCAGCACGTCCTTGTCGACGATGATGTCGCTCGGCCGGAGCGGCCGCGTCAGGTAGAGCCCCTCGAGGCTCGTGATGCGGCTGAGCGCCACGTAGGTCTGCCCGGGCGCGAAGGCGCGCTGCCCGAGGTCGACCACGGCGGAGTCGTAGGTCTTGCCCTGCGACTTGTGGATCGTGACCGCCCACGCCAGGCGGAGCGGGAACTGCGCGAACTCGGCGACGATCTCGCGGGTGAGCTTCTTCGTCGCGGCGGAGTAGGAGTAGCGGTAACGCTCCCAGGTCGCGGGCTCGACCTCGTGGACCTCGCCGTCCACCTCGACCCACACCGTCCCCGCGACCTTCGTCACCCGGCCGATCGTGCCGTTCACCCAGCGCTGCTCGGAGTCGTTGCGCAGGAACATCACGTGCGCGCCGATCTTGAGCTCGAGGTTCTGGTCCGCTGGATAGGCGCGCCCGCCGAAGTCGCCGCTGATCTCGGCCGACGCGGTCTTCAGCGGGCCCTTCAGCCGCGCGAGCGCCGCCTGGTTGATGCGGTTGACCGTGTCATTGCGGGTCGCGAGCGTGATCGCGTCGTCGGCCGGAGGCGTCCGCGCGCCCGCCGCGTTCAGAACGTCGGCGATCTCCTTCGTCACCATGCCGAAGCGGACCGCGTTGAGCATCCACTTGAAGCGCTCATCGCTCTGCCGGTGGATCCGGCCGAGCTCGACGATCCGCAGCGGCGCCTCCTGCCAGACGAGGGCGTCGAAGAACCACAGCGAGCGGTAGCGGTCGGCGAAGTAGGCGCGCTCCTCCGGATCGCCGGGCACGGGTGCGAGCTGGAACGGGTCGCCGAAGAGGACGACTTGCACGCCCCCGAACGGCTCGGAGCGCCGCTGCCGCGCCTGCCGGAGGCTGCGGTCGATCCCGTCGAGCAGGTCGGCGTTGACCATGGAGATCTCGTCGATGACGAGCGTGTCGATGGTGTTGAGGAGCTTGCGCAGCTCGGGCGGCTGGTCGAGGTCGGAGTCGGCGATGACGCCGATCGGCAGTCGGAAGAGCGAGTGGATGGTCTGGCCGCCGACGTTCAGCGCCGCGACGCCGGTGGGGGCGCAGATGACGATCTGCTTGTCGGTGTTCCAGCTCAGGTGGTTGAGCAGGGTGGACTTGCCCGTGCCCGCGCGACCCGTGACGAACAGGTGCTCGCGCGTGTTCTCGATGAGGTCGAAGACCCGCTGCTGCTCGTCAGAGAGGGTCGGCTGAGTCACCGCTCCACTGTACCCGCGGGCCGCCGGGACCCCGGGGCCCGGGCGCGGATCAGCCGCGCTTCTGGAGGGCGGCCAGGCGGTCGTTGTAGGCCGTGAGCTCGGCCTCTCCGGTGCGGTCGGCCTGGCGGTCGCGGCGCTTGGTCTCGCGGGCGTCGGAGCGGCTCCACATCATCGCGACGACGATCGCGAGCGCGAGGGTGGGGATCTCGCCGATGCTCCACGCGATGCCGCCGGCCGCCTGCTGATCGGCGAGCGCGGACGTGCCCCAGCCCATCGCTCCGTACCAGTCGGCGAGGAGCAGCCCCTCCCCCGTCATCAGTGCGAGGCCGAAGAAGGCGTGGAACGCCATGGTGCCCAGCAGCAGCAGCAGGCGCATCGCGAAGGGCACGCGGTGCACGCTCGGGTCCACTCCGATCAGGACGCTGACGAAGAGGTACCCGGTGATCAGGAAGTGGACGATCATCCACTCGTGGCCGATGTGGTCCGTGGTGGCCCAGCGGAACAGCGGGGAGTAGTAGAAGCCCCAGAGCGACCCGACGAACAGCAGCGCGGCGACGATCGGGTGCGAGATCGCGGTGGCGAAGCGCGAGTGCACGGCGAGCAGCACCCACTCGCGGGCGCCGCGGGAGCCGTCGGTGCGGCGGGCGGCGGCGCGGGCGATGAGCGTGACCGGTGCCGCCGGGACGAGCAGCAGCGGCACCGCCATGGTGAGGACCATGTGCGAGAGCATGTGGGCGCTGAACAGGTACTTCTCGTACGCGTTCACCCCGCCGTTCGTGATGTAGGCCAGGAGGAGCATGCCCGCGATCCAGAGGATCGTGCGGTGCAGGGGCCAGCGGTCGCCGCGGCGGTGCAGGCGCACCACTCCGGCGACGTAGAACGCGATGGCGAAGGAGCAGACCAGGAGCCAGACCAGGTCGATGTTCCAGAGCGTGAGGAAGTTCATCGCGCTCGCGGGCGGCGGCAGGGGCTCGCCCGTCAGCAGCTGGGCCGGGGTCGGATCCGTGAGCTGGCTGGCGGCGATCTGGTCGACCGGGGTCGCGGTGCGCGCGAGCGCCGCAGCGACTCCGGAGGCGATCCCCATGAAGGCGATCTCGGCGCCGACGAGCCACCAGAAGCTGCGGCCGCCGACACCGCCGGCCTTCCGCATCCGCTCGATGAGGTAGCGGCGCTGCAGAACGCCGAACAGGCCCAGCGCGACCAGCGCCGCGACCTTGACCAGCACGAGGATCCCGTAGCCGGTCAGCAGGTTGTCGAGAGTGGCGAGCCGGAGCTCGGCGCTGACGTACCCGGACGCCGCGACCACGACGAAGCTCACGAGCGCGAGGCTGGAGTAGCGCTCGATCACGGGCAGCAGGCGGGAGCCGCCGAGCAGGGGCCGCAGGGCGATGACGGTGATGAGGCCGCCCAGCCAGATCGCCGCGAAGACGAGGTGCAGGCCCAGCGCCGTGACGGCGGCGTCGTGCCCGCTCGCTCCCGCCGCGTGCCCCTGCTGCGCCATCGGCAGCAGCGTGAGCAGGGCCAGGCCCGTGACGAAGACGAGCGCGGTCTGGTTGCGGACGGCGAAGCAGAGGACGGTGACGACGGCCGCGAGCAGCGTCGTGATGAGCCAGGCCTGGCCGACCTCGATGCTGCCGATGAAGTAGCTGAGCTTGGTGCCGAAGTCGCGGTCGAGGCTCAGGGGCGTCTGCGTGACGTTGAGGAAGGTGAGGAACCCGGTCACCGCGCTGGCCGCCGCGAAGAACGCGGCGCTGGCGGCGGCGACGTCGAGGGCGATCGAGAACTCGGTGCGCGGCTCGGGCGCGGCCTCGGCGGGCGCGGGGCGCGCGGGCGCGACCGCGGTGCGCGTCGATCCGGCGCGGGAGGAGGACTGGCCGCCGCGCGAGGACTGGCCGCCGCGCGAGGAGGCGTGAGCGGTCGAGGCGCGGGACGAGGACTGGGCGTCGCGGGCGGCGGCGGCGCGGGGGCTCAGCGCGAACAGCGTCAGCACGAGCGAGCCGATCATGCCCGCGGCGCCGAGATTGACGGCCAGCTTGGCGATCGGGAGGCCGTAGCGGACCACGGGGCCGGGATCGTTCAGCAGCGGAGCCGCGGCTCCCCCGCCGAAGGCCAGGGCCGCGAAGAGGGCGACGAGCGCTGCGGCGACGAGCACGAGCGCAGGGCCGACGATCCGGACGGTTCGATTCACCGGTCCAGCCTACGTTCCGCGGCTGATCGGCAGCCGCGTCCGCGGACGATCGGCGGCCGCGTCCGCGGACGACGACGGCCCCGGCGCAGTGCCGGGGCCGTGTCGGAGGGCGCGACTACTTCGCGGCGGCCTTGAGCTTGGTGCCCGCGGAGACCTTGACCGAGTGGCCGGCGGCGATCTGGATGGTCTCGCCGGTCTGCGGGTTGCGGCCGGTGCGTGCGGCGCGGGAGGTGCGCTCGACGGCGATCCAGCCGGGGATGGTGACCTTCACGTCGTTCGACACGGAGTCGGCGAGGGTGGTGAAGAGCGAGTCGAGGACGCCGTTGACGGCGGCCTGGCTCTGGCCGGAGTCGGCGGCGATCTTCGCGACGAGCTCGGTGCGGTTGAGCGACTTGTCAGCCATGGAGTGTCCTCCCAGGACGTTCTCGCTGTCGGAACAGCTGGTTTCGATGGATCGTCCTCGGCCGGGGACGGACGTCCTCAACCGGTCGGACCGTCGGTAACCTACCAGCCCCGCCCCGGATCTCCGGCGATTCCGGCCTCGAGACGCCCGGAACGACGCCGATCGCGCCGGTCGGTCCCTCCACAGGAGGCGCTCGGCGCCTCTCGTCCACCGGTCCGCCGATCGCCTCTCCGCAGAGTCCGCCGCCTGACGAGGATCGGCTCATGACGACGACGGCACTCCTCCCCCTACCCGCTCCGGCCGACGCGGCCCTCCCCGCCGTCGCCGTGGCGGTCGCCGCGGTGATCGCGTCCGTGCGGGCGCTGCGGTGGGCGGGCGAGCGGAGGAGCGCGGTGGCCGGGCTCGCCTGCGCGGCTCTCGCGCTGCTCGTCTGCACCGTCACGGCACCCGCCTCCGTGCGGGCGGGCCTCGCCGTGCTGGCCTGGATCGCCGCCCTGCGGCCCGGCTCGTGAGCGGGCGCGGCTCCGGTCCAGCCCGCCTCGCTACAGTGACGGCGGCCTGCGCCCGAGCGGGCCGGGAGGACGGCCACGATGGCTCAGACGGACGGTTGGATCTCGACGGCGATCTGGTGGCACGTCTACCCGCTCGGCTTCACGGGCGCCGAGGCGAGCGCCTCGGAGGGTCCGGGCCCGGACGACGAGCCGCAGCACCGCCTCCGCGCCCTGCTCCCCTGGCTCGACGACCTGCTGGCGCTGGGCTGCAACGGGCTGCTGCTGGGGCCGGTCTTCGCCTCCTCCACCCACGGCTACGACACGGTCGACCACTTCCGGGTCGATCCCCGCCTCGGCGACGAGGCAGACCTCGACGCGCTGATCGCCGCGTGCCGCGAGCGCGGGATCCGGGTGCTGCTCGACGGGGTCTTCAACCACGTGGGACGGGAGCACCCCTGGTGGCGTGCCGCGGTCGCAGCCGGCGAGGGCTCCCCCGAGGCGGCGCGCTTCTCCCGCAGCGAGCGGTCGCAGGAGGTCGACGGCCTCCGCGTCGACGTGTTCGAGGGGCACGACGCTCTGGTCGAGCTCGACAACGGGAACCCCGAGGTCGCGGAGCACGTGTCCTCCGTGCTCGCGCACTGGCTCGAGCGGGGCATCGACGGCTGGCGGCTCGACGCGGCGTACGCGGTCGCGCCGGCGGCCTGGCACGCGGCGATCGACCCGGTGCGGCAGCGCTTCCCCGACGCGTGGTTCGTCGGCGAGGTCATCCACGGCGACTACACCGGCTACGTGCGGGAGTCGGGGCTCGACTCGGTCACGCAGTACGAGCTCTGGAAGGCCGTCCGCAACTCCCTCGAGGAGGCGAACCTCTTCGAGCTGGCCTGGTCCCTGAAGCGCCACGACGACTTCGTCCGCGAGTTCCTGCCCCTGACCTTCGTCGGCAACCACGACGTGACCCGGATCGCCAGCGCCGTCAGCGACGAGCGCCACCACGGCCACGCCACGGCGATCCTCGGCTTCGTCGCCGGCGTGCCGAGCATCTACTCCGGCGACGAGCGGGGCCTGCGCGGCGTCAAGGAGGAGCGGATCGGCGGCGACGACGCGATCCGCCCGGAGTTCCCGGCCGAGCCCGCCGAGTGGCCGGGCGGGGAGGCCTACCGGGCCCACCAGGAGATCGTCGCGTTCCGCCGACGGAACCCGTGGCTGGTCGGCGCGAGCACCCGCACGGTCGACCTCTCCAACACCGCCGTGATGCTCGTGGCGGAGGGCCCGGAGGGACGCACCGCGCGGCTCGCGCTGAACATCGGCGACGTGACGGCGACCGTCGGCGGCGTCCAGGTCGCTCCCCACTCCTGGTCGCTGCACGACTGACCCGGCGCGCGGGCGGCCCGGCAGTGCGCGACGGAGCGTCGACCTCCGGGGGCCCGTCCTCTACGCTCGGGCGCATGCCGAGACCTGCACGAGGACCCTCCGACGGGCGAGCCGACTCGATCGACGACGCCGGGATGCCGGCGTCCGGACTCGAGCAGGCGTTCGCCGCCCCCGTCGACCCGGAGAGCGACCCCGGACCGGGCGAGAGGAGCGGCCTGTCGAGCCGCATCGCCCAGGAGCTGCTCGAGGACGGCTTCGGCCTCGACGCGAGCGACGAGGAGCCCCCGTCCCGCGCCGTGGAGATCGACGAGCCCGCCCGCGCCGTGGGTGACGATCCCGCCCACCCCGTGCACGGCTCGATGTCCGGCGAGTTCGAGCGCCGCTGAGCCCGGCCGCCGTCGGTCGGTCGTCGACAGCCCGGCGGCACCGCTCCGCCCGCCGGCCGTCGTCACCCCGCCGGTACCGCGCCGCCGGCCGCCGGAGCCGGGTCCGGGCCGGCCGCCTGCAGCTCGGCGAGGAATCCGGGCCGGAGCACGCGTGCCTCGATCGACGCGGCTCCCGAGGTCCAGCCGTCGCCGAGCGGACGCTCGGGCGTGAGCAGCACGTGGCCCGGCGTCCCCGCTCGGCCGAGGGCGGCGGCGACGCGGCCCTCCGGATCGTAGAGGGCGTGGTCGACGAGCGGCCCGTAGACGGCGTGCACCGCGAAGTCCTCGCGGCTGCCGAGGAGGACGGGCAGCAGCTCCTCGCCCGGGCGCAGGCCGTGGGGCCACCAGCGGAAGCGCTCGACGAGCTCGTGGCAGGCGGCGCACGAGGGCGAGAAGAAGACGAGGTGCGTCGCCGGGCGGGACAGCTCCTCGAGCGTCAGGAGCTCGCCGGCCACCGTGACGAACGCGAGGTCGGCGGCCGAGAGGTCGCCCTCGGGCGCGCGCCCCGGCGCGGACTCCCTGTCGGCTGCGGACAGGCGGGCGGCCGCCCGGACGCGAGCGGCCGTCGACGCCGCACGGCGGTCGCGCACCAGCACGAGCGAGACCGCGGCGAGAGCGGCGGCGAGCCCGGACGCCGCCGCCGAGGCACCGCCGCCGCCGAGCAGCGCGGCCGGAGCGAGCCCGCCGAGGGCCCCGGCGACCGCGAGCGCGAGCAGCACCGCGTTCCTCGCGACGGTGCGTCCGGTCATCCGTGCCGAGCCCAGCCCGCCGAAGCACTCGCAGTCGACGTCCTCCGTCGCGCGGACCGCGCGGACGGCGACGACGAGGAACACGGCGTCGAGGAGCGCCACCGGCACGAGGGCGGCACGGTGCGCCGGAGCGGGCGCCAGCACCACCGCGGCGCCCAGCGCGATCTCGACGACGGGGAAGGCGGCCGCGAACCAGCCGCGGCGCCGGAGGAGGAGGGGGACCCCGAACGCCTCGAGGCTCGCCCGGAACCGCTCCGTGCGGCCGAGCTTCAGGGCGCCGCTGACGACGAGCACCGCGCCCGCGCACCACGCGGCGATCGCGAGAACCGCCTCCAGCATCCGTCGCCCTCCTCGCTCGGCATCGACCCGCACAACGCTACCGGCGCGGACCGGCCTCCCGCGGCCGAGACGGGGAACGGGGCGGAGACGGCGCGATCCGGCGCGTTCCGCCCTCCGGACGAGCCGCTGCCGGCGCATCCGGCGCCCGGATCCCTCCAGGCGGGGCGCCCCCGGGCTCCCTCCCGGTCCCGGACGGCCGCTCCGCCGTACACTGCGAGAGGATCGGAGGGGTCATGCGGGGACGGCGAGCGCGCGACGAGCGGCACGGCACGGCGGCGAGTCCGCCTGCGGCCGCCGCTCCCCCGGCTGCGGTCACGGCTCCGGCCCCCTCGGACTCGCCGGACGACGCCTCGGGCGACGTCTCGACCGGGATGCGGATCGCCGCCGCCTGGTCGTGGCGCTTCCTCGCCGTCGCCGGGCTCCTCTACCTCCTCGTGCGCCTCGTCTCGCTGCTGCCCGTGATCGTCGTGCCGGTGCTGATCGCGCTGCTGCTCACCGCGCTCCTCACCCCGCTGCGGAACCGGCTCGAGCGCCTGCGGCTCCCCCGCCCGCTCGCGGTCCTGGTCTCGATCGTCCTGATGCTCCTCCTGCTGACCGGCCTCGTCGGGCTGGTGATCGTGCAGTCGCGCTCCGGCTTCAGCGGAGTGGGGCAGCGCGCTCTCGACGCGGTCGACGGCGTCGAGGCGTGGCTGCGGAGCCCGCCGCTGTCGTTCTCGGACGTCCAGCTCTCGTACTGGGCGCAGCGCGCGGTCGACTGGGCCGACGCGCAGGCGTCGACGATCGCGTCCGGGGCCCTCGCCGTCGGCTCCCAGCTGGCCGAGGTCTTCGCCGGAACCCTCCTCACCCTGTTCTCGCTGATCTTCCTGCTCCTCGACGGCCGCCGGATCTGGCACTGGTTCCTCCGCCTCCTCCCCCGCCGCGCGCGCCCCGCGATGGAGCGCGGCGGCGCCGCCGGCTGGCGGACCCTCAGCCAGTTCGTGATCGCGCAGCTCGGCGTCGCCGGGATCAACGCCGTCGGCATCGGCATCGGCGCGCTCGCGCTGCAGCTGCCGCTCGTCGTGCCGATCGCGATCGTGGTGTTCCTCGGCTCGTTCGTCCCGATCCTCGGCGCGATCGTGACCGGTGCGCTCGCCGCGCTGGTCGCGCTGCTGTTCAGCGGGCCCGTCGCCGCGCTGGTGATGGTCGGCGTCGTGATCCTGGTGCACCTGCTCGAGGGGCACGTGCTGCAGCCGCTCATCCTCGGGACCGCCGTGAAGGTGCATCCGCTCGCCGTGGTGCTCGGAGTCGCGACCGGGCTCGAGGTGGCCGGGCTCGCCGGGGCGCTGTTCGCGGTGCCGACCATCGCGACGCTGAACGCGGCGGTCACCGCCATGCGGGCGCGCGCGCCCGGAGCGGAGTGAGCGCGTTCGATCCGGCCGCCCGACCCGGATCGACGGTGCTGCCCGCCCTCGCCTGCCCGGTCTGCGGCGGCGCGCTCGCCCCCGATGCGCTGCCCCGCCCCTCCTCGCTCCGCTGCCCCCTCGGGCACAGCTCCGACCTCGCGCGCCAGGGCTACGCCTCGCTCCTGCGCGGGAGGCACGCGACCTCGGGCGACACCACGGCGATGGTGCAGGCCCGCGCCGACCTGCTCGGCTCCGGCCACTACCGGGTGATCCAGGACGCGGTCGCCGCGGCCGTCCCCGCCGGCGCACGGCTCGTGGTCGACCTGGGCTGCGGCACCGGGGCGTACCTCGCGGCCGTGCTCGAGGCGCATCCGGCGGCGGACGGGCTGGGCCTGGACCTCTCGGCCCCGGCCGCCCGCCGCGCCGCCCGCGCGCATCCCCGGGCGGCGATCGCGACCGCGGACCTCTGGCAGCCCCTCCCGCTGGCCGACGCCTCCGCCGACGCGCTGCTCACCGTCTTCGCGCCGCGGAACGCCCCGGAGATGCGGCGGGTGCTCCGTCCGGGCGGCGTCGCCGTCGTCGTCACTCCGCGCGAGAGGCACCTGCACGAGATCCGCGAGCGGTTCGGGATGCTGGGCATCGACGCCGGCAAGGCGGAGCGGCTCGACGAGCAGCTGGCGGGGTTCGCGCTCGAGGAGCGCATCGAGCTCGACACGACGGTGCTGATGAGCGTCGACGAGCTGCGCGCCGAGGTGCTGATGGGGCCGAGTGCCCACCACGTGGATCCCGAGGCGCTGGACGCTCGGCTCGCGGCGGTGGAGGGGACGACCGCGGTGACGGTCGCGGTCACCGTGTCGCGCTTCGTGCGCGCGGAGTAGCGGCGGGCGTGCCGCCGACCCCGCGTCAGTACGTCTCGCGCAGGCGCTCCTGGTCGACCACCGCTTCGCGGTCCGCGAGGCGGCGCAGGCCCGCGAGGGGCTGGGCCATCCGGTGGTTGCCGCGGAGGACCGGCTCGGCCCGGTCGAGGAAGGCCCAGTACCCGGCGGTCACCGGGCAGGCGTTCTCGCCCAGGCGCACCTTCGGGTCGAAGCGGCAGCCGCCGCAGTAGTCGGACATCCGGTTGATGTAGGCGCCGCCCGAGGCGTACGGCTTCGTCGCGACGACGCCGCCGTCGGCGTGCTGGGACATCCCGATCACGTTCGCGGGCATCACCCACTCCGTGCCGTCGACGAAGACGTCCACGAACCAGTCGTTGAGCTCCGCCGGATCCCACCCCCGCTGCAGTCCCCAGTTGCCGAGCACCATCAGGCGCTGGATGTGGTGCGCCCAGCCGTGCCGGTGCACGTCGTCGAGCGTCTCGTGCAGGCAGTTCGCCTCGATGCCGCTCGGGTCGAGCGCGAGCAGCTCGGCGGGCAGCGGCGTGGAGGCGCCGAGCGCGCGGCTGCGGTTCCGGTACTCCGGCCCGAGGTGCCAGAACAGGTTCCAGACGTAGTCGCGCCAGCCGAGGATCTGGCGGATGAACCCCTCCGTCGCCGCGATCGGCGCGCCCCCGGCGGCGTACTCCGCCTCGGCCGCCTCGACGACCGTCCGCGGATCGAGCACGCCGAGGTTCATCGGGGCGCTGAGCAGCGAGTGCGCCATCGTCCAGTCGCCCGAGAGCATCGCGTCCTCGTAGGTCCCGAAGTCGCCCAGCCGCGACGACACGAAGTCGGCGAGCGCCGCCTCTGCCTCGGCGGGCGTCGCGGCGAAGCGGCGCGGACCGTCGGCGCCGACCAGGCGGATCGCCCCCTCGGCCTCCCAGCGCGCGAGGTCGGCGCGCACCTCCTCGTCGATGTCGTCCTCCTCCGGCCACCACGGGTCGGGCAGGCCGAGCCGGGAGGCGCCCTTGGGCGGAGGCTGGCGGTTGTCGTGGTCGTAGTTCCAGCGGCCGCCCTCGGGCTGGTCGCCGCGCATCAGCACGCCGGTGCGCTCGCGGCTCCACCGGTAGAAGTCCTCCAGCAGCAGGCGCTTGCCCGAGCGGGAGAGCGCCCACTCGCGGAAGTCCTCCTCGGCCGTGATGAAGCCGCGGCTGGGCAGAACGCTCATGCCGAGCCTGCGGGCGAGGCGGCGGCCGCCGCGGGTGGGCGGGTCGATCACCTCGAGGTCGTCGCGCCCGGCGAGGGCCTCGCCGAAGGTCTCGGAGCGGACGTACTCGGCGCGGTCCCCGAGCTCGCGGGCGCGGTGGCGGAGCGCCGACAGCAGCAGCTGCGCCTTGGCGCGGTGCATCGGGCGGCGCCCGAACGCCGATCGGGCCTCGACCAGCAGCATCGGACCGCCGTCGTCGAAGGCCGGTCCGAGCTGGCCGATGACGCTCCAGCGGGTGCGAGGGGGTCTGCTCATCCTCGGAGGCTAGGCGGGCGGATCCGGCACCGGTAGGAGTTGCGCGGCACGGATGTGCAGCCGCCACGTCTTGCACCCCCGCCCCCGATGCAGAAGTCTCGGAGCGAGCGCGGCCGATCCGACCGCGCACCGACGCGACGAAGCGAGGAGGCCGCCATGGCCCACCACGACCACGACAACGAGCACCACGAGGGTCACGAGCACCACGACCACCACGAGGGTCACGACGAGCACACCGCCGGCCACGGCCGTCACGTCGCCGAGGGCACGAGCACCGAGGACACCGAGGGCGGCGAGTACACCTCGACGGAGGGCGTCTCGCACACCGCCGGCGAGGCCGAGGGCAGCTACGTCGACACCTCGGTCAACGAGCAGAGCACCGCCGACAAGGGCAGCTACGTCGACACCAGCGCCGCGGGCACCTCCGCCGAGGGCGAGGGCGAGTACACCGACCGCGACGAGTGACCCTCGCCCGGGCGCCGCGCGTCCCGCCGGGACACCGCGCTCCCGCCGGTGTCCCGGCGGGGAGCCGGCGCCTCGGCGGGACGCGGTGGTCCGCCGGCGCTTCAGGCGGGCTTCAGCGGGGCCGCGGCTAGCCTGGGCTCGCGCGGACCCCCGCGCGCCGAGCCCGGGGAGGCCGCCATCCGCATCCTGGTCGTCGACGACGAGATCAACCTGCTCCGCGCCCTCGAGACGGGCCTGGAGGCCGAGGGCTTCGCCGTGGACACCACCACCACCGGCACCGACGCCCTCTGGTACGCGCAGGAGGCCGACTACGCCGCCATCGTCCTCGACCTGATGCTCCCGGACGTCAGCGGCTTCCGCGTCTGCGAGCGGCTGCGCGCCGCCGAGGACTGGACCCCGATCCTGATGCTCACCGCGAAGGACGGCGACCTCGACCAGGTCGAGGCCCTCGACACCGGCGCCGACGACTACCTCACCAAGCCGTTCTCGTTCCCGGTGCTCGTCGCGCGGCTGCGCGCCCTCATCCGCCGTGGAGCCGCCGAGCGGCCCACGGTGCGCGTCGTCGGCGATCTCGTGCTGGATCCGGCGTCCCGGACCGTCGAGCGGGGCGGAGTCGCCGTGCCGCTGACCGCGCGCGAGTTCAGCGTCCTCGAGTACTTCGTCTCACGGGCGGGCGAGGTCGTCTCCAAACGCGACGTCCTCGGAGCCGTCTGGGACTTCGACTACGACGGCGACCCGAACATCGTCGAGGTCTACGTCCGCACCCTGCGCAACAAGATCGACCGGCCCTTCGGCCGCGACACCCTCCGCACCCGGCGCGGAGCGGGCTACACGCTGGTGGCCGGGTGAGCCGCCGGAGCCTGCGGACCCGCATCACCGCGGCCGCGACCGCCGTGGTGGCCGCCGCCGCGCTCCTCGGGAGCGTGCTCTTCGTCCTGGTCCTCTCCTCCGTGCTCGCCTCGAGCGCCGCCTCCGCCGCCGACGCCGAGGCGGAGCGGGTCGCTGCGCTGGTCGAACAGGGCGGCCCGGAGGCCGTCCGCGGCTCGGAGGGACTGGTCCAGCTCGTCGTCGACGGGCGAGTCGCCGCCGCGGCCGAGGACGCGGAGGACCTCCCTCCGCTCGCGCTGGCCGAGAGCGACGACCCGGTCACGGTCGACGTGGACGACGAGGGGCCGGTGGTGGTCGCCGCCCGCGAGCTCGACGACGACTCCCTCGTCGTGGTCGGCGTGCCCGACGAGGGCCGCGAGGAGGCGGTGTCCACGACGATCGGGCTGCTCGCGGTCGCCGTCCCGCTGCTGATCGCGCTGGTGGCGGTGGTGTGCGCCGTCGTCGTCGGCCGGGCGCTGCGCCCCGTGGAGCGGATGCGCGAGGAGGCCGAGGCGGTCACCTCCTCCGCCCTGGACCGCCGGATCGCCGCTCCCGGCTCCGGCGACGAGGTCGACCGGCTGGCGCACACCCTCAACCGGATGCTCGATCGGCTGCAGAGCGGGCAGGAGCGGCAGCGGCGCTTCGTCTCGGACGCCTCGCACGAGCTGCGCTCCCCCGTCGCGGCGCTGCGCCAGACCGCGGAGGTGGCGCTCGCGCACCCGGACCGGCTCGACTCCGCCCGGCTGGCGAGGACGGTCGCGGAGGAGTCGGTGCGGCTCGGCGGGCTGATCGAGGGCCTGCTGCTGCTCGCCCGGGCGGACGAGGCGCGCCTGGCCGTGGCGGCGGCTCCCGTGGACCTCGACGACCTCGCCCTCGGCGAGGTGCGGCGCCTGCGCGACTCCGGAGCCCGGGTCGACGCGAGCGGGATCTCGCCCGTGCAGGCGGTGGCCGACGAGGCCCTGCTCTCGCGGGCGCTGCGGAACCTGGTCGACAACGCGGTGCGGCACCGCTCCTCGCAGCTGGCGCTCTCGACCCGGATCGACGGAGCGGAGGCGGTGCTCGCGGTGGACGACGACGGGCCGGGGATCCCGGCGGCGGAGCGCGAGCGGGTGCTCGAGCGCTTCGTCCGCCTCGACGAGGGCCGGGCGCGCGACGCCGGAGGATCGGGCCTCGGCCTGGCGATCGTCGCCGGGATCGCGCGGGCCCACGGCGGACGGGTCGTCGTCGGCGACTCGGCGCTGGGCGGCGCCCGGGTCGAGGTGCGGGTGCCGCTCGTCCGCTGAGCGGGCGCTTCAGGCCTGCTTCAGCGCCCGACCGCGAGAGTGCTGGAGGCGTCGACGAGCGGCGCCGGGACGGAGCCATCGTGCAGAAGAAGACGAAGATCATCGCCGGGATCGCCGGAGCGGTCGTGCTGATCGGAGCCGGGACGGGCATCGCCTACGCCGCGACCGACGGCTTCGAGGGATCCGACTCCCTCACCGGCAGCGACCTGGACCGCGCGAGCGAGGCCGCGCTCGCCGAGATCGGCGGCGGGACCGTCACCTCGGCCGAGCGCGACGACGACGGCGCCACCGGCTACGAGCTGGACCTGACCGACCGCGCCGGCCTCGAGTACGAGGTGCGCCTCGACGACTCCTTCGCCGTCCTGTCCGTCGACCCCGACGACCGCGCCCTCCAGGCCGGCTCCGACGACGACGGCGTGCCTGCCGGCGACCCGACCGCGGCCGCCGTGGACCCGGACGACCTCACCGGCGACGACCTCGCCCGCGCGAGCGAGGCGGCGCTGGGCGCCGTCGGCTCCGGGACCGTCACCGAGGCCGAGCGCAGCGACGACGCCGACCACGCCTTCGAGGTGGAGGTCACCCGCGAGGACGGCACGGACGTGGACGTCGAGCTCGACGCGGCGTTCGCCGTGATCTCGACGCAGGAGTAGCGCTCTAGCGGCCGCCGGGGCCCTTCGCGGCCCCGGGCGCGGCACCGCTGCCCGCGGGGGCGCCGACGCCGGTCGCCGCACCGCGAGCGCCGGGGCCGTTGCCGTTGCCGTTGCCGTTGCCGCCCGCGTTGCCGTTGCCGTTGCCGTTGCCGTTGCCGTTGCCGTTGCCGTTGCCGTTGCCGGGAGCGTTCCCGCTGTTGCCGGGTGCGTCGCCGCTGTTCCCCGGAGCGTCCCCGCTGTTCCCCGGAGCGTCCTCGCCGGGAGCGGCCGGGGTCTCCTCCGCGGGCTCCTCCGGCTCGGTCGGCGTCTCCTCCGGCTCCGACTCCTCGGGCGAGGGGGCGGGGTCGTCCTCGGTCTCGACGGGGGCCGGCGTGTCCTCCGGCTCCTCCTCGACCGGGGTCGTCTCCTCGGGAGCCGGGGCGGTCGTCTCGGCCGGCGCCGGCTCCGGGGCTCCCGCGATCAGGGCCTCGAGGTCGGCGCGGACGACGTCGACCTGCGCCTGCACCGTCGCTGCGCGGTCGGAGCTGACGGAGCCCTCGGCGAGCGCGGCGTCGAGCGCCGACTGCAGCGAGGCGAGCTCGGTGAGAGCGCCCTGGTAGTCGTCGGCCGAGGCCTTCTCGGCGACGGCCACCACCGCGTCGTCGAGGGTCTGGGCGGTGCCCTCGTCGATGCCCTGCGGCGCGGAGGAGCATCCGCTCAGCAGCAGGACCGAGGCGAGCACGGCGCCGGCGGCGCGCAGTCGGAGGCCCCTCACGAGCGGATGCTCTCGCGCAGCTGACGGAGGTGGTCGCCCAGCTCGCCGTCCACCTGCGGCAGAGGCGACTGGGGACCGTCGATCAGGATGATCGCGAGCCCGACGGCGACCGCGACCAGCGCGAGCACCAGCACGATCAGCCACGGGCTCGGGCCGCGGCGCTGCGGAGGGGCGGCCGCGGGGCGGAGCGGAGCCGTGCGCGGCGCCGGAGCGGTCTGCGGTGCCGGAGCGGTCCGCGGTGCCGGAGCGATCCGCTCGGTCGCGGTGAAGCGCTGCGTCGGAGCGATCGCCTCCGTGGCCGGGTAGGCGTCGGCCGCGAGCCGGCGGGTCGGGTCGAGCGCCTCCGTCCGCGTGATCGGCTCGGTCTCGGCGAGCGGCTCCGTCGACATCACCCGGGTGGCGGGGACGTCGGGGACGACGATGGCCGCCGGCGGGGAGTCGCGCCGCGGATCGATCAGGCGGCGTGCCGACTCCGCCACCTGGAGCGCGGCGGGACGCTCGCCGGGCTCGCGCCGCGTCATCGAGGTCAGGAGCGAGGTCCAGCCGCTGCCGAGCGACTCCGAGACCTCGGGGTCGCGGAGCAGGCGGGCGAGCGTGACCTCGATCGCCGAGCCCGTGAACGGGCGGCGGCCGGTCAGCGACTCCAGGAGCACCAGGCCGAGGGAGTAGATGTCGCTCGCCGAGGTGACCGGGTCGCCGTGCGCCTGCTCGGGGCTGAGGTAGGCGGCGGTGCCGATGAGGGTGCCCGGCGCGGTGATCCGCGTCGCGTCGATGAGGGAGGCGATGCCGAAGTCGGCCAGCTTCGGGCGGAACTCGCGGCTGGTCAGCGGGCTCGGGACGAGCAGCACGTTCGACGGCTTCACGTCGCGGTGCACGACTCCGGCCGCGTGGACCGTGTGCAGGGCCTCGCCGAGGTCGCCCGCCATCGAGGCGACGTCGTTCGGCGCGACCGGGCCCTCGGCGAGCCGCTCGGACAGGCTCGGGCCCTCGGCGAGCTCCATCACCATGTAGGCCTGGCCGTTGGTGTCGTCGCCGCCGTCGTGCGCGTCGTAGAGGGTGACGAGGGCGGGGTGGTTGAGGGCCGCGAGCAGCCGGATCTCGGACGCCTTGCGCTGCAGGTCCTGCGCGTCGTCGATGCCGGGGGCGAACATCTTCAGCGCGACGGAGCGGCCGAGGACGCCGTCTCGCGCCCGGTAGACCGTGGCCATGCCGCCGCGGCCGATGAGCTCCTCGATCGTGTACCGGCCGTCGACCGTCGTCCCGACGATGCGGGTGTCGCCTGTCCGGTGGGATGCCACGGGTCCTCCTCGCGGTCGGCGGCGGGTGTGCCGCGCCCCCCGGTGCGACCGTCGACCCAGGGTAGTACGTCGACCCTGCACGCCGCCCTCCCCCGGCCGGGCTGTCAAGCGGGTGCCCCCGCGCGCGCCCCGACGTAGCGTCGGAGGTCCCGACGAAAGGCGACGACATGGACCAGGACCGCACGGAGCAGGACGACCAGGGCTCGACCATCGGCAAGCCGGACGGGGCGGCTCCCGCCACCTCCTCCGAGAGCGAGACCATCGAGAAGGACATCTCGGAGTCGCCCGGCAGCGAGCGCGAGACCGAGGCCAAGCAGGACTCGGATCCGGCGGAGAGCCGCACCGAGGTCTCCGGCTCGGCCGAGGTGAAGGCCGTGCCCGGCACGGGCGGCCCGGACGACGTGGGCGACGTCGAGGTCGACCCCGACGAGGTCTCGCTGAACGGCAAGCCGTTCCCGGGTCACGCCGGCACGAAGTAGGACGCCCGGGAGGGGCGGGGCCGCGGCTCCGCCCCTCCCGTGCTCTCCGGTCCACCCACCACCCGTCGTCCGCCCTCGCCCGGGGGGTTCCGCAGATCGCGCGGATCGTCCCGCGCCTTCCGAGCGAACGGCCTCAGGCGACCGGCGTCAGCAGGCCCGGGTCGCGGCGGTCGACGGTGCGGGAGTTGTTCACGCGGCGGTCGACCGGGTGGGCCGTGACGGTCGAGGCCATCGCGACGGACGCCCGGTCGAGGGTGGCGAGCATCTCCTCGGCGGAGGCGAGCGGAGCCGGGTCGAGCCAGGCGTCGCGCACGTCGGGCGTGAGGAACACGGGCATCCGGTCGTGCACTTCGCCGGAGGCGTCGCGCGCCTCGCGGGTGATGATCGTGAAGGAGACGCGCCAGTCGTCGCCCTCCTTGCGGGCCGTGTAGAGGCCGGCCGCGGCGAGGATCGGCTCCTCGCCCTGCAGGAACCAGGGCTGCTTGCCGTCGGCGCGGGTCTCCCACTCGTAGTACCCGCGCATCGGGACGATCGCGCGCTGCTTGGCGAACGCCCCGCGGAACAGGCCGTTCGTCGCGACCGACTCGAGGCGCGCGTTGATCGGCGAGGGCCCCCTGCCCTTCGACCAGGACGGGGTGAAGCCCCAGGACGCGAGCTCCAGCTCGCGCTCCCGCTCGCCGTCGTGGAGCCGCTCGCGGACGATCGGCGCGACGTCGGTGGGAGCGACGCTGTAGTCGGGCGCCCAGTCCTCGGCGCGCCCGCCCGCGGCGACGAACTCGCGGATCAGCTCATCGGTCTCGGAGTCCATCGCGAAGCGGCCGCACATGCGGGACAGGCTACGCCGCACCTCCGACGCCGCGCGAGGCGCCCGGTCCGACCACCCGGGACTTCGCGGACCAGAAGCGCATCAGCGCGCCGGCGAGGATCGAGCCCAGCGCACCTGCGGCGAGGTCGCCGAGCGTGTCCTCGTAGCCGACGAAGATCGAGGAGTCGATGAAGCGGTGCCCCGCCCACTCGCCCCACTCCCACAGGACGCCCGCCGTCGTCCCGAAGCAGGCGCAGAGCACGACCGCCGGGAGCAGCGGCCCGCGATCGCCCGCGACGGCAGGCACGACTCCGGCCCGCGCGGCGACGATGTAGGCCACCGCGGCGATCAGCCCGTTGAGCACGCAGTGCACGACCAGGTCCCACTGCGGCCAGGCCTCGTAGAGGCCGAGGACGCTGCTCCAGGACGCCACGAGCAGCGCGAGCCCGAAGAGGGCGTCGAGCGCCGGACGGATGCCGAGGAAGCGCGGCAGCACCAGCCCGATCGCCGCGAGCGCGAGCACCGCCACGTCGACCAGGTCCCAGCCGATCGCGGCCGCCACGATGCTCGCCGCCCCGATCGCGCGGATGCCGTCGGCCGTCCACTCCCCGCGGGTGCGCGGGGGCACCAGGAAGGTCTCGACGAGGGCGGAGCCGCTCACGGGTTCGTGAAGCGCAGCACGGCCTGGACCGGCTCGTGGTCGGAGGGCGCCGCTCCCCCGTAGCGGACGGCGTTGATCCCCGCGGAGACGACCTCGAACGCGCCCTCGCTGACGAGCAGCCAGTCGATCCGCTTGCCCGGCGCCGGCGGGCGGTAGTTCGAGAAGGTGCTCCACGAGTGGGTGAGGTGCTTCTCCGCCGTCTCCCACGCGTCCGCGAGGCGGCCCTCCTCGAGGATCGTCCGGTAGGGGACGGTGTCGACGTCGGTGTTGGTGTCGCCCATCACGATCGCGGGGCGTCCGAGCTCGAGGACGCGGCGGGCGATCAGCTCGGCGGAGCGCTGGCGCGAGCGCCGCGAGATGTGGTCGAAGTGGGTCGAGACCACGGTGAGCTCGCGGCTGGTCGCGTGATCGGTCAGCTCCGCGATCACGGCGGTGCGCGGGATGCGGTTGCCCCAGCTGCGCGAGCCGGCGACGTCCGGGGTGTCCGAGAGGGCGATCTGGGTCCAGTGCCGGACGGCGTAGCGGCTGCGGTCGACGAAGAGCATCACGCGCTCGCCGCCGCGGTCCGCGTCCCGGCCGAAGCCCATCGCCTCGAAGGAGGAGCCCAGCGCCTCGTGCACGGCGGCCGACTGGTCCGGCAGCGCCTCCTGCACGGCGAGGATCGAGGGGCGCTCCTGCTCCAGCACCCGCTGGACGAGCGGGCGGCGCCGGTCCCACTGGTCGACGGCGCGGGAGGTGAGGCGCGGCATCCGCCGGCGGATGTTGTAGGTCATCACGTGCAGATCGGGCGCCTCGGTCGGGCCGATCAGAGGCGTCGCGTCGGTCATCACTCCACCCTACGGGGGCGGATCGAGGTGCCACGGAGGCTTGCGGTGACCGCTCCCGGCCGCTCTACTTCGGACATGCCCCTCTCCCAGGACCTCACCGCCCTCGCCGACGAGCGCTTCGTCTCGCTCACCACGTTCCGGAAGTCCGGGGACGCCGTCTCGACCCCGGTCTGGATCGCCCGCGACGGCCACGAGCTGATCGTCACCACTCCCCGCCGCAGCGGCAAGGTGAAGCGCCTCCGCAACGACGCGCGGGTGACCCTCGTCCCGTGCGACCGCCGCGGCCGCGTCTCCGACTACGCGGTGCCGGTCGAGGCCGCCGCGGAGATCGACGCCGACCCCGGCGAGGTCGAGCGCCTGGGCCGCGTGTTCCTGGCGAAGTACCGGCTCGAGTACCGCGTGTTCCTCCTGATCGAGGGCCTGGTCACCCGCGCCGACCGCACCCGCGTGATGCTCCGCGTCTCCGACCGCTGACCCGCACCGCCCTACACCCCCGGAGGCTCCCGCCGGAAGGCCTGGGGGCCGCCGGACCCGAGGTCTACCGTGGGGCGATCGCCGGTGCCCCTGCGCGCTTCCCGCGTGCGCTCCGGCGGCAGTCAGAAGGAGCACGCAATGAGCATCGGAGCAGGGATCTTCCTCCTCGTCGTCGGCGCGGTCCTCGCCTTCGCGGTGGACGTGCAGGTGTCCGGGATCGACCTGAGGCTGGTCGGCTACATCCTCATGGCGGCCGGAGCGGTCGGCCTGATCCTCGGGCTGGTCCTGCTGACGCGCCGCCGCCAGGCCGTCTCGACCACGCGCTCGGCCGTCGACCCGGCCAGCGGCGAGCAGGTCACCCGCCGCTCGAGCGAGAGCGACGGCCCGCTGATCTGATCGGCGGAACGACGAAGGGCGGGACCTCGCGGTCCCGCCCTTCGTCGTTCACGGCCCTACTCGGCGGGCTCGTCCGGCTCGCCGCCGGAGACGGTGTCGGTGTCGCCGCCACCGGAGGAGGTGTCCGTCCCGGTGCCGTCGGGGAGGTCCTCGGTCTTCTCGGTGTCCTCACCCGTGGTGCGGTCGGTGCTCATGGCGCTCTCCCTTCGCGTCGGCGACCTGCCGACCCTCCCACTCTGCTCCGCCCGCGCCTCGCGGGGCAGGGGGTAGCGGAGGCGGAGGGCGGCGTGGAAGGCGCCTACTCCTCGACGACGATGGTGGTGATGACCGGGTTCCGGCGGTGGCGGCGGGTCAGCCAGCGGCCGAGGGTGCGCGTGATCAGCGCCTCCATGGCCTCGAGCTCGACCGGCTTGCCCGCGGCCTGCAGGACGGCGTCGTCGATCGCCTTGCTCGCATTGGCCTTCCAGCCCGGCTCCTCGACGAAGCCGCGGGTGAAGAACTCGACGGGCTCGCCGAGCGTGCCGCGGTCGAGGTCGGCGATGGCGAGGACCGTGATGGCCCCCTCCTCGGCGAGGACGATGCGGTCGTTCATCGCGTCCTCGGTGGCGACGCCCATCGTGGTGCCGTCGACCAGGATCTGGTCGGCCGGGATGCGCCCGCTGATGCGCGAGCGGCCCTTCACCAGGTCGATCGAGACGCCGTCCTCGATGACGAAGACGTCCTTCTCGTCGATCCCGGTGCGGGTCGCGATCGCCGCGTTCGCGGTGAGGTGGCGCCACTCGCCGTGCACGGGGAGCACCGCGGTGGGGCGCAGGATGTTGTAGCAGTAGGCGAGCTCGCCCGCGCTGGCGTGGCCCGAGACGTGCACCTTGGCGTTGCCCTTGTGCACGACGGTGGCGCCCCAGCGGGTGAAGGCGTTGATGATCCGGTAGATCGCGTTCTCGTTGCCGGGGATCAGCGAGCTGGCCAGCAGCACGGTGTCGCCGGGGCCGATGTCGATGATGTGGTCCTTGTTGGCCATGCGCGAGAGCGCCGCCATCGGCTCGCCCTGCGAACCGGTGCAGATCATCACGATCTCGGTCGCGGGGAGCTTCTCGAGCACCTTCATGTCGACGACGAGGCCGGCCGGGATCTTGAGGTAGCCCAGGTCGGCGGCGATGCCCATGTTGCGGACCATCGAGCGGCCGACGAAGGCGACCTTGCGGCCGTGGCGCTGCGCGGCGTCGAGGACCTGCTGGATGCGGTGCACGTGGCTCGCGAAGCTGGACACGACGATGCGGCGGGGCGCGGTGCGGAACACCTGGTCGATCGCGGGGGCGAGGTCGCCCTCCGAGATCGCGAAGCCGGGGACGTCGGCGTTCGTGGAGTCGACCAGGAACAGGTCGACTCCCTCGTCGCCGAGGCGCGCGAAGCCGGGGAGGTCGGTGGTGCGCCCGTCGAGCGGGAACTGGTCCATCTTGAAGTCGCCCGTGTGCAGCACGAGGCCGGCCTCGGTGCGGATCGCGACGGCGAGCCCGTCCGGGATGGAGTGGTTCACGGCGAGGAACTCGAGGTCGAAGACGCCGGCGTCGATCCGGTCGCCCTCCTTCACCGGGCGCGTGCGCGGCGTGATGCGGTGCTCCTGCAGCTTCGCGCTGATCAGCGCGAGGGTGAAGGTCGAGGCGATGATCGGGATGTCGCCGCGCTCCTTGAGGAGGTACGGCACGCCGCCGATGTGGTCCTCGTGGCCGTGGGTGAGGACGATGGCCTCGATGTCCTTCAGGCGCGAGCGGATCGCGGCGAAGTCGGGGAGGATCACGTCGATGCCGGGCTGGTTCTCCTCGGGGAAGAGGACGCCGCAGTCGACGATGAGCAGCTTGCCCTTGTGCTCGAAGACGGTCATGTTGCGGCCGATCTCGCCGAGGCCGCCGAGCGGAGTGATCCGCATGGCGCCCTTCTCGAGGGGCTTGGGCTTGGGGAGCTCGAGGTGGTGGCGGGCGGGCTTGGCGGTTCTGGCGTTTCTCATGCGGTTCTTCCGGGAGGGAGTGGCTGGACGCGGGCGCGCGGCGCAGGGTCCGACCGCGCGCCCGGTCGGGCCGCGGTGATGTGTCGCTCCGGCGCTGTGAGCGCTGTCGGGAGCGGGTGGAGGTGTGCGGGACGGGGCCGGGCGGGGCCGCTCTCAGCGGGCGGTGCCGTCCGTGCGGCGCGCTCTCGCGCACCGACCGTCCCGTACATCCTGCCAGCGTTCCCTGGGTCGCGGGTCCAGGAGGCGGGATCCGGGCCTCGCAGGCGCTCAGGCGCGCGCGTCCTCGACCTCTCGCCGACCCACCGCGTCCTGGCGGCTGCGGAGGAGCTGGCGGCCTGGCGCGCGTGACGGGCGCCGTTCGATGGCTTTACTGCGCTTCACTCGATCTGGATAAAGCACAGTAAGACTCCTGAACCGGCCCGTATGGATGCCGTCGACAATCCCTACACGCCGAACGCGGGAGCGCGACCGGAGATCCTCATCGGCAGAGACGAGCAGACCCAGGCGTTCCGCACCCTGCTGACGCGCCTGCGACGGGGCCGCACGAACCAGTCGATGATCATCACGGGGCTGCGGGGCGTCGGAAAGACGGTCCTTCTCTACGGCTTCCGGACGATCGCCCAGGAGGAGAACGGGGACAGTGATCGAGTTCGAGGCGGTCAAGCACGACAAGGGCCGGTTCCGCCAGGTGCTGGCATCCCAGCTCAAGGCGGCACTCCTCCGCCTGTCTCCCCGCGCGAGATGGACCGACCGCGGGAGGCACGCCGCCGCGGTCTTGAGCGCCTTCGCGGTGTCTGTCGGAGCGGACGGCGAGTGGTCCATCGGATGGGATGTACCGCCGGCAGAAGGAGTGGCCGATCATCGGGATCTCGGACTGGACCTGACGGACGTCCTCGTCGCCGTGGGTGAAGCGGCGGCCGAGCAGGGCGAGGGGATCGTCCTGCTCATCGACGAGGTCCAGTTCCTCGACTCACCGCAGCTCGAAGCGCTCATCCAAGCCATCCACAAGACCGTGCAGCGGAGCCTCCCCGTCACGTTCGTCGGTGCCGGTCTTCCGCAGATCGCCGAGCTGGTGGGCGATGCGAGATCGTACGCCGAGCGGCTCTTCACCTTTCCGCGGATCGACTCGCTCGATCACGACGAAGCGGTAGCGGCTCTCCGAGAGCCGGCAGCGGCCGAGGGCGCGGTCTACGACGACGACGCTGTTGAACTCGTAGTCGAGATCACGACCGGATACCCCTCTTTCATCCAGGAACTGGGCTACCAGGTCTGGACGGTGGCGGAGAACGATCGCATCCACCGGGAGGACGTCGAACCGGCGAGGGAGGCCTACGAGGCGAAGCTGGACAGCTCCTTCTTCCGCGTGCGACTCGATCGGGCGAGTCCACTTCAGACCGCGTACATGCGAGCCAGGGCGGAGCTCGGACCAGAGCCCCAGAAAGCGGGTGACGTCGCGGCGCTTCTGGAGCGCGCGTCCACTCAGCTCGGATCGGTCCGCGCGGAGCTGATCGGGATGGGGCTCCTGTTCACTCCCGAGCACGGGTACGCCGCGTTCACTGTTCCGGACTTCGACCGGTTCATGAAGCGTGCAGTCCCCGTCTTGGAGGTGCCTCCCGTCGTGAGCCGGGGAGCCCGTCGAGCACCCGCCACCGAGGTCTGAGCCAGGCCGCACCCGTTCACGGCCGCCCGGCGTCAGGACTCGTCGGCCTCGAAGCGCAGGGACCGGTCGGCCACCGGCAGCCCGGAGTCGCGCACAGCGGCCTCGATCGCGGCGTGCCCGCCGTCGGGCGCGACGATCCGCAGGCCGTCCTCGGTCGCCCAGTAGGCGGTGACGCCGTGCTCCTCGACGAGGGTCGTGAGCAGCGCGGCGGTCCGCTCCTGCTCGCCGGGACCGACGGTGATCGCGGCCCAGGGACCGGAGATCTCGACCGGGGCGCCCCGCTCCGCGCCCGCAGCGTCCCGCAGGTCCTCCGCCGCCCGGACGATCGGGAGCAGCGCGGGCAGCCCGCCGGAGACGTCCTCGAAGGAGTCGAGGGCGAAGGACCCCTCGCGGAGCGACGCGTGCAGCTCCAGGTCGCGGCCGAGCCCGTCGATCCGCTCGAGCAGGGCCGACGCGTCGACAGCGGGAGCGGGGCACGCGGCGGTCGGCTCCTCCGCGCCCGCGAAGGAGAGGGTGTTCCCGCCTGCGGACGTCGCCCGGAACGACCACAGCACCGGATCCGCGTACTCGGTCGCGCAGGCCGTCGCGAGGGCGTCGGCGAGCGCCGGCTCCTCGACCGCGACCCCGACCCAGGAGGTCGGCGGGCCGAACGCCGGCGCCTCGACCCAGCGCTCGGCGCCATCGAGGGAGACTCCGGGCACCGCGGCGACCTCGCTCGTCAGACGGTCGAAGCCGGCGTCGGGCCGTGCGAACGGCGTCTCGTCGATCGTCCAGACGAGGAGCGTCAGCCCGCCGGCGGCGAGGGCCGCGGCGAGGACGCCGGCGACGGGGAGGAGGAGGCGACGGGACACGCCCCCATCCTCGCTCCCCTCCTCCGCGGCGTCACGTGGACATCGGGTGAACGGACGGTGCGCCGGCGTCGACGGCTCCCGCCTCGATCGAGCGCATCATCCGGGTGTTCACGGGCGACGGGTGGACCGAGTCGACCCGGACGCCGGTGCCCGCGACCTCGAGGGCCGCGCTCCTGGTGAGCCCGGCGACCCCGCGCTTCGAGGCGACGGAGGGGCTGAGGCCCGGGGCGCCGTCGAGCCCGGCGACGGAGGAGGTGGTGATCACGCTGCCCCGCCCCTGCTCGATCATCCGCGGCAGCACGGAACGGAGCCGGTGCCGACCCGCTCCCAGCACGCTAGGCGGCCGCCGGCCGCCTGCCACGGGGGTCGACCTCCGCGGGGGGCAGGGGTTACCGGCGCAGTCCCGAGACGAGCGCGAGGAGCCCGTCCATCGACTCGACGACGAGGGGCGGGAGGTCGCCGCGCTCGGCGACGAAGGCGACCGCGAGCACGCCCGCTCCGGACGCGTCCGACTGCTCCCGCTCCGGCACAAGGCCCAGCGCGCGGGCCGCCGTCTCCGCTTGACTGGGGGCGACGCGCCGACCCTCGGCGCACCCGGGAGGCGACATGGCGAACCACCGTTTCGAGCTGCGGTCCGGCCGCGGGATGGGCGTCTCGGCGGCGGGCGATCCCGTCGCCGACCGGCTGGTGGTGTTCTGCCACCCCACTCCCGGAGCCGGCGGCTTCGACCCCGACCCGACCGTCACCGGTCCGTGGGGTCTGCACCTGCTGATCCTCGACCGTCCCGGCTACGGCGCCTCGGACCCGGTCGACGCCGCTCACGGCCGCGTCGAGGACCGCGCGGACGACCTCGCCGAGTACCTGCGCCGCTCCGAGCGCACCGCCCGCATGGTCGAGGGCGCCCGCTTCGGCAGCGTCGGCGTGGTCGGCTGGGGCTCCGGCGGCGCGTTCGCGCTCTCGCTCGCGGCCCGGCACCCCGACCTCGTGGACCGCCTCGCGCTGGTCGGCACCCCCGCGCCTCCGCAGGCCGGCGTGATCGTGCACCCCACCAGCGCGTGGGAGCGGCGCGAGACCCTCCGCGGGGAGGACGCCGACGCGATCGCCGCCGCCCTCCCGCAGACGCAGCCGGGCCTGGACGCGCTCGGGATCGACTCCGACGACCCGGTGCTCGCCACCCACGGCGGACTGCGCAACCGGCTGGAGCGGATGCTCTCCGAGGGCTGGCGGCAGGGCCCGAGCGGCGCCGCGACCGACTTCGCGGCGCTCCGCGACGGCTCCTGGGCCGACGACCTCGACCGGGTGACCGCCGAGACGCTCCTGGTCCACGGCGACGCGGACCCGGTGGCGAGCGCCGAGGACGGCCGCTGGTACCGCGGCCGCCTCGCGCGGGCGCGCACCGTGACGGTCGACGGAGCCGGCCGGCTGGCGCTCGTGCGCGAGTGGCGCCGGATCCTCGACCACGTCGCTCCGCTCGAGCGCGGGGCGGAGGGCCGATGAGCGGCCTGGGCGCGGGCCCGCTCGTGCTCGTGTCGGCGATGGCGGTCTCGGGAGTCGTCCACCTGGTGCACCCGCGGACCTTTGACGCGGTCGTCCCGCGAGGGATGCCCGGCTCGGCGCGCGGATGGGTCCTCGTCTCGGGAGCGGCGGAGCTGGTCTGCGCGGCCGCGACGCTGCACCCGCGGACCCGCGCGGCCGGCGGTCTCGCCTCCGCCGCCCTGATGGCCGCCGTCCTCCCCGGCAACGTGCAGATGGCGCGGGACGCCCGTCGGCCTCGGACCCGGGTGATCACGCTGCTGCGCCTCCCGCTCCAGATCCCGCTCGTGCTCTGGGGTCTTCAGGCGGCACGCAGCCGCTGACGCAAGCCCGCGCGGGCGCGGATCGCCCGCTGCTACCGTCCAGGCATGACCGACCAGAGCGCGGACGACCGCCACGACCAGCTGACCAGCGCCCCGAAGGCGACGGAGGCCGACGCGGCCCCGCGCATCGAGGTCTCCACCACCGAGGCCGGCGACACCCGCATCGACATCCGCGAGGACGCCGCCGTGCGACCGGGCCGTGTCGACGAGAACGGCGACGAGCTCGACGAGAGCCGCGACGATGCCTGAGCGCCGCCGCGCCGCCCTCGTCTACAACCCCGTCAAGGTCGACCTGGAGTCCGTGAAGGCCGCTGTGAAGCGCGCCGAGGAGGCCGCCGGCTGGGAGGAGACGCTCTGGTACGAGACCTCCGTCGAGGACCCCGGAGCCGGTCAGACGAAGGAGGCCCTCGCCGCGGGCGCCGACGTCGTGATCGCGGCCGGCGGCGACGGGACGGTCCGCGTCGTGGCGGAGGCCCTCCGCGGCTCCGACGCCTCGCTCGCGCTGCTGCCCTCCGGCACCGGCAACCTGCTCGCCCGCAACCTGAACCTCACGCTCGACGACATCGACAACTCCCTGACCGTCGCGTTCTCCGGACAGGACCGGGCGGTCGACGTCGGGATGATCGACATCGAGACCTCCACGGGCCGCGACCGCCACGCCTACGTCGTGATGGCGGGCCTCGGGATCGACGCGAAGATGCTCGCCAACACCGACGACGACCTCAAGAAGCGGGCCGGCTGGCTCGCCTACGTGGACGCGCTGCGGAAGGCCCTGCTCGACAAGAACCAGCTCGAGTTCCGCTACCGCCTCGACGGCTCCAAGACCCGCAAGGTGCACGCGCACACGATCATCGTGGGCAACTGCGGCGCCCTGCCGGCGAACATCCTCCTGCTGCCGGACGCGGCCGTCGACGACGGCGAGTTCGACATCGTCCTGCTGCGCCCCGAGGGCTTCTTCGGCTGGGTGCAGATCATCTTCAAGGTGGTGTGGGAGAACGGCGTGCTCCGCCGCAGCGGCGTCGTCGGCAAGAAGCTGATGGGCCTGACCAAGGAGGTGTCGGCCCTGCGGTACGTGAAGGGCCGCGACCTCACGGTCCGCCTCGAGCACGCGCAGGAGATCGAGCTCGACGGAGACCCGTTCGGCTCGACCTCGGCGTTCCGCACCTGGATCGAGCCCGGCGGGCTGACGGTGCGCGTCCCGGCGTAGCGCCGGCGGCCGGGCGGATCCGCCCGGTCCGCCTCCCGCCGGGAGAGAGGATCGTCATCCCTCCCGGCGGAGGCGTCTGCTCCGAGCAGGGCGGTGCAGTGCGGCTTCGGGTACCGCACCCCATGCACCTGCATGAACACGGCGACTGTAGTGCGGAATCCGTCGCCGCCGCAACGATCCGCGGGGCTCCGGCGGCTCGAGTGGGTAATTCCACCGTGCGATGCTCCGTCGCCGCGACGGATTCCGCAGCTGACTCGCCCCGGCAGGAGCGTGATCGCCCGTCCGTCGATCGACGGGGCTTCTCCTCGGCACGGTGCCGACACGCGCACGAAACGCCCGCCCGCTAGCGTGCGGACATGACATTCCGTGCGTCAGCCGCGCTCAGCGCGCTCGTGGCCTCCTCCCTCCTCCTCGCACCCGCCGCCATCGCCTCCCCCGCCGCCCGCGCGGGCGCCGTCGACGGGGGCACCAGCGCCGGCGATCCCTACTTCCCCGGCCTCGGCAGCAGCGGCTTCGACGCCCTCACCTACAGCCTCGTCCTGAAGTACGATCCGGCGACCCGGGCCCTCGGCGGCAGGGCCGTGGTCACCCTCGCGCCCCAGAAGGACCTGCGCTCGCTCTCCTTCGACCTGACCGGCCTCACCGTCTCGAAGGTCACCGTCAACGCCGGGGGCGCCCGGTTCTCCCAGTCGGGGGACGAGCTGACCGTCACGCCCGCCCGGACCCTCCGGAAGGGCCTGCCCGCACTGGTGAGCATCGACTACGCCGGGACCACCGGGAACCCCGTCGACGGCACCGGGGCCCCCTTCGGCTGGTGGTCGACGGACGACGGCGCCCTGGTCGCCAGCGAGCCGGACGGCGCCTCGACCTGGTACCCCGTCAACGACTCGCCCGCCGACAAGGCGCGCTACACCTTCAGCATCACGGTCCCGGAGGGCCGGACGGTGGTCGCGAACGGCCTGCCGGTCGGCTCCCCCACCACGTCGAAGGGGTGGACGACCTCCCGCTGGGTCGAGACCAGCCCGATGGCGAGCTACCTCGCCATGGTGAACATCGGCGACTACGACCTGGTCCGCTCCACTCAGGGCGGCGTGACGACCATCGACGCGATCGACCAGAACATCACCGGCGACACCCGCGCCCGCACCGAGGCGGCCCTCGCGAAGCAGGGCGCGATCATCGACTACTTCTCCTCCGTCTTCGGCCCGTACCCGTTCCGCTCGGCCGGAGCCGTGGTCGACGACGAGCGGATCGGCTACGCCCTCGAGACCCAGGGCCGCTCGTTCTACTCCGGCGGCGCGGACGAGTCGACCGTCGCGCACGAGACCGCGCACCAGTGGTACGGCGACAGCGTCACGCCGGAGACCTGGTCCGACATCTGGCTGAACGAGGGCTTCGCGACCTACGCCGAGTGGCTCTGGGAGGAGCACACCGGCGGCGCGAGCGTCACCGAGTCCGCCGCCCGGGTCGCCGCCGCTCCCGCCGACGACCCGTTCTGGTCGACCGCCGTCGCCGACCCCGGAGCCGCGGGCCTCTTCGACGCGCCCGTCTACGCCCGCGGCGGCCTGACGCTCGTCGCCCTCCGCGACCGGATCGGCGCGGACGCGTTCGGCGTGCTGCTGAAGCGCTGGGCCTCCGAGAACCGCTACTCGAACGCGACGACCGCCGACTTCCAGGCCCTGGCCGAGAACGTCTCCGGCTCCGACCTGGCGGACTTCTTCGACGCCTGGCTGCGCACGCCGGAGAAGCCCGCCGGTCTCTGACCCCCGCATCGCCGCGGCGCGGGCGGGGTGTCAAGGAGGGACGGCAGGTCGGCCCGAGCCGATACCGTCCCTCCATGGGCTTCTTCGACCGCAACGACTCCTCGACCAGCGCCGCCGCGCCGCAGCCGAGCGCACCCGATCCGCAGCGGCGGGTCTGGAGCGACGGCCTCGGCCGGTTCGCCACCCGCTGCCTCCAGGTGGTCATCGTTCTCCTGCTGGCCTCGGTGCTCGTCTTCGCGATGACGCAGCTCACGCTGGTGCTCATCCCCGTGATGATCGCGCTCATCCTCGCCGCGGCGATCCACCCGGTCCTGGCGTGGATGCGGCGCAAGGGCGTGCCGTCGATCCTCGCGACCTGGCTGGCGCTGATCGGGCTGCTCGCGGTCCTCGGCGCGGTCGGCTGGCTGATCACGGTCGCGGTCCGCAACCAGTGGGACGAGCTGGTCAGCAGCGCCTCCGACGGCATCACCTCGCTGCAGGACTACGTGCAGCACCTGCCGTTCCAGATCACCGACGAGCAGATCGAGTCCGCCCGCCAGTCGGTCGTCGACTTCCTCACCTCCAGCTCGTTCGGCAACGGCGCGCTCGCGGGCGTCTCCGCAGCGGCGAACTTCATCACCGGCCTCGTGCTGATGATCGTGGTGCTCTTCTTCTTCATGAAGGACGGCCCGAAGATCTGGGAGTTCCTCCTGCGCCCCTTCACCGGCTCGGGCTACGAGCGCGCCAAGCGCGTCGGGCACAAGACGGTCGACGTGCTGGGCGGCTACGTCCGCGGAACGGCGACCGTCGCGGCGGTCGACGCGATCGGCATCGGTGTCGCACTGGCGATCATCCAGGTGCCGCTGGCGATCCCGCTGGCCGTCATCGTCTTCCTCACCGCGTTCATCCCGATCGTCGGAGCCACGGCCGCGGGCATCCTCGCCGCTCTCGTCGCCCTGGTCGCCAACGGCCCGGTCGCCGCGCTGATCGTGATCCTGGTCGTCATCGGGGTCAACCAGCTCGAGGGCAACTTCCTCCAGCCGGTCGTGATGGCGCGCTCGCTGAAGCTGCACCCGCTGATCGTCCTGATCGCCCTGACCGTGGGCACCGTCCTCGCCGGCATCGTCGGCGCCGTGCTGGCCGTGCCGATCGCGGCCGTCGTCTGGGGCATCGTCTCGATCTGGAACGGGCCCTCCGACCCCGCCGAGCCCGCGCGGCAGAAGCGCGCCGAGACGGTCTAGGCCCCCGGGACCGTCGAGCGCGGGCCTAGCGCTCGACGATCCCGTCGCGCAGCGCCTGCCGGCGGAGCGAGATCTTCGTGCCGACGGCCAGCCCCTCCGCCCGGTACTTGCCCCGGGCGCTGCGCAGCGAGCTCCGTGCGGCGTCCTGGGTGATGCCGAGGAGCGTGGCGACCTGCTTCAGCGGCATCCCGTCGACGAAGAGGCGGACGATCTCCCGCTCGCGGTGCGTCAGGGTGCCCGGGCGGTCGGCCCCGAGCAGCTCCCGCGTCTGCGCCGTCAGGAAGCGCTCGTCGCGCGCCGTCGCCCGGATCGCCGCGAGGATCGTCTCGGTCCGCTCGCTCTTGACCACGTAGCCGTGCGCCCCGGCCTCGAGCGCCCGGCTGATCGTGCCCGGCTCGGAGTGCGTGCTGATGATGATCGTGGCGGCGCCGGCGGCCGCGATGATCCGGATCTTCATGGCGAGGTCGAGCTCGTCGCCGAGGTCGATGTCGAGCAGCACCACGTCGGTCGGGAAGGCCGGATGCGCGAGCAGGTCCGTCCAGGTGCCGACCGTCGCCGCCACGCGGATGTCCGTGCCCGAGCGGCGGATCCACTCCGCCAGCGCCGCCAGCAGGATCGGGTGGTCGTCGAGGATGGCCAGCGTGATCGCGGGCTCGTCGCTCATGTCGTCGTCCTCCTCCGGGGCCGGTGGGCGACGAGGATCCTCGTCGCGCCGTGGTCGGTCGTCGTGCGGTACTCGCCGAGCTCGCTGAGGATGCCCCAGACCGAGCGGTCGAGGTCGCGGGTGCGGATGCCCGCGGCGACCAGGGCGAGCTCCACCCCGCCGCCCTGGCCCGGCTCCAGGCGGACGGCGAGCGGAGTCCTCCCCGCGGGGGCGGTGAGCAGCCAGAGCACCGAGAGCAGCCGCGAGCGGTCGAGCGGGGCCAGCAGCGCCGCGGCCCCGCTCGGATCGTCGAGCGCGACAGCGGAGGACAGCAGCGCCGACTCCTCCACCGCGATCCTCAGCCAGGTGCGGTCGTGGCTGCGGGCGAGCGCCTCGCGGAGCTCGTCTCCGAGCACCCGCGCCCGCTCGCCCAGCTCCTCGTCCAGCGGCACCGGCGTCCGGACCCGCTCGAGGAGCTCCTCGATGCGGGCGTCCACCTGCGAGAACTCGTCGTCCGCGGCGTGGACGGTGCCGTCGGCCAGGCTGCGGTCGAGCGTGCGCCGCACGTACTGGTCGAGCGAGGTGAGCACGACGACGCACACGGCCGCGGGCGCGACGGCGAGGAGGACGTTGCTCACCGCGAGGGCGGCGCCTCCGTCGCCGAGGAGCGCCTGGCCGACGAGGCCGAGCGCCGTGAGCCCGACCAGGACCGCCAGGGCGAGGAACGAGCGCGAGAGCGGCTGGAAGGTGATCAGCGCGATCACGCCCGCGCCCACTCCCACGCAGACCGACGGGTAGTACATCGGAGCCGGTGTCGGCAGGGCGTGGTCGGCGAACTCGAGCAGCAGCGCGGCCACGTCCACAGCGAGGACGCCCGCGAAGGCCCGGCGCGGCAGCTCGCCGTGGCGGCGGAGGGCGATCGAGACCCCCACCGCGCTCGCGGCGACGACCAGCAGCCAGGAGAGTCCGCTCAGCCAGGTCGCGGACCGCGCGTCGAGGGACCAGAGGTACGAGACCACTCCGCGGATGTCGAGCAGCACCGCCATCGTGAGGAAGCCCAGCCCGAGGTAGCTCCCGCTCAGGCGGTTCGGCCGGGTGAGGCGCTCGCGGATGCTCCACAGCGCGCCCGGGCTCCTGTCCGCCGCCCGGACCAGCTCCAGGAGCGTCCCCTCCTCCTGCCGCGACCCGCTCACAGCGGCACGCTCAGCAGCACGGTCGCGCCGGACCCGGGCGCCGAGAAGACCCGGACCGTGCCGCCCACCGCCTCGATCCGGCCGACGACCGACTCCGCGAGGCCGAGGCGTCCGGCCGCCACCGCGGCCGGGTCGAAACCGCGCCCCTCGTCCGAGACGACGACGCGGAGCGTGCCCGCCTCCTCCGCCACGCTCACGTGGGCCAGGGCCGCTCCGGAGTGGCGCCGCACGTTCTCGAGGCACTCCCCGGTCGCGCGCACCACGGCGTCGAGCACCTCCGGTCGGATCCGCGGCTGCGCACCGCCGTGCCAGCGCACCTCCACGCCCACCGCCGCCGACCGCCGACCGAGCGCGAGGAGCGCCTCCGGCACCCCGGCCGCCCCGTCCGGGTCCGGCTCCTCCACCGTCTCCAGACCGCGCAGGAGGGCCAGGTCGGCGGCGGCCCGGTCGCGCAGCACGGGAGCGGGCACGCCCTCCCCCCGGTGCGCCACCAGCGTCAGCGTCGCCAGGATCGTGTCGTGCATCAGCCGCGCGTCGGCGCGGTGCCGGGACTCGCTCTCGCTCGAGCGGCGCTCGGCGTCGTGGGCGGTCCGGAGGCGGGCGGTGCCGACGTGCGCACGCGCGACGCTGCCCGCGAGCCACCGCGCGGCGGTCAGCAGCAGCGCCCAGCAGACGACGACCGAGATCAGGACGAAGGGAGCGCGCCCGGACGCGCCCGTCGCCGCCGCGCCGAGGGCGAGGACCGGGAGCAGCGCGAGGACCGCGGCCCACGGCAGACCCCGCCAGGAGCCGACGGCGAGCAGCGCGCACGGCAGCGCCATCGAGGCGAGCATCGTGATCCCGCCCAGAACGGCGCGGAGGGAGGCGTCGACGCCCGGCGAGAGGAAGGCGGCGAGTGCCGCGACGTCCAGCGCGGATCCGAGGATCACGGCCCTCGTCCCGGTCGCGACCGATCGGCCGGGCGCGAGCTGCACGAGCGCCGAGACGACCAGCAGCGCCAGGCTCGGCAGCACCGTGGTCAGCTGCGCGGGCGTCAGGGCGAGCAGGTGCAACGCGGAGGCGGCGGTCAGCACCCCGCCCGCACGCCGGGCGCAGAGCACGCCGACCTCGCACTGCTCGCGCAGCAGCACCGCGGCGTCGGCGGGCCGGGGAGGCAGGGGCACGGTGACCTCGGGAGGACGGGCTCCGGGCTCGTTCCGGGGCGACGGTGGCGGGGAGGCTGTGGCGGGGTTCGGCGGCGGGGAACGGCGCGATCCGAGTCGTATCGTGGCACACCGCGACCCGCCCGGACAGCGGTTCCGGCCGCCTCGCGCACGCGGATCGGCGCGCCGTCTGACGCGGGCGGTCGCGCTCGGGGGCCGTGATCCCGTAGAGTCGAGACATCTCCTGGGCGATCGCCCGAATTCCACGGCTGAGAAGTCGCACGACGACGAAGAGACTCAGCCCCTGATAGAGACCGCACCGACCGAGAGCATCGTCCTCGGTCGTCCGGTTCGAACGCCCGCCTCGCACGCGGGTACCGCCCTTCACAGGACGCCGCGGAAGCCGCGCCGTTCCTCGTTCGACCCCCGCTCCACCGGCACGCCCGGTCCGCGGGACGTTCTCCCCCGCAGAGCCGCCCTCCCCCGGAGGCGCGAGCTCAGCCCCTAGACGACCCGGACGACTCCGGCAGACGCGTGTTTCACCCGCGGAGGCCGAGTCGAGCGGGTACCGCACACTCGTGCGGACTCTGACGACGCAGGCCCCGGTCGGCGTCATTAACACATAAGGAAAAGAAATGCCTACTGGCACCGTTAAGTGGTTCAACTCCGAAAAGGGCTTCGGCTTCATCGCTCCCGACGACGGAGGCGCCGACGTGTTCGCGCACTTCTCCGCCATCGCGAAGCAGGGCTACCGCGAGCTCGTCGAGAACCAGCACGTCGAGTACGACGTCGAGCAGGGCCGCAAGGGCCCGCAGGCCGCGAACATCCGCGGCGTCGGCGAGTAATCTCCGACTTCCGACGCCCCGTCGACCAGGATCCCCGGATCCGGTCGGCGGGGCGTCCGTCGTTGACAGGGTGATCCCGCCCTCGGCCGGCGGAGGCGAAACCCGTGTCACCCCTCCGGGTCGCAGGATCGGTATCCTCTCCGTGGCGGCTCCCGAGCTCACGGAGCCCGCGACGCCGTCCGGGACTCCGGCGCGTCGGCACCACTTCACGGCGGAGACAATGGGACGACTGATCTACGGACCGCAATCACTCGAGATCGACTTCGAGGACCGACTCCTCGCGCACCTCAAGGTCGCGATGTTCACCAAGATGCGGCGGAACGAGTCGTTCAGCCTCTCCTGGAGCGAGCCGGAATCGTCCGGCTACGGCCGCAGTTCCGTCTGGGTGCACCCGACGACTCCGCTGCACTTCCGGTTCCACGGCAGCAAGCGCCCGTCTCTGAACCGCCTGTGGATCGAGCAGTTCATCGCGAGCGCGAACAACACCGGCGAGATGACCGTGGTGCCGGAGCCGGCCGAGGGCTCCTGACCCGCGACGCTCCTCAGACCACGAGCGGCCGGGCCGTGTGCACGAGCTCCTCGTGCGGCAGGGCCCGGAGGCGCTCGGCGATCTCGGCACGGGCGCCCGCGTCGACCGACGCCCGGGCGTGCTCCTGCGGCCGCAGTGGCGTGAGGGTGACCAGGTCGGCGTGACCGGTCGCCAGGTCGAGCCGCTCGGGCAGGCCGGGGCTGCGCAGGCCCAGGAGGACACCGACGGTGCCCTGCTCATCGGTCCAGGCGGGCGGCGCCGCGACGTTCGCGAGCCGCGCCGTGTCGAGGGAGCTGCGGCAGCACACCCCCTGCAGGGCGGCCCGTCGGGCGGCCTCGTACAGCAGGCGGAAGTGCCAGTGGTTCCAGAGCTCGGCGGTGGGGACACCGCGGACGGCGGACGTCTCGAGGCACAGCTCGAGGCCGAGACCGGTGCCGGGATGCGCGAGCCGGTCGAAGGGATCGCTCAGCCCGTCGGTAGCGAGCACCACGGAGGCGCCGCGGTCGACGCGCAGGAACGCACGGTGATCGGTGGGCCAGCGCGCGCCGCCGCGGACGCCCGGGTCCTCGGTCGAGACGACGACGGTGCGATCGAGCGCACCCACTCCGCGCCAGGCGTCGGCCCGGTCCTCCGCCACCGCCTCGGCCAGCGCCCGCCTCTCGTCCTCGGTCCATCGGACCTCACGAGTGCGGTTCAGGAACAACGACATGGGACTCCCTGTCCGCGCGACCGGCGTGCCGCGCTCCCGGAACGCTACGGCGCCCACCCCTGCTCCTCCTCCGAGCAACCGGAACGCCAGCTGTGTTTATTGCGCGGCGGTCCCCGCCCGCCGCGGCGCGGTCGGCTCCCAGGAGTGGCCGGGCAGGTGGAGCGGGTCGCGTCCGGCTACGCCGAAACGCTGGAACGCGTTTCGACGGTTCGCCTCAGGCGGTGTTCACTCCCGCGGCGGTCCCCGCCCGCCGCGGCGCGGTCGGCTCCTGCAGGCGGCCGGGCAGGTGGAGCGAGTCGCGTCCGGCTACGCCGAAACGCTGGAACGCGTTTCGACGGTTCGCCTCCGGCGGTGTTCACTCCCGCGGCGGTCCCCGCCCGCCGCGGCGCGGTCGGCTCCCAGGAAAGGCCGGGCAGGTGGAGCGAGTCGCGTCCGGCTACGCCGAAACGCTGGAACGCGTTTCGACGGTTCGCCTCACGGCGCGCCGCCGTGGCCGTGGATGGAGGAGTCGATGGCCCGCGCGGCCGGGCGTCCACCGCCGCTGTGTCCGCGAGGCGAACCGGCGGAACGCGTGTCAGCGTTCCGTCGTAGCTGGACGCAGGACGCTCCACCCGCCCGGCCATCCCGAGTAGCCGACTGCGCCGCGGCGGGCGGGGACCGCCGCGGAAGAAGGCTCACCCCAGGGGGTTGATGCCGTTGGTGCGCCAGCGCTCGTCGGCGAGCTGGCCGGGGGTGCCGGCGCTCGCGTTCTCTCCCAGGGGCTCGCCGCCCTCGACGGCGTCGGCGCCGAGCGCGGTGCCGGCTCCCTCGGCGGTGCTGCCGGGGGGAAGCAGGCCCTCCTCGTCCTCGCGGGGGCCGACCTCGTCCTCGGGGGCGTTCTCGGAGCCGCTCTCGCTCATCGGGTCGTAGCCGTGGTCCGGGTCGCGGCTCTCGTCGGCCGTCGTGTTCTCCTCGACCTCGGCGTCGGCGGGGCGGACGTCGTCGGCCTTCTCCGCATCGGTGGAGGGGGTGGCCTCGAAGCCTGCGAACTCGGGACTGTCGTCTGCGCTCATGGCCGCCACGGTAGCACCGGGCCCGCGGGCACCGGAGGGGGTTCCGCCGGGCGCCCGCGACGCCTCCGCTCAGCGGTCACGCCCTAGGCTCGGGGGGCTGGCACGGACGACGGGAGCGACATGCGACGACTCGGGTACGACAGGTTCGGCGGGCCCGATCTGCTCTCGTGGCGGGAGGCGCCGGTGCCGATGCCGGGTCGCGGCGAGGTCCTGGTGCGCACACGCGCGGCGAGCATCAACGCGACCGACGAGAAGATCCTGTCCGGCTCCGCGCGGATCATGGCCGTCGGCCGCTCCCGTCCCTACGGGTTCGGCCTCGACATCGCCGGCACCGTCGAGGCGCTCGGCCCGGGGTCGCACTCGGTCGCGATCGGCGACCGCGTGGTGGGGATGACCCGCGACGGCGACGCCTTCGCCGACGCGTCCATCGCGCGCAGCCGCTCGCTCGTCCCGATGCCCGACTCCCTCGGCTTCGTCGAGGCCGTCACGCTCGCGATGTCGGGCGGCACCGCGGTGGGCCTGGTGGACGCACTGCACGTGCGCGCCGGCGAGCGCGTCCTCGTCAGCGGCGGCTCGGGAGCCATCGGCGATCCGACGATCCAGCTGCTGGTGCGGGCGGGCTGCACGGTCGCGGCCACCGGCTCGGCCGCCTCCGCCGACCTGCTCCGCTCGCTCGGCGCCGAGCCGCACGACTACCGCGCGCTCGACCTCGGGGTGCTGGGCGGCCGCTTCGACGTGGTCGTCGACGTCTCCGGCCACCTGCCGGTCGACGACGCGGCGATCCTCCTCGCCGAGGGCGGGCGCATCGCGACGCTGGTGCCGAGCGGTCCGGCGCTGGTCTCGCAGGCGACGGGCCTCGTCCGCCGCGACCGCCCGCGGGTGCGCAACATGATCGTGGTGGCGACGGCGGAGCGGATCGGGCGCGCGGTCTCGCTCGCCACCTCCGGCGAGCTGCGGCCCCGGCCGGGCGCCGTGCATCCGCTGGGCGACGTCGTCGACGTGCTGTCGCGCCGAGCGACCGGCGCCGACCGCACGATCGGCAAGATCGTCTTCACCGCCGACGACTCGGCTCCGCTGAGCTGACCTCCGGCTCCTCCTCCTCTGCCGGGCGGCCGAGCGAGAGCGTGGCCAGGAAGCCGACGGCGAGGAACCCGGCGGCGGCGAAGGCCGCGTAGCGGGTGCCGTCCGAGAACGCCTCGCCCGCCGCCCGGGCCGCGTCGGCGGTGTCCGGTGAGGCGGCCAGCCCGGCGATCGCGGCGCCGGAGGAGTCGACCACCGCGTCGACGGTGCTCGCGACCTGCTCCGCGGGGAGGCCCTGCTGCTCGAGCGAGGTCGTGAGGACCCCCGCGGTCGAGGTGTAGAGGATCGTCCCGAGCACGGCGATGCCCAGCGCCGAGCCGATCTGCCGCGCGGTCGACTGCGTGCCCGAGCCCTGCCCGCTGAGCTCGACGGGCACGTCCCGGAGCACGACCCCGGTCAGCTGCGCCGTCGCGAGGCCGACGCCGAAGCCGTAGACGGCGAGGAACGGGACGAGGGCCCACCACGGGGTGGAGTCGGAGACGACCAGGCCGATGCCCGCGACGCCGACGATCTCGGCCGCGAGACCCACCCGCACGATCAGCACCGGCGCGACCCTGTTGCCGAAGGCGCCGGCGAAGCCCGAGGCGACGAAGGAGCCGAGCGCGAGCGCGAGGAGCACCAGGCCGGTCTGCACGGCCGTGTAGCCGAGGACGCTCTGGAGCCAGATCGGCAGCGCCAGGATGATCCCGAACTCGCCGAGCGAGACGATCATCGCGGCGAGGTTGCCGTTGCGGAACGAGGCGAGGCGGAAGAGCCCGATCGCGAGCATCGCCGAGCGCCCGGCGCGCTCGCGGGCCCGCGCCCAGAGGACGAAGGCGACCCCGGCGAGCACCGCGACGGCGAACGCGATCGGGACCGGCGAGAGGCCGAGCGGCCAGCTCCAGCCGCCGACGCTCAGGCGCTCGTCGACGCCCCACCAGCCGAGGGTGCGCCCCTCGATGAGGGCGAACACCAGGGAGGCGGAGGCGATGATCGAGAGCGCGGCGCCGACGAGGTCGACCCGCCGCCCGTCGGGCTGCCGCGACTCGTCGACGAACAGCAGCGCTCCGACCACGATGATCACGCCGAGCGGGATGTTGATGCCGAACGCCCAGCGCCAGGAGAAGTCGGTGGTGAGCCAGCCGCCGAGCAGCGGGCCGACCGCGGTCATGCCGCCGATGGTCGAGCCCCAGACGGCGAAGGCGATGGCGCGCTCGCGCCCGCGGAAGGTGGCGTTGATCAGCGAGAGGGTCGTCGGCAGCACCATCGCTCCTCCGACGCCCTGCACGACCCGGGAGAGGATCAGCAGGTCGCCGGTCGGAGCGAGGGCCGCCGCGACGGAGGAGAGCGCGAAGAGCGAGACGCCGACGATCAGCATGCGGCGCCGGCCCCAGCGGTCGGCGAGGGTGCCGAAGACCAGCAGGAGCGCGGCGAACACGAGCGTGTACGACTCCTGCACCCACTGCACCTGGGTCGAGGTGATCCCGAGATCGGCGACGATCGACGGGATGGCGACGTTGACGATGGTCGAGTCGACGATGATCGTCGCCACTCCGAGGCTGATGACGACCAGCCCGATCCACTTGCGGTTGCGCACGACGCTCTCCTCCGACGATTTAGTAAGCCAGCTGACTATATGCCCGCGGAGGGCGCCGTGTCGAAGGGAGGGCCTGGAAGATTAGCGGGAGGCGGGCGCGGCGACAAGGGCGCGAAGCTCCCGGAGCCGCCCGGTCAGGATGGACGCATGCCCGCATCCCCCCGTTCCTTCCCGTATCCCCTCGGCGTCTCCCTCCGCGGCGACGCCGGCGCCGACGTCGCCGTCTACTCCGAGACCGCGGACAGCGTCGAGGTCTGCCTCTTCGACGAGTCCGGAGCAGAGACCCGCGTCGCCCTCACCGAGCGGACCGGCCACGTCTTCCACGGCCTCGTCCCCGAGATGGGCATCGGCACCCGCTACGGACTGCGCGTCGACGGCCCCTGGGACCCCGCCAACGGCCTCCGCCACAACGCCGCCAAGCTCCTCCTCGACCCGCACGCCACCGCGATCGAGGGCTCGTACACCTGGTCCGAGGACGTCTTCGGCCAGTTCTACGAGGACGCCGACTCCCGCAACGACGCCGACTCCGCGCACGCGGTCCCCCGCTGCGTCGTCACCGACCCCGACTCCTTCGACTGGAGCGGCGACACCGCGCCGCGCATCCCGCTCGAGGAGACCGTCGTCTACGAGGTGCACGTGAAGGGCTTCACGAAGCTGCACCCCGACGTGCCCGAGGACATCCGCGGCACCTACCGCGGCCTCGCGCACCCCGCCGCGATCAAGCACTTCACCGACCTGGGCGTGACCTCGGTCGAGCTGCTCCCCGTGCACCAGTTCGTGCAGGACTCGCACCTCGAGGAGAAGGGCCTGCGCAACTACTGGGGCTACAACTCCCTCGGCTTCTTCGCGCCGCACAACGAGTACTCGCACGCCGGGGACGACGGCTCGCAGGTCGACGAGTTCAAGGCCATGGTCAAGGCGTTCCACGAGGCCGGCCTCGAGGTCATCCTCGACGTGGTCTACAACCACACCGCCGAGGGCAACGACAAGGGCCCCACGCTCTCGTTCAAGGGCATCGACAACGGCTCCTACTACCGACTGGTGGAGGAGGACCGCGCGAACTACTTCGACACCACCGGCACCGGCAACAGCCTCAACGTCGCGCACCCGGCCGCGCTCGGCCTGATCATGGACTCGCTGCGCTACTGGGTGACCGAGATGCACATCGACGGCTTCCGCTTCGACCTCGCCACCACCCTCACCCGCCAGACCGGTGAGGCCGAGGTGCACAGCGCCTTCCTCGACCTGATCGCGCAGGACCCGGTGCTCGCGCCCGTCAAGATGATCGCCGAGCCGTGGGACACCGCCGGCTACCAGGTCGGCGGCTTCCCCGCGGACTGGTCGGAGTGGAACGGGAAGTTCCGCGACGACGTGCGCGACTTCTGGAACGGCGCCGACTCGGTGCTCGGCACGACCGCGCAGCGCGTCCTCGGCTCCCCCGACGTGTACGAGGCCGACCGCCGCTCGCCGGTCTCCAGCATCAACTTCGTCACCGCGCACGACGGCTTCACCCTCGCCGACCTCACCGCCTACTCGCGCAAGCACAACGCGGCCAACGGCGAGGACAACAACGACGGCGAGAGCGACAACCGCTCCTCCAACAACGGCGCCGAGGGCCCGACCGAGAACGAGGCGGTCAACGAGCGCCGCGACCGCATGCGCCGCAACTTCCTCGCGACGCTGCTGCTCTCGGCCGGCGTGCCGATGATCCTGGGCGGCGACGAGATCGCCCGCACGCAGGGCGGCAACAACAACGCCTACTGCCAGGACGACGAGATCTCGTGGTTCGACTGGGAGAACGCGGACCGCGAGCTGCTCGCCTTCACCCGCGAGCTGATCGCCCTCCGCGCCGCGGAGCCGGCGCTGCGCCCGAAGTGGTTCCGCCGCGCCCCCGGCGACGGCGGCCCCGACACGGTCGACATCCTCCGCTCCGACGCGCAGGGCTTCGCCGACGAGGACTGGGACAACCCCGACGCCCGCTCGATCACCTTCGTGTTCGAGCACGAGGGCAGCGCGAGCTTCGCCCTGCTGCTGAACGCGGCGGAGAACGGCGTCGAGTTCACCGTTCCCGAGGCGCCCGGCGCCGAGTGGACGCTGGCCGCCTCGAGCGACCCGGAGCAGGTCGTCGAGGGCGAGGTCACCACGCTGATCGTCCGTGACGGCTCGTTCACGCTGCTGCGCTCGGCCTCCTGATGACCGGCCGGACCCCGCGGCTCCTCCGCTTCGGCGGGCGCATCGCGGGGTTCGGCACGTCCTCGGGCACGAGGATCGTGCTGGGCCTCTGGGAGGACACCCCCTTCGGCCCGTTCGCCGACGCGATGGTCGAGGACGGCGACGGCCACCGCCTCCTGATCGCACCGACCCGCGAGGTCGCGGACTTCATCGGGTCGACGTACGCGTTCGACGAGGTGCGGATCACGCCGGTGTCGTGGCGGAGGATCGCGGGCGGCCTGTCCGTCGCGGCCGGACCGCTCGCGGTGCGACTGGAGCTCGGCGGTCTCACTGCGCTCGGCCGGCTGCTGCGGATCGTTCCGCGACCGCTCGCCGAGCACCCGGCATGGCTGACCGCGATCTCGCCGGTCGCCTCCCTGCTCGTCCGCGGGGTCAGCACGGCCGGGTCGGCCGGGCACGGACGCCGCGAGTACTACGGCGTGCGGGCGATCCGCCGCGTCGAGGGCGTCCACGCGGTGCTGGCGGAGGAGGACCTCGGCCCGTTGCGCCCGCTCTCGCCGCCCGTGCGGTTCGGCTTCTCGTCGGCGCCCGCCGCTCCGGCGATCGTCGACGTCACCACCACCATCGCGCTTCCGCGCGAGGGGACCACCGCGCTCCGGCGCGATCGAGAGAGAGGAGCCGCCTCGTGAAGAAGGGCGACAAGATCAGCTGGAACACCTCGCAGGGCGAGACCCACGGCGAGCTGGTCGAGAAGAAGACGAAGGAGTTCCAGTTCGAGGGGCAGAAGTTCAACGCCTCGGACGACGAGCCCTACTGGATCGTGCAGAGCGACAAGACCGACGCGAAGGCCGCGCACAAGGAGTCGTCGCTGACGAAGAAGTGAGCGGGCGCAGGCCGAGCGGCTGCGGGCTGGGCTCCGGATCGACTCCGGGGCCCCGCCCACGCTGTAGGTCTTCTTGAGCCAAACCCATACTTCCCTGCCGTAGGCTCCCGCAGATGCCCGTGACAGCGCGACCACGCACCCTCGTATGGGCGAAGTCCCAAGAGCTACTCAAGTCATGAACTCGGACCAGTTTCGATGGTGGCGAAAACTCTCACACCAAGGGATTGAACACGACCTATCCTCACCCTAATCGATAACTCGCTCTGAGAATCCATTACCCCTAGGCTAGGGTTTCCAGCTGACGAACCCGGAGACCGTGCCATGGACTATCTTTTTGAGCAGCTTGGGGCAGAGGACTTCCAGGCATTCTGCCAGGCTCTCTTACTCAAGGAGTACTCGGATCTTCAATGCTTTCCCGTCGGTCAGCCTGACGGAGGCCGCGACGCATTGAGCAGAGGAGACGGATCGTTACCTCATACAGTAGCTCAGATCAAGTTCAAGCGCAGCGACGAAGAGGATAACGCCGACTGGTTGATTGCTGCCCTAAAACTCGAACTGCCGAAGATTGAGAATCTCCGTAAACGTGCCGTAGGAAAGTACGTCATGGTGACGAACGCCCGTGGCACATCTCATTTAGATGTAGGCCGAATCGACAGGGCACAGGAGTGGCTCAAAAATAATTGCCCAGTCGACGCAATGATCCTTTGGCGGGACGACCTGAGCCGAAGGCTTGATGGCGCTAATGACCTCAAACTGAGCTATCCCGGCCTGTTGACTGGTGCGGCCGCACTATCACTTGTAATCGACGCACACCTTGGTTCTCGTTCAGACCAGATCTCAGCGACCCTCAAAAGTTTTGCAGCCGATCAGTTTAGATCGGATGGAGAAGTCAAGTTTAGACAGGTAGATTTGTCCAATAGCTTGTCATCTCTATTTGTGGATGTTCCCACGGATGTCACACGTATCGTCCTTGGGGCGCCCGAAAAGGCTTATCGGGCAAAATCTGAAGAGCTGACTGCTGCCATGCAGCAGATGCTACCTTTCAGAACTCAACGGAGACGGCCACAATATGCGAGCCGCGGCATGTACGCGTTGAATACGGCGGACCTTCTCCTTTCGCAACGCATCCAGACACTGACCCCAAAAGTTGTAATTCAAGGGGCGCCGGGACAAGGCAAGTCCACTCTTGCTCAGTATGTCTGCCAGGTACACCGGGCTCGATTCCTCGATAAGCAAACCTTTCTGAGTTCCATCCCACAAAAACATCGCGACTCACCATTTCGTTTCCCGATCAAGATAGATCTTCGCGACTTGGCGGCCTTCTTCGCCGGCAATGATTTTTTGGGACAGTTAGCCGAGTCGCGAGAGCCGCAGCGAACTCTGGAGCGCTTTCTCGCCACTCTCATTAGGACGCTCGGAAACTCTGACGATTTCACCGTCGACGACGTTCGTAGCGTTCTCCAGAAGACCCCTTCCATCCTTTTCTTCGACGGCCTTGATGAAGTTGCCGATGCGAAGCAGCGCGATGATGTCATTCATCGCTTGCTTTCGGGAATAAATCGCTTAGAGGAATCCGGGGCTCAAATTCAAGTTGTTGTGACGAGCCGACCTGCGCAGCTGAACCAAGCGCCCCGCATGTTGTCCGAATTTGCTCGGTACGATCTGGCGCCACTTGACGACGGTACGATTATTCAATACGCAGAAAAGTGGGCCTCTGCAAAAAAACTCAGCGCGAGTCGCGCAGCCGAAGTGCAAAAAATCCTGTTAGAGAAGTTGGACGTACCGCATGTAGCGCAGCTGACTACAAATCCGATGCAGCTTACAATTCTGCTAACTCTCATTTTTTCGGTTGGTCATTCTCTTCCGGACGTTCGAACCGACCTCTATCGCGAGTATGTTAATTTGTTTATGACACGTGAAGCCGAGAAGGACGATGTGGTCCGCGTGCATAAAACTCTACTACTCGAAATTGTAGCTTATCTCGCTTGGGAATTACAAAGTTCAGCGGAAGCCGACCGGACTGCCGGGAGCATTCAACAGAGTGACCTTTTGGCATTGGTCGAAAACTACTTAATGGCGGCAGATCACGACCGCTCGATTGTCGGCGACCTATTTGATAGAGGGCTTGAACGAATTTATGTCCTAGTTCAGAGGGTCGGAGGGCGGTATGAGTTTGAAGTGCAACCACTGCGCGAGTATTTTGCAGCTAAGTATCTCTATTCATCAGCGCCTGTCAGCAATTATCGAGTGAAGGTTGTTCATGGCGATCGTCTTGAGCGATTTGAAGCGATGGCCGCCAACCCTTATTGGTCTAACGTCCTTCGTTTTTATGCTGGTTTCTGGGAGCCAGGGGAGGTCGGCTCTCTGTCGGCAAGCCTTAAGGAGATGATTGGTACGAAAGACGTTTCCGCCAGTATCAACGTTCGCGCGGTAGGCGCCGCACTACTCACTGACCGCATTTTTAGCGCAAAAAAGTATATTCAGAAGGATGTAGTTGACCATACTTTTGACACGCTAGGAGTTCGACTAGCGGCAATTGGACGCCTGAGTGGTTATGACGTCATTCAGCTTCCTGAAGAGTGTGGTCAGAATCGTCTGGCACTCAAGATTTTCGAGGAGCAAATTTCTGCCCAGGACGCAAAGCCGAATGCGGCCGTGTGCATTCTGCTCCGCCGCAACGGCGGGAGAGAGTTGAGCACGCAGTTTTCGCATTGGATTGCGGAAGCAGATCGATCCGAGGTGACGCACCGCATCCGCATCGCGGCAATGAGTGGCGCAGTGGCTTCCATGGCAACCGACGACATAGACGCTTACGTTTTTGATCGCGACCTTACTGAAGCAGAGGTCCGCGCACGAGCCAACGCTGTATTAGCGGATCCGCTACTTGATCTCACGGCTCATCCCGAGCTTGCGAAGATTGGCGCTCAAGAGGTTCTACTTTGGGGCAGGACTCCGTACCTCGGAAGGCCCGACGATCTGGGGAGACTCTCGCGCGTTCTTTCAAGACCATTCCCGATCCATTTTGAGCGCGGCGTTGAAAGTGAAGCTGCAGTAATTCCCAGCAAACTGCGCGCTGCTCTCGATGCGGTCCCTTCGCTCGCCGCATCAGATCTCAACTCATCGCATAGGAACCTTGGCGACATGCTCGAGGAACATCTTGCCGCGTTGTCGTCCGCTTTTGGCGAGTGTTGGTCGATTCAGCAGGCGGCGATTCTAGGAGTAGGCCGTTTCGACGTAAAATCAGTTAAGTCCGATGAGGACATAGATCTGCGTTCGCTCGTCTCACAAGCAGCGAAGGCCCGACTTTGGCGGGGCCGACAGCAGTGGTGGGGTGAAAGAATGGCTTCAAATGATTCAAGAAGGCATCTCTTTTGGCTTGCGTTACTCTTAGCGTGGGGTTCAAGTGGGCAAGTGCAGCAATCGCTTTCCTTAATCGGGGAAGCAGTTGAAGGCTTGTCTGAAGACAATTACGAGCGTCTTTGTAGTGTTCTACAGGAAGCTGACAGGGCTCGGCTTGAGAGAGGAGGGAAACGCCGTACGCCTGTCAAAATTCCTTCGGGTATTTCTACGAAACTGGCGAAGGTTGTGTTCCTTGCTTTTGGGAGTGAGCAGTACGAATTGTTGCCAAAATCTTTGCGTGAAGATGATTTTTTTGTGTTATTCCTCTCGATTCAGCAAAACATACGTAAGCTAGAGAGCTTCCCCGGCTGGGCTTCTGTAAAGCAGGCCCAGTGGAAGAACTGGCTCGCCCACTTACGCGAGAACAAACTTGTACCGCATGAGTACAAGCGTCAGAGCGTCCTACGCGAGCGCTTGTGCCACGATATGCCTTTCTCGGTCGCAAAAATTATCGTGAATGACGCTTTAGCTTATCCACTTGAGGTCGTTCAGACGGCGGTCACCACAATTCAGCGCGAGCATCAACCAGAAGTAGTCCGAGCAATCGCCAATCGGGACTTGTGGCAGTTCGATTGATGTAACTGCTGGATGGCAGGCGCGCACCAATTAAGGTCACCACAGCAAGGCGCTTCGCCGCCTCGCTCACGCGATGCGGATGAGCTTCTTGTTCACGAACTCCTCGAGGGCGGGGCGGCCCATCTCGCGGCCGGTGCCCGAGCGCTTCACACCGCCGAAGGGCAGCTCGGCCGCGTCGCCGAGGACGAGGTTGATCCAGACCATGCCCGCGTCGATCCGGTCCGCCAGGCGCAGCGCCTGCTCCTGGTCGGTCGTGTAGAGGTAGGAGCCGAGGCCGTAGGGGGTGTCGTTCGCGAGGGCGATCGCCTCGTCCTCGTCGCGGACGCGGTAGAGCGCGGCGACGGGGCCGAAGAACTCCTCGCGGTAGGCGTCCATCTCGGGCGTGACGCCCTCGAGCACGGCGGGCGGGAAGAAGTTGCCGGTCACCTCGCCGCTGGCGCGGACGGTGGCCCCCTGCTCGCGCGCGGCCGCCAGCTGCGCCTCGAGGCGCTCCGTCGCGGCGGAGGAGGAGAGCGGGCCGAGGAGGGTGCCCTCCGCGAACGGATCGGCCGGCTGGGCGCGGGTGAACGCCTCCGTGAACTTCTCGGCGAACGCGTCGTACAGCTCGTCGATCACGATGAAGCGCTTCGCGGCGTTGCAGGACTGGCCGTTGTTGTCCAGGCGCGCGGCGACCGCGTCCTCGACCGCTTTGTCGAGGTCGTCGGTCGACAGGAGCACGAACGGGTCGGAGCCGCCGAGCTCGAGCACGACCTTCTTCAGGTGTCGGCCCGCGAGCTCCGCGACGGCCGCGCCGGCCCGCTCGGAACCGGTGACGGAGACGCCCTGGACCCGGGGGTCGGCGATGACGGTCGCGGCCTGCTCGTTCGTGGCGTAGAGGTTCACGTAGACGCCGGCGGGCGCGCCCAGCTCCTCGGCCGCGGTGCGGAACATGTCGGCGATGGCGGCGGCCGACTCCGGGCACTGCGGCGCGTGCTTGAGCAGGATCGTGTTGCCCGCGACCACGTTCGGGCCGGCGAAGCGGGCCACCTGGTAGTAGGGGAAGTTCCACGGCATGATGCCCAGGAGCACGCCCAGCCCGGCGCGGCGGATCAGCGCGGAGCCGGTGCCCTCGGCGAGCTCGATCGGCTCGTCGGCGAGGAAGGCCTCGCCGTTCTCGGCGTAGTAGCGGTAGATGTCGGCGGCGAAGCCGACCTCGCCCTGCGCCTGGTCGAGCGGCTTGCCCATCTCGCGGACGATGATCGCCGCGAGCTCGTCGGCGCGCTCGACGTGCAGCTCTGCCACGCGGGCGATCAGCGCCGCGCGGGTCGCGACGGGCACGGTCCGCGACCACGAGGAGTACGCGTCCTGCGCCGAGCCGATCGCCGCGGTCAGCTCGGCGTCACCGAGGGTCGGGTACTCGCGGAGGGTCTCCCCCGTGGCCGGGTCGATCACGGCGTAGTGGGTGCTCATGCGGGCTGTGCTCCTTCGCTGTGGGGGGCCGGTGCGGTCGCGCCGTCCTCGTCGATGATCTCCTGTGCCAGGCGCCTGCCGACGCGGATGGCGCCGTCGACGTGCTGGTAGCCCTCGGCGGCGAGGTCGCTCGTGCCGAAGCGGAGCGGACCCACCGGCTCCAGCTGCAGCGCGCCGTACCGGGTCAGCCCGCCCAGGTCGAAGCTCGCGGCGTACGCGCCCTGCGTCCACTCCTCGGACGCCCAGTCGCTCTCGTAGTAGACGACCGGATCGAGTGCGGCCGGGCCGAAGTAGGCGGCGAGCGAGTCGAGGATCGCGGCCTTCCGCTCCGCCTCGTCGAGCGCGAGCACGCGGTCGGCCTTCTCGTCCGAGACGAAGCCGACCAGGGTGCCGCGCTCCTCCCCGTGGTTCGAGTTGTCGTAGGCCTCGTGCACGAGCGAGTGCGGGCTGAACGCGGTGCCGGAGAGGCCGTCGGCGCGCCAGAAGGGCGTGGCGTAGGTGGCGTGCACCTTGATCACGAGGCCGAGCGACTGGTGCTGCAGGGCCTGCTGCCGCAGTCGCGGGAGCGGCGGGTCGAACGAGATGCGGCCGACGAGGTTCGGCGGCACGGCGACGATCGCGCGGCGGGCGCGGAGGACGACGCCGTCGGCGCGCACCTCGACCCCGTCGTCGCCGTAGCGGACGGAGCGGACCGGGTGCCCGAGCAGGACGCGCTCGGCGCCGAGGCGCTCGGCGAGCCGCTCCGGGACCTGCTGGAGGCCGCCGATCACGCGCTTGTCGAGGATGAAGTCGGCGTCGACCAGGTTGCTGAAGCTCCCCGCGCTCGCGGCCATGAGGAGCGCCTGGAGGAGGGAGAAGGCGTGCGCCGGCTTGGTGAGCATGGCGTCGGCGAGGAAGAGGGCGATGTTGGCCCGCGCCTCCTCGTCGTCGCTCTGCCGCTCCAGCCAGGCGGCGAAGGTGACGCGGTCGTAGTCGCGGGCGAGCGGGTGCGTCCACGGCGCCGCCGGATCGGTCTCGGCGACGAGGCGGTCGAGCACCTCGATCAGGCGGGAGATCTCGGACTCGGTGCGCTCGCTCCCCGGGAAGATGTCGCCGGTGAAGCGGCGGGCGGAGCCGTCGGCGCCGATGTAGACGCTCTCGCCCTCGCGGTAGCGGGAGTAGGTGCCGAGGCCGAGCTCGTCGAGGGTCTCGAGGAGCGCCGTCTGGTCCGGCGAGACCCACTGGCCGCCGAGCTCGAGGAGCTGCCCGTCGACCACGCGGGTCTCGAGCCGCCCGCCCACGCGCTCGCGCGCCTCGACGACGACGACGTCGAGTCCGTGCTGCTGCAGCCGGAGCGCCGCGGTGAGTCCGGTGGCACCGGCTCCGATCACGACGACGTCGTGCTCGCTCGGGGACATGACTTCTCTTTCCGTCGGTGATCGCGGGAGTGGACGCGCGAATACGGACGATCCTGTCACAGAAGCGGAGGAGAACATCAGTGAGTGCGCCCGATGGAGGGTGGGCTCGGAGCGCCCTCCATCTAACTACATAGGCATGCTATATTGTTTCTCGTGCCCGATCCCAGTGCCCCCGTGCGTCTCGCCTCCGCCGCCACCGCCCTCACGCGGTTCGCGGGCCGGGCGAGCGGCGCGACCGGGCTCGGCGCGCAGTCCGGAGCCGTCTGGTCGACGCTCGCCGAGCTGCGCACCGCCTCCCCCTCCCGCCTCGGCGAGCTCGCCGAGCGGGTCCGCGTCACCCAGCCGACGATGACCGGCATCATCGCCCGGCTCGACGAGGCCGGCTGGATCCGCCGCGTCCACGACGCCGGCGACGGCCGCGCCTGGCTGATCGAGGGCACTCCCGCCGGCTTCGACGCCCTCGCCGAGCACCGTCTCCGCCTCGAGGCCGCCCTGGCCCCGCTGTTCGAGGACCTCGACGAGGACGACCGCCTCGCCCTCGAGCGCGCCGCGACCCTCGTCGAGGCCCGCGTCGCCCGCATCGCCGGCACCCCCGTCCCCTCCTCCCCCGAGAAAGGCTCCACGCCGTGACCACCTCCCCCCACTCGCCCGCCCAGGGCTCGATCCTGAAGCAGCCGCTGGCCGTCTGGGCCGTCGCCTTCGCCGCGGTGATCGCCTTCATGGGGATCGGCCTGGTCGACCCGATCCTCCCGGCCATCGCCGAGAGCCTGCAGGCGACTCCGACCGAGACCTCGCTGCTCTTCACGAGCTACCTCGTCATCACCGGCGTCGTGATGTTCTTCACCAGCTGGCTCTCCAGCCGCATCGGCGCCAAGAAGACCCTCATGATCGGCCTGGTGCTGATCGTGGTGTTCGCCGCGCTCGCCGGCACGGCGGGCAGCGTCGAGGGCGTCATCGGCTTCCGCGCGGGCTGGGGCTTCGGCAACGCGCTGTTCATCTCGACCGCCCTGTCGACCATCGTCGGCGCGGCGAGCGGAGGCTCCTCCGCGGCGATCGTGCTCTACGAGGCCGCGCTGGGCATCGGCATCGCCATCGGCCCGCTGCTCGGCGGGCTCCTCGGCAGCGTCTCGTGGCGCGGCCCGTTCTTCGGGACCGCCGTGCTGATGGCCGTCGGCTTCATCGCCATCGCGACGCTCCTGCGCGAGGACGGCCCCAAGCCCTCTCCGACTCCGCTCTCGGCGCCCTTCGCGGCCCTCAAGGTCCCGGCCATCCGAACGCTGGCGGGCGCCGCCCTGTTCTACAACATCGGCTTCTTCGTGCTGCTCGCCTACACGCCCTACCCGCTCGGGCTGGACGAGATGGGCCTCGGCTTCACGTTCTTCGGCTGGGGCCTGGGCGTGGCGGTCACCTCCGTGTTCGTCGCTCCGCTGCTCACCCGGCGCCTCCCGCGCACCGTCGTGCTGCGCTCGGTGCTGCTGCTGCTCGCGCTCGACCTGATCGCCGGCGGCCTCGTGATCTCGTCCCGTGTCGGCCTGATCGTCTGCATCATCGTCGGCGGCCTGCTGCTCGGAGTCGTCAACACGGTGCTCACCGAGTGCGTGATGGAGGCGACCGACCTGCCCCGCTCGGTCGCCTCGTCCGCCTACTCCGGCGTCCGCTTCCTCGGCGGCGCGATCGCCCCGCCCGCCGCCTCCGCCCTGGCCGCCGCGATCTCGCCGGCCTTCCCGATGTACGCCGCAGCCGGAGCCGTCGCCGTCGCCGCGCTGATCGTGCTGCTCGGACGCCGCACCCTGGCCCGCGCCGACGCCCACGAGCCCGAGCCCGAGCTCGTCGAGGCGCAGGCGATCACGCTCGGCGAGTGACGCGCCCGGCGGGCTTCAGGGGCCCGCCGAGGCGTCACGAACGGTCGTCATCCGGGCAGGGTGACGGCCCTTCGTGACGCCTGGACGCGGTCGAGCGGGAGGGGCGCAGGATCCGACCTGTGGAGAACCGGTTCACGAGGATCGGGAGGCGGGACAGTGGCCGGATGCACGATCCCTCGCCGCTTCCGATCGGACTCCGCGGCCGCGCCTTCACCGTCGCTGACGCTCGCGCGAGCGGAGTGAGCCGCGGGCGGCTCCGCAGCTCCGACCTCCACCGGCCGTTCCACGGCGTCCGCACCGCCGACCCCGACCCCGACCTGCGCCTGCGCGCGGAGGCGCTCCTCGCGCTGGTCGGTCCGGAGGCTCTCCTGAGCCACGTGACGGCGGCGCGGCTCTGGCCGCTCGACCTCCCGCCCGCCGCTGCGGACGAGCCGGTGCACGTCAGCGTCCGCCGGCCGGGACGCGCTCCCCGGCACCGGAACGTCGTCGGCCACGCCCTCGCCGATCCCGACGTCCGCCGCGTCCTGCGCCGCGGACTGCCCCTCACCGATCCGGCCTCGCTCTTCTGCCATCTCTCCGCGCTCCTCGAGCCGGACGACCTCGTCGCGGTGGGCGACGCGCTGGTGCGCACGCCGGTCGTCGGCGATCCGGCGGATCAACGGCCCTGGGTGCCGCTGCCCGACCTGCGGGAGCGGGTGTCGTCCTTCCGCGGTCGGGGCTCGGTGCGGCTCCGCGCCGCGCTCGCTCTGGTGCGCGACGGGGCGGAGTCGCGACAGGAGTCGCGGTTCCGGCTCGCGTCCGTGCAGGCGGGGCTCCCGGAGCCGGTGCTGCAGGAGCCGCTGTTCGACTCCGACGGGGTCTTCGTCGGGCGGCCGGACGGCTGGTACCCCGCGGAGCGGGTCGCGTGGGAGTACGAGGGCGACGATCACCGCACCAGCAACCGGCGCTTCGCGCGCGACCTCGGCCGCTACGACGACCTCGCCTCGATCGGCGTCCGCGTCGTCCGCATCGTCGGCGCCGAGTTCGTCCCCCACCCCGAGCGCTCCGTCGAGCGCCTGCGACGAGCACTCGCCGAACGGTCCCCGCATCGACGACCGCCGAGGGGTCGCGAACGGTCGTCATCCGGGCGGGGTGGCGACCGTTCGTGACGCCTCACGGGAGAGCGCGCGCTGAGGAATCAGGGCGCGACCTCGAAGAGGCGCGGGCGCAGCGCGGACGTGCGCGGGTCGGCGGCGCAGGCGGCGAGCGCCGCCGCGAGGACGCCGCGGGCCGGGTGCGGCTCGCGGACGTACACGTCGACGCCGGCGGGCGTGAACGGCGTCCGGGCGAAGCGGGTGAGCGCCCAGCCCGCCTCCTCGTCGGCGGCGACGAACGACCAGCGGCTGCGGGCGAGGAGGGTCAGCGGCTCGACGCCGCGCCAGCGGAAGCCGGACGGATCGTGCGGGTCGGGGGTGTCGATCCCGACCACGTAGTGCGAGCGCGTGCGGCCGCGCCAGCTGACGACGTCGCCGATCCCGCCGGTCGGGAGCGGCGCGTACGTGATCGCCACCCCCGACCGCGAGCGCCAGAGCGGCAGCGAGGAGCCCCGGACGAACCAGGTGCCGCTCGCGAGCGCCCGGGCGTCGATCATCGGAGGGCGTGCTTGATGTTGGTGCGGGCCAGCGCGACGGCCTCGCCCGCTCCTCCGTTCATCACGATCTTCGAGACCGCCAGCGCGAAGCCCTTCACCTGCGCGCCCGTGATCGTGGGCGGGAGCGAGAGGGCGAGCGGATCCGTCACCACGTCGACGAGGACCGGGCCGCCGTCGGCGAGCGCCGACCGGAGGGCCTCCTCCACGTCGCGCGGGTCCTCGACGCGGATGCCGCGGATGCCGATCGCCTCCGCCACCTTCGCGTAGTCGACCATCGGCACGTCGACGGCGAAGTCCGGGAAGCCGTCGACCAGCATCTCGACCTTCACCAGCCCGAGCGTGGAGTTGTTGAACACGACGATCGTCACGGGCAGCCGGTAGGCGGCGACCGTGACCAGCTCGCCCATCAGCATCGAGAGCCCGCCGTCGCCGCTCAGCGAGACGACCTGGCGACCGGGGTGCGAGAGCTGCGCGCCGACCGCCTGCGGCAGCGCGTTCGCCATCGAGCCGTGCATGTACGAGCCGAGCAGGCGCCGCTTCCCGTTGGGGGTGATGTAGCGGGCCTGCCAGACGTTGCCCATGCCGGTGTCGGCGGTGACGATCGCGTCCTCGGAGAGCAGGCCGTCGAGCGTGGACGCGACGAGCTCGGGGTGGATCGGGCTGCGCGTGCCGACCTCGGTGTACTTCCCGACGACTCCGGTGACCAGCTTCTCGTGCTTCTTCAGCGTCTTGTCGAGGAAGCGGTGGTCCTTCCGCTGCACGAGCGGGGTCAGCGCGGTGAGGGTCGCCGCCACGTCGCCGTGGACGGGGTGCGCGACGCTGACGCGGCGTCCGAGCTTCGAGGCGTCGCTGTCGACCTGAGCGATCACGACCTTCGAGGCGTCAGGGAGGAACTGCTCGTAGGGGAAGTCGGTGCCGAGGAGGAGGAGCAGGTCGGCGTCGTGCATGCCGGCGTGCGCCGCTCCGTAGCCGAGGAGGCCCGTCATGCCGACGTCGTAGGGGTTGTCGTACTGGATCCACTCCTTGCCGCGCAGGCTGTGCCCGACGGGCGCGCCCACCAGCTCGGCGAAGGCGACGACCTCGTCGTGCGCGTTCTGCACTCCGGCGCCCGCGAAGATCGCGACGGTCCGCGCCTGGTCGATCGCGGCCGCGAGGGCGCGGACGTCGGCGTCGGCGGGGACCAGGACGGGCGTCGACGGCAGCACGAACGCGGGGAAGCCGTCCACCGCCTCCAGCTCGGCGATGTCGCCGGGGAGGGTGACCACGGCGACTCCGCGGAGGGCGACCGCGCTGCGCATCGCGGCGTTGACGACCCGCGGGGCCTGGGCGGCGGTCGAGATCAGCTCGCGGTAGTTCGAGCACTCGACGAAGAGCCTGTCCGGGTGCGTCTCCTGGAAGTAGGACGAGCCGATCTCGTTGCTGGGGATGTGGCTCGCGATGGCGAGCACCGGGGCGGAGGAGCGGTGCGCGTCGTAGAGGCCGTTGATGAGGTGCAGGTTGCCGGGGCCGCAGCTGCCGGCGCAGACGGCGAGGCGCCCGGTGAGCTGCGCCTCCGCGCCGGCGGCGAAGGCGGCCGCCTCCTCGTTGCGCACGTGGATCCAGTCGATGCCTCCCTTCTCGGAGCCGCCGCTGCGGCGCACCGCGTCGACGATCGGATTCAGCGAGTCCCCGACGATCCCGTAGATGCGGGAGACGCCGGCGTCGATGAGCTGAGCGATGAGCTGGTCTGCGACCGTCTTCTGAGCCATGACCCCATTCGACCGGACGGGGCTGAGCGTCCGCTACTCCGGAAAGTGGAGATCCGGATCGAGTGCATCCCCCTCGGGACGGATGCCCGGCACCCCTAGCCTGGGAGCCGTCACAGGAACACCTCCGTGCAGCAGATCCCGGGAGTCGTCATGAACCGCCGCAGAACCGCCCTCGTCCTGGCCGCCGGCGCGACCCTCGCCCTCGGCCTGACCGGCTGCTCGGGCCTGAACGGCCTGATGGGAGGCGAGACCCGCGACGACGAGACCGGAGAGATCACTGAGGGCGGGACGACCGACGTCTTCCAGCTGCGCGTGGGCGACTGCCTGAACGGCGAGCTCAGCGAGGAGGCGACCGAGGTCACCGACGTGCCGACCGTGCCCTGCACCGACCCGCACGTCTACGAGGTGTTCCAGAACCTGACGATGGCCGACGCCGACGAGTACCCGGGCGAGTCCGTCGCGACGGAGCAGGCCGAGACCGACTGCGTCACGGCGTTCGAGTCGTTCACCGGGATCGGCTACCAGGACTCGGCGTACGACTTCAGCTACTACTACCCGACCGCCGAGAGCTGGGGCACGGGCGACCGCACGATCAACTGCATGATCACCGACCCGAACGGGCCGAGCACGGGCACGCTGGCGGGCGTCGCGGCCTGATCGCCATCTCCGCGCGCGGCGGTGCCGGTCCCGCCGAGCGCTCCGCGCGCGGCCGGTGTCAGTCGCGGTCGCGCGCGGGGAACAGGCGCAGCAGCAGGCCGGAGCCGATCCAGACCACGGCGATCCCCACGACGAGCCAGGAGGCTCCGAGGCCGGACGCCGCTCCCGCCAGCACAGCGCCGACGGCCGCGGCGGCGGAGCGCAGCCCCGCGCCGATCGTGAACACCTGCGAGCGGACGGCGGCGGGGCTCTCCTGGTCGCGCAGCAGCAGCATCGCCGCGTTCGAGGGGGCCGTGAAGACGCCCGCGACCGCGAAGGCGGCGACCGCCACGACGACGCCCAGGTCGGGAACGGCGACCAGGAGGACGGCGCCGGTCGCGATGTAGGCGGCGCCCATGGTCCACGCCGGCGGACGGCGGGTCCAGCGGCGGGCCGCCACGGCGAGGGCGCCGAGCAGGCCGCCCACGGCGAAGGCGGTCAGGATCCACGCGGCGGCGTCGGTGCTGCCCAGCCGCTCCACCGAGAGGCTGATCGCCGCGACTCCCGCCGCTCCGCCCGCGACCTGGCTGAGGGTGCCCGCCGAGGTGACCACCGCGATCGGACGGTGCCGCACGAGGTGGGTGACGCCCGCGACGATCGTCCGCAGCACGCCGACGGTCGGCGCCGGACGGGCCTCCATGGCGAGGCCGAGCGACCCGACGACGCCGATGAGGGCGAGGACCGCCATGGCGAGCATCGCGGTCCGCGCTCCCCCGACTCCGACCGCGAGGCCCACGATCGCCGGCCCGCTGATCGAGGCGACCGTGTACGAGAGCGAGTCCTGCGCGTAGGCGCGGCGCGGCTCCGGGATGGCGCTCGTGACGAAGCTCGACATGCCGCCCATGTAGACGGGCGTCGCGAGCCCCGCGAGGAGCAGCAGCACCACGATGAGCGGCGTCGGCACCTCGCCGAGGAAGGCGGCGACCGCGAAGGCGACGGCGGTCGTGAGCGCGGCGCCGACCAGGAGCCGGCGGGGGCGGCGGACCCGGTCGAGCACCGTGCCGACGAGCGGCGCGGCGATCACGGCGGGGAAGAGCGCCGCTCCGGTCAGGGCGCCGCCGAGCGCGACGTCGCCGAGACGCTCGACGGCGAGGACGGGGAGGGCGACGACCATGCCGGCGCTGGCCAGGCGGAGGGGGATCGACGCGGCCTGGTAGCTGACCGCGCTCATGCGGGACCGGGGATCGACATCACCTCCGATGGTGTCACGGCTGCGGGACCGGGTCGGCCGGGGAGGCAGGCCACCGGCGTCCGAGCGGCCTGCGGAGCCTGCCCTAGGCGATCGGCGTCCGCGCCGCGAGCTCGGCCGCCGCCGCGACGCCCAGGCGCCAGGGCGCGCCGTGGCCGGGCAGGAGTGTCCGCGCCCCGGTCCCGGCGAGGACCCGCAGCGAGTCGAGGGACTGCGCCGTGTCGGCGGTGGCGGCGCGCGCGACCAGGTGCGGGCCGGTGCGCGCGGAGTAGGGGTCGAGCGTGACCAGCGCGTCTCCGCCGATCACCGCGTCGCGCTCTGGCAGGTGCAGCGAGACGTGCCCGTCGGTGTGCCCCGGAGTCGCGAGCACGCGGGGCGACCCGGGCACGTCGAGCACCTCTCCGGCGGTCAGCGGCAGCGTCCCGTGCACGGGCGGCACCGCGAGCGCCCCGGCACGGGCCATCGCGCCGAGCACCGGGATCGCGGAGGGGTGCAGCAGCGGGTACACGAACGGGGTGCGCTGGCGGCGGTAGGAGTAGGGCTGCGCGGCGAGCGGCTGGTCGGCCGCGTGCAGGTGCACGGGGACGCCCCGCCGGACGAGGCTGCGGGCGACGCCGAGGTGGTCGACGTGCGGTCAACCGGCCCGCCTCCTCGATCAGGTAGAGGTTCGTCCAGGCGTGCTCGAGCCGGTGCACCCCGGGTGCGACGTCCCGGTGCAGGCTCGCGCCGCCCCCTCGCCGCTGCTGCCGGCCCTGCTGCTCGCGCTGCTGCTGCTGCTCGCGCTGCTGCTGCTCCATCGTGCTCCCGCCCCTCCGGGCCCGCGCCCGATCGCGACGACGCTACGAGCGTCTGCGACGGATCGGACAGGGCGTTGACGGCGGGGGTCCGCGTCGTGCAGGGCTCAGCGGCGCCGCCCGCGGAGGGCGAGCTGCACCGCGGCGAGCAGGAGGAGGACCGCGAAGAGGATCCCGGACACGCGCGCCGGCAGGAGGAAGGAGAGCGCCACTCCGGCGAAGGAGAACGCCGTGGCGGTGAGCCCGACCACGAGGCCCGCCCGCACGTCGAGCAGGCCGCGCCGGGCGTTCGCGATCGAGCCGGTGACCGCCGTCGGGATCATCGCGGCGAGCGAGGTGCCCTTGGCCAGGAGGTCCGCGAGCCCGAAGGCGCCGACCAGGACCGGCACGGCGATCGCTCCGCCGCCGATGCCGAAGAGGCCGGAGGCGACGCCCATCCCGATGCCGAGCCCGGCGAATCCGGGCCACACGCCCCAGCCCTCGGCGACGTCGCCGGTGTCGTTCGAGCCGAACACGGCCATCCGCACCGCCGCGGCCACGAGCAGCGCCACGAACATCCAGCGCAGCACGCCCAGAGGCAGCCGCGCGAGCAGCCAGGATCCGGCCACCGCCCCGAGCATCGCCGCAGCCGCGATCACCGCCGCCGGGACCCAGGCGACCTGGCCGGCGAGGGCGTAGCCGAACGCTCCGGCGACCGAGGTCGGAGCGATCGCGAGCAGCGAGGTGGCGGAGGCGCGGCGCTGGTCCATCCCGGCCCACGCGATCAGCATCGGCACCATCACGATCCCGCCGCCGACGCCGAACGCGCCCGACAGGGTCCCGCCGACCGCGCCGATCAGGGCCAGGACGAGCAGGGCGCGCGGGCGCATGCGCGCGGCCGTCCGATCGAGGAGGGGCGCCTGCGGGGCGGTCGCGTCGGTCACGGCTCCATGCCACCACAGCACCGGGCCGAGGGCGAATCGACGGGCGTCGACCGCGTTCCTGAGAGGACCGGCCCGGCCGGGCCCGCCTCTCTGGCAGTTGCCTGGGCGGGGCGGATCCGACCGTGACGTTCGGCGTCGACGGAGCGTCCTACCTGCATACCCCGCCTGATCGAGCGATCGGGCCCCGAGCGAAAGAGGAGACCATGGCCGAGACCACCGCGACCACCACCCGTCAGACCAGCACCGGATCCGGACGCACCGTGATCGAGGACGGCGTCATCGCCAAGGTCGCCGGCATCGCCGCGCGCGAGGTCCCGGGCGTCCACGCCCTCGGCGGAGGAGCGGCCCGAGCGATCGGCGCCATCCGCAGCGCGATCGGCAACGACGACCGCGGCCAGGGCGTCAAGGTCGAGGTCGGCGAGCGCCAGGTCGCCGCCGACATCACCATCGTCGCCGAGTACCCCGCGCCGCTGCAGAAGGTCGCCGAGGACGTGCGCTCCGCCGTCGCCGACGCCATCCAGCACATCGCCGGCATGGAGGTCGCCGAGATCAACGTGACCGTCCAGGACGTCCACATCCCCGAGGACGACACCCAGGAGTCCGACCCGCGCGTCGTCTGACCCGTTCCCCCGCACCGACGCCCCGG